>NZ_JAPELK010000015.1:0-123014 GCF_029813005.1 Hahella sp. CR1
AGCTCCGAAAAAAGCGTCCTTGTATCCCAATAGGACCAGATTTTTCAAAGGCTGAAGCTATTCAGGTTTCCTTGTCAGGAACTAAAGTCAGCTTTTTAATGAACCGCCATCTTCCTGATGGCTTCTATGAAGAATATATTTCTCCTTCTGGCGAATATAACTTATTTGACAGTAACCTATACGAAACTGACCGTAGAAAGATTGGTGAGGAAGCCTGCTATAAAGAACTAAGATATATAGTTCCTTTACGGCGTTGCTGGGCTTTTCGAGGACAGGCGTTTACCGGCTATGCCGCCCAAGTGGACGCTACTGTCTCGGTTCAGAGAATTACCCCGTCAAGCAAAGACTTTTCGCTATTAAGGCCTGACCATTTTCAGCAGTTCATAACGGATGCTTTAACTACTGAATATGGTCACTTGGTTTCGAATGGACGCAGCAAATTTGATGCGCCGGTTCACTGGAAACCAGATAGTCGCCATCCAATACATGCTGTGACATTTGAAGTGACGCCTGTGACCAGTGGCGATGACCGAAAGGTTATATATGCTTTCCCGGTTGATCATGAAGTCTGCGTCTTTATATATTTTCATCTTTTGCAATATGAGCCGGGAGAGCTCTCGAAGAAAGACGCAATGGTGTCGCCCAAACCGCTCTACGAGCTTGTAGAAAACATCATATCCAGCGTTAAGATCGAGCTATCGCCTTCCGCACTTAATGAGTTGGAGCACATTAAGTGCACTCACTCCAGCGCAAAAATCTCTAAAACACTCAATCCTTTGAAGTGGACGATACCAGAGCAAGACGCGGAGTGGGAGGAATATTGCAAGAACCTGGTTGAGCTACGCAGGCTTAGTTACTCAGACCAACAAGTTCCTAAATCCGAGCAAGATAAACACCACAATAAAATGAACGCAGCCACGACCGAAGAAGAAATGCTTAAGTTAATGGAGCAGGCTGCTGAGATGGAGGCTAAACACTCTAGCCAAGGTAAAAAGAGTTAAATCAGCTATCGGATCAATACTGAAAACACCTTTGAGCTAACGCTCGGGTGTTTTCAGTCCCTTTGTACTCAGCAGCTAAGCTGAGCAAACTAATCCCGTCGAAGACTCCCCACTTCCAAGCTGTCAATGCAGTCCATTTTCATGTAGCAGCAATCCGGCGCAGTGTGCACCAATCTGTCAGCGGCGGATAACCTGAACCTGGCCGCCGCCGACCCAAAGCGGCCATTGTTCCTGTTGCAATTATTGGTTGAATCCGCTTTTGTACCGTTAACGTCTGCAGTTGCGGCTTGAGTAAACTGGCGGCTTTTTGCCGCGCAGCGCGAAAAGGTGACAGTTTACCCAAGTCCGGCAAGCTGCACTTGTTAGATTTTTCTATTTCGGACCAATAACCCCATCCCCAAGACAAGCAAAGCAAAAGTCGATGGCTCAGGAACAGCATGCAGAACGATGTTATCTATATTACCTAAAGCCCAAAAAGAAAATGAATTTCCATTTGCCCAGTTGCCTGAAAGATGACTGTTGGAATACGAAAAGTTAGAGCCATAAATATTTACTACCGCATCGTTATAAACCTCAAGCCAGCTTAGATTATCAAGATAGGTGATATTGGTTTCACTGTTATTAAAAACTTTAAGCCAAGAAATATCGCCAGCCGAGATATTGATAGTTGAATTATGATAACCAAAGAGCCAGCTAGTTTCTCCACCATTTATATTTATGGTGGAGTTGTCATACGCATAAAGCCAGCTAATATCAGAATCTGGCATTGCAGTCAGGGTAGATTGGTCATGTGTGTAAACCATTGATTCACTACCATTTATATTAATTGCATCATTTTCATTGATGGTCAGGCTGTATGCTGACGTTGATAATAAAACTAATAATACAGCAAATGTGCTTTTTACTACTTTCATTTTATAACTCCATTTTTTTACTACTGGAAAAATCTAATATTTGTATAACGTGCATGCGCGTTTCTCAATTTTGGTTTTTAAAGATACTTTCGCCAGTTCCATGATTCCATTGGAAATTCATTGAAATCGGCTCTTGTGGCTCACTGGAAAAACGAGCATGCGCATATATCTTACCCACTTGGTCCCGTTATTTAAATGGGCCTGTATCTAGATTATTGAATTCCTAAATTTTTCTAATAGAACAAGATGACAAATCGAGCCAGTGGTATCGGTAAAATTAGCATGCTTCTAGAGAATTCAGAGATATGCTGAAATTTCAACCAGTATTAAGCCTCGCATTGAATGTGATGAAAGGAGTGCCCGTTCCTGGGGGTTGGTAGGCAGGAAAATTTTAGGTCAGAGTAAAAAACTATTAATATCCGCTTATGGCCGAAAGCGGTCTATTGCCATTTAATGTTAAATAAAAAGGTAGCATTTCTCTCTGACGTCTGCTTTCGGGCAAGTACTGTGCCCTTCTCTAACTGTACAGCCCCCAAATTTTCATCCGCCCAAAAGCCATGCTGTCGTCTCGCTACAGTCCGCAAGCTTTTGTGGAACGAAAATTCACTCCTCCTCACGCCTGCGGGTTTTGCAAAAAACTTAGTGTAGGGAAAGTCGGAAAACAGGGCAGCCCTCATGCTGGGCGGGCAGGCTCCTAAGTGCTGAAATTCATCTATTGAAAATTTTTGAGGCGTTTTGAATTGTAAGTGAGAGAAAAAGTCGCCTCTCGTAGGGGGGGGGCGACTTGCGCTTGCAGTCAAGATGCTCGCTCGTTTTGTCGTGCCGAATGGCTTGTTTTTCAAATGATGTTGTCCTGAAAAGTGCTTCTATTCAATAACTTGAGTTCTTGCTTGTTGTGATAACGAGCCCCTAAGTAAAGTGTATGTGCGGACGCACGGTATTTCGTAAATGAGATGGTTTGACTTTTCAGTACCTTTACTCTGGAATAAGTGGGTTTGAGGAACTATCTTCAAATAGTTGGAATGGAAAAGCGCGTATACGTGATATACAAATGTTAACTTAAATGGGTTCGTATTGTGAAAGTAGAAATAGGTGGCGATATCCAAAGTCTTGAAGTGGTGGAATATGTTATTCGTGATATCGTTTGTTCTTCTAATCCGCATGTAGGGCCTCAATCAATACCACACTTTCAAGCTCGAATAAGAATTGATGAAAAGTCTAATTATTCTTCATTTGATTGTGAGCTATCTTATTCTGACGCAGAAAATAAATTCCTAGGGCTTACAGAAACGCACTCTGTAAAGAGGAGAAGTGTCACAAACGAGCCTCGCTCTATATCGGAAGCACTTGATATACCAGAGGGAACGACAAGAGTGGTCGCAAGATTTATAGAGGAAAAGGAATTAAGTTCTAAGTGGGGAGAAATGACCTTTAAGCTGGGTGGTTTTTTTATATTAATAGTTTTGGGAGCCTGGGCTGCTTCTTCACTACTAAGTTTGATAGGTTAACAAGTGCAGGCAGATCGAGCCATTTTTCGTTCATCTTCCCCTGCATGAAAAATATACTCCTGCTGCAGGCGTTATATTCATATCCCAAAACATTAAATAAATATTTTATTGGGAAAAGATATGGAGGGCGTTTTGGATAAGCAGAACGAAAAACCAAATTTTTCACAAGCAATGATAGAAGAAGAAAAAACATCCCAATGGATGGATATACGAAACCGATCCGAAATTTGACCCTGATGTTGATGTGCCGCCAGAAGGGATCAAAGGGGCGTGGAAGATTGATGAGCACGGAGATTTAACGGGTGAATACAAAAGTAACTAAAATTACAAACCTTAATGAATCTAAGAAGTTTACCGTAGTTACTTTTACTTCTGCGCTCCGTTTTGGTATGGCCACGAAATTCCAAACCAAAGCCCCACTCTCGCAGTACCAGTCACACCTAAAGGCTTTATGTTTAGAGCATGAATGATAATGTAACTCCAATTTATCCTCCTTTGTGGTCTGTCATGGCGAATGTAAGGAAAGAAACTTCTTACGGACCTGGAGGAAAGGGTGTAATAAAAGGCACAACGCTATTTTCGCCGGGAACAAAGGTGTACCTATTACCATGCGCCTGGGATCCAGGCTGGGGAAAGTACGAAGTTTTAGGTATTTGTAAGAGATCAGGAAAGTTTATTCGCACTGTCGTAGACAATAAATACCTAACTAGCTGGCGTGTTAAACTTATTTATTCTCCTTCAATGGTACTGCGACTAGAAAAGCAACTGGAAGGTCGTTACTGGAACGAAGAAAGCGCAAAGCTGTTTATTGGAAATGTGGAGAAATACTGGATTAATGCATAAAAAACTGCCCTAGGGAAAAACCTACGCTTTGTTCAGGCTTGCTCTCGAGCACACTGTAATACATTGTAGATGTCTTCTCTAAAAGGAGCTCTTCATGTCAATGAGCTTACTTGTGGTTCTGGCTCTTGGAGTAGAACCAAATACGAATGAGCTAAACCAATTCGCGAAGGAGAATGAGTATAATATTGAATACGCTAAAAACACATTTTTAAATGAACGTTCAGGCTTTCTTCCGGCGAAACTGAATGGCCAGGAGGCTGGCGTGGAAGTTTACTCGTTTCCTGTCTCAGAATTATCCGAACCATTCAAAACAGTAGTACCTCTCAAATTTAGTGAAGGTACTGTTTATCAACTTCGTTTCGGCGTGAATCCTATTGAGGCTCAATCAGCATTTACTACAGCAGTAATTCTAATAACTAAATATAATGGCGTAGCTATCGATGATCAGTCGGGTAGTTTAATGTCAGCAGAACAGTTAAATCAGGCGCTTTCTTATTTCACTGTTATGTGATGGTTAATTGTAAACAGACTATCATGAGGGTGCTGTTAAACGTATCTACAACCGTAGTCTAGAAAGATAGTTTTTAGGAAGAATCTATATGAAGTTTTTTGATAAGTTTAGAAAGTCAAAGCCTGGTGATCCAAACGAATTTTGGAACCAACTTTCAAATAAAGTGAATCTTGATCGTAGCCCATTTCAAGCAATGACAGAGGATGAGTTAGGTGAGCTAATCTCTAAAGCCCAGGCATCATACCGACGCGCAATATCCGCGGATAGAGCTGGGGAAATTTCTATTTCTCGTAAGCACTATCAACAAGCATTTGAATATTTGCCAACACATATAGAAGCCCTTGACAACTATGCCATAGGCCTTGTTGAAGAGCTTAAATTCTCAGAGGCAATTCCTTTCTTTGAACAATCTTCGGTGGCTGAGCCTAATAGTCCACTCGCATTCGTTTACTTGGTGAAGTGTTATGAAGAAACAGGCGCAAAGAATTTATCCTCCGCTTGTGCTCAGTATTTGCTTCATCATTGGCCTGATAAATCTCCATACATAGACTGGAGTCATCTCGGTAAGCCAAAAGGAAAACAGCATCTGGCATCGCCGCTGGAGGAAGGTCAAGTTTGGAAATACAAAACCCGAGATTGCGATGATTCTTCTACAATATGGATCAAGTTGATTGAGCCTAGTGATGATGGAAGAGTGATTGTGCATATTTCAGTTTCAGGAGTCCAAGCTCCAGATGGTAGTTTGATATTTATATCTCATCTTCCTTATGATGTTAATGCTTTACTGGATTGCGTGACATCGAAATTGGATGTGAAACAAGATTGGGAGCGTGAGGATGATCATTTTGGTGAAGGTTATGGAATGTGGTTTGAGGCATACAGTTCCGGTAAGGCTGGAGTTTTTACAGCGCCCTTAAGTAAAGTTATTGAAGGTATGCTTCAGGCTATACCTGGAAAAAATTAAAATCATGTGCTCGCGTTTAACAAGAAGATGCAGGGGGTGGCCAAAATAATCGATGAAAAAATTACACTTTATATATTTATTTTTACTGACCGCTCGATGTGTGTCGGCGCTTGAGTTAAAAGAGTGTGAATCACTTGGAGGAAGCACTAACGTTGTAACCTTTAATGATCAGGTTGCAAAACTATCAGCTGTTTCCGAGAAGGGGGATTCCGACTGGTTACTTGATCTTCGTATTTCAAAGGAGAAAGTAGAATTGAAGGAATATTCTCGCTCTGGGGGAAATACTGAATTTGAAACGCAATACTCAACCTATGATATTGCGTATCAAGACAGCAGTAGTATCTATGGAATAAAGCATCCTGATGCGAATACTCTGACTAAATCTGGGCAGTTCCTGTTCATTGATGTCAACGGTTCTATTGTCCATTTATCAATAGTTCATCCAGCAAAGAAAAATATTGTAAATCCTACTTCAGTTCAGCTTAGTGTGGTATTTTCATGCAAGTAAAGGCTATAACAATCACAAGCACGTTAGCCCCTTCGGGGCTGGAATTCCACTCTTGTCCGTATCGTCGGTGCTAGGCGTCAAAAGTTATCGCATGACGAATGAGAGAGTTTGGCAGAGTCTAGTTAATTCCCTATCAGGTCTAGAAGGAACTTATCCTGTATCAATGATCTACGATACACAGTCGTACATGCCTGGGGTTGAAGAGTATTTAATTAATCTTCAAGTTGGCGAATATATTTAAAAAACGAAATTCTATTTAGATGTGTTTTGGGACGAATATATTAATCAAACCTACTCTGGATACTGAAGCACACTAACGACCACTCAGTAGTGGTGGTCGGGCTGGACAAGATGGTTGGGTGTATAAAATAACGCCATCACAAATCTCTACTGAGAAAGTTGGTTCTTGTACAAGCTTTGAAGTTAACCCATTTGATTTAGTTTCGAGGTATCTCTCAAAAGCAAAAAAGATCGTGCTTTCAGGTTTTGTAAATGAGTACATAAAGTCAAAAGCCTAAAAAGTCTGTCAACAGGACATTTTTTGCTTAGCGCCACTTTACTGCAAAACTCCGCTGCACAAAAAATGCCTGCTACAGAGGCGTTAAGTGCACGTAGGTGGACTCAGCAAATGTTGGCTACATCGTCCCTATCCAGCCATCTCCGAGAAAAAGTGGCTACGCTGATCTGCAACAACAGCATGCTCTGGAGTGCCAGTGGTAGCGTCGTTGTTTCGTGAGGATAAAAAGGGGACGGCCTACCCCTGAGATCTCAACCATCATCGCTTCTGAGGAGGGGCGTAATAGACACGCAGTCATTGATCACCAAATACCTTTTCCTGCGAGACAACAGCATCTGCATGTACTGCAGATAAAGCTCCTATCCGTACTGCTCACTCGGGGTCACACCATGCCAGTTCCCGGAGATGGATAGGCAGTCTTTCGGTTGGCTGAATGAGTGCGTCTATTAGGTTGTTATAAAGCCTAAATAGAGGAGGGTAGGAATGGTGCTAAAAAATGAGACATTGAGGCGATCAGGCGCTTTTGAGTATCGATAGTGAATTTGCGTTGACACTTTGTTGACACATCGACCCGTGACAATAAAAGAAGAAGGGCTAGTTTCTTTTACTTTTTTGGGGTTTTGAAAGGGCAGGGGGTGTGTTGAGCTTGCCGGGTGTCTGAATTGCTAAGCTCTTTATTGGCGTGGATTTTCTTGGGCTAGAAACGAAAAAAGCCCGCATATAAATGCAGGCTTTTAGAATGGTGGTGCCCAGAGGCGGAATCGAACCACCGACACGGGGATTTTCAATCCCCTGCTCTACCGACTGAGCTATCTGGGCGACGGCGCGTATTTAAACCTCTGGGAGAAAAAAGGTCAAGCATATTTTTTTAATTTTTTAGTCTTTAGGAACAAAGCCTTCCGCTGCGTCGAAATTTTCGTTGTTGAGGAACTTCTCCATCTGCTCGGTGAGGTAGGTGCGAGCGTCCGGGTCCATCAGGTTTAAACGCTTTTCGTTGATGAGCATGGTCTGGTGTTGCAGCCACTCCTGCCATGCTTTCTTGGAAACAGTCTCGAACAATTCCTTGCCGCGGGCGCCCGGCATGGGGGGCAGGGCGAGGCCTTCGAGTTCTTGCTGATACTTTTTGCAGAATACCATTCGCGCCATGTTGCTTATCCTTTATTGGGTTTCGTGTAGTTTCAATTATCTGAGTGTGATTAGGTTCGATTATAACAAAGCTGTCAGAGCAGGCGCTTTTGCCTGTCCAGCGACTTCTGGCTGAGCCACTTCTCTATAGGAGCGGGCAGGCCGGGTAATTCCTGCTCCGGATCGAACCACTGGCTGTCGGATTCGCCGACGATGGACGCAACGTCCTCCCGCCGCTCAAGGTCGGCTGTAGAAGCGATAATGGGCTTCAATATCAGATGATAGTGAGAAAAGGTGTGGCGGAACGGCGACGCCAGCTCATATTGCTTCAACTGTAGATGCTTCTGTTCTTTCCAGCTTTGCAGGGCGTCCGGCAGGTCCATGTTCTTATCGCTTTCCGGCAGAGACCAGAGTCCACCCCAAATGCCTGTCGGCGGTCTGCGCTCCAATAGAATGTGTCCGTCCTCATTTTGCAGCACCAGGACAAAGCGCTCATGAGTGGGGATCTTCTTACCAGCTTTGGGAGTTGGCAATTGGTCCGTCAAGTCCTGCGCCAGCCCTTGGCAGGTGTCCTCCATGGGGCATCGACTACAGGCGGGTTTGCTGCGGGTGCAAAGGGTGGCGCCGAGGTCCATGATCGCCTGAGTGTAATCGGTGACTCGCTCGACAGGTGTGTAAGCGTCCGCTAACTCCCACAGGCGGACTTCAATTTCCCGTTTCCCCGGCCAGCCTTCTACGGCGTCATGACGACAGAGTACGCGTTTGACGTTGCCGTCCAGAATCGGCGCACGAATGCCGAAGCCCATGGACAGAATCGCGCCGGCGGTGGAGCGCCCGATGCCAGGTAATTCCTGAATTGTTTCCAGCGTGTGGGGAAACTCTCCGTTGAATTTCTCCACTATAGTCTTGGCGGCTTTATGTAAGTTGCGCGCCCGGGCGTAATACCCCAGACCGGCCCAGTGAGACAGCACCGTATCCTGATCCGCCTCTGCTAACGTCGCGACAGTGGGAAAGCTCTCCATGAATTTGATGAAGTAGGGAATCACTGTGCTGACTTGGGTTTGCTGCAGCATGATCTCCGATATCCACACGTGATAAGGCGTGCGTGGATCTTGCCAGGGCAGGTCATGGCGCCCATGTTGGTCGAACCATGTCAGCAGGCGCGCGGCGAAGCTGTTTGTCGCCGTGGCGGCGTCCTGCTCGCCGGCGGAATCATGGGATAGAGTAACAGGCTGTTTTTTTTGGGGATTCGACGGATTGTTCATGTAAGTAGATAGACTTGTGGCAATTAGCGTAGCAAACTATGGGCCCTGAAGGATCGATTTGTCGGGCGTACTCCGGCGGATAGCGCGTCCCGCCCGCTGTTGCAGCGGCCGCTTAGATAGCGCGTCCGTATATAAAAGACGTGTCCGTATATAAAGACGTATCCGTATATATAGAACAGTACTTCGCGGAGTGTACAGGATTACGCCTGATAAACCACACCAATGAAAACCCGCCGATAATAAAGTGTGCAGTCTTAAGGAGATAGCTTGTGTCTGTAAACATCACAATTGAAATCAGCCGAACCTTCGAAACACCCGCCAGTTACGACAGGGTGTTCGATTTGCTGGCCGACGTGCCGGCTTCCGTATCCCACTTTCCGAAAGTGGAGCAGTTGGTGGACCTGGGCGATAACGCCTATCGCTGGGAAATGAAAAAGATCGGCGTCGACAAGCATGCTATCCAGACTGTTTACGCCTGCCAGTACAGCGCAGATAAAGAACGCGGCAGCATCACCTGGGCGCCTATAAAAGGAGAAGGGAACAGCGAAGTGCAGGGTTCCTGGACCGTGGTGGATAAAGGCGGTCGCGTGGAAGCGCGCTTCCAGACCAAAGGCTCACTGACTTTGCCTCTGCCAAGTCTGCTGAAACTGGCCATCAGCCCCGTGGTTAAACACGAGTTTAACTCTCTGGTCGACGTCTATATGGACAACCTGCAAAAAGAATTCGCCTCCTGATACCTGCGTGTATGCGGTGGGACCGGACGGATTATCCGCGACGGTCCCCGGCGCTGTAGGCTAAGCGGAGATTACACGCTATAATGCGCGTTTTCTGCATTGGCTGGAGTAACGCATGGCGGAGCGCAAGGCGGAAGTCACCCGCAATACGCTGGAAACCCAAATCACCTGCAAGATTAACCTCGACGGCAGCGGTCAGGCCCGTTTCGAAACCGGCGTGCCGTTTCTCGACCATATGCTGGATCAGGTCGCCAGACACGGCCTGATTGATATGGATATCGTCGCCAAAGGCGATCTGCATATCGACGCCCACCACACAGTGGAAGACATCGGCATCACTTTAGGACAAGCCGTCGCCAAAGCCCTTGGCGATAAAAAAGGCATCCGTCGTTATGGTCACTCCTATGTGCCTCTGGACGAAGCCCTGTCCCGCGTAGTGATCGACTTCTCCGGTCGCCCCGGCCTGGAAATGCACGTCGAGTTCACCCGCTCCATGATTGGCCAGTTCGATGTCGATCTGTTCTACGAATTCTTCCAGGGCTTTGTGAATCACGCTCAGGTAACCCTGCATATCGATAACCTGCGTGGACGCAATTCTCACCACCAGATTGAAACAGTGTTCAAAGCTTTCGGTCGCGCACTGCGCATGGCGCTGGAGCTGGACCCTCGCATGGCCGGCATTATGCCGTCCACCAAGGGCGCGCTGTAATTCCGTAACCAGGGGCCGTCTATGAAAGCGGCCTTTTTTACGTTTAGCGAATAAAACAGGAACGGTCATACCAAGCATGAATACGATCGCGGTCATTGATTATGGAATGGGTAACCTGCACTCGGTGTCGAAGGCGTTGCAGCATGTGGCGCCGGATGCGAGGGTGTTGGTGACCGCCGACCCGAAGATCATCGCTGAGGCGGATCGCGTACTGGTGCCCGGCGTGGGCGCAATGCGTGACTGCATGGGCGAAATCGTGCGCCTTGGCTTCGACAGGATTATCCTCGACGCAGTCGCCTCCGGCCGCCCTATGCTGGGCGTATGCGTGGGCATGCAGGTGTTGCTGCAACGCAGCGAGGAAAACAACGGCGTCGACTGCCTTAAAGTCTTTCCCGGCGACGTAAAATTTTTCGGCTACGGTTTGACTGAAAATGGCGAGCGTCTGAAAGTGCCGCACATGGGCTGGAACGAGGTCAAACAAACCGTTGACCACCCCATGTGGGACGGCATCGCCGACAATGATCGTTTCTATTTTGTGCATTCCTATTATGCGGCGGGCGACCACCCGGAAGTCGTGGCGGGAACCTGCCGTTATGGCGTGGATTTCGCCGCCGCCATCGCGCGCGACAATATCTTCGCCGCGCAATTCCACCCGGAAAAAAGCCAGCACGCCGGGCTGCAGTTACTGAAGAACTTCACCCGTTGGAACGGCCGTCCTTGATCGTGGCGGCTGCAACATTCCCTACAGCCAGACATCCGAACGACTGAGAACCACAATGCTTATAATCCCCGCGATAGACTTGAAAGATGGTAAGTGCGTGCGCCTGAAGCAGGGCCGCATGGACGACTCCACCGTATTCTCCGATGATCCCGTGGCCATGGCCGCGCAATGGGTCGACGCAGGCGCTCGCAGACTGCATCTGGTGGACCTGAACGGCGCTTTCGCCGGCAAACCAGTGAACGGTGAAATCGTCTCCGCCATCGCCAAAGCGTACCCGGATCTGCCCATTCAGATCGGCGGCGGCATTCGCGAATTGGACATCATCGAACAGTATCTGGATGCGGGCGTGAAGTACGTCATCATCGGCACCAAAGCGGTGAAAGAGCCGGCTTTCGTCGAAGAAGCCTGTCGCGCTTTCCCGGGCGCCGTCATCGTCGGCATTGACGCCAAAGACGGCATGGTCGCGACGGAAGGTTGGGCGGAAGTCAGTTCCGTCAGCGCTGTGGATCTGGCGAAACAGTTCCGCGACGCGGGCGTTTCCTCCATCGTTTACACGGACATCGCCCGCGACGGCATGATGCAAGGTGTGAACGTGGAAGCTACTGCGGCGCTGGCGCGGGAGTCAGGTTTACCGGTTATCGCATCTGGCGGCGTCACCAACATGGACGACATTCGTCGCCTGGCGACAGTGGCGGACAGCGGCGTTATCGGCGCAATTACCGGACGAGCCATTTATGAAGGCGCGCTGGATCTGCGCGAAGCGCAAACGTACTGCGACTCCATTGGCTAACGCAGCACACGAACACCCGTATCAGACAGACACATAGGTAACAACATGGGCTTGGCGAAACGCATTATTCCTTGCTTGGACGTAGATAAAGGAAGAGTGGTCAAAGGCGTTCAGTTTGTGGACATCCGCGACGCAGGCGACCCAGTGGAAGTGGCGAAGCGCTACGACGAGCAGGGCGCGGATGAAATCACTTTTCTGGACATCACCGCCAGCCATGAGGGCCGCGACACCACTGTGCATACCGTGGAGCGCATGGCCAGCCAAGTGTTTATTCCCCTGACTGTCGGCGGCGGCATTCGTAAGTTGGAGGATATCCGCACCATGCTGAATGCCGGCGCGGATAAAGTCAGCATTAATACCGCCGCTGTATTCACTCCTGAATTTGTCGGTGAAGCGGCCGCCAAGTTCGGCAGTCAGTGCATTGTCGTGGCGATCGACGCCAAGAAAGTCTCCGCGCCCGGCGAAGCTGAGCGCTGGGAGATATTCACCCACGGTGGTCGCAAGCCAACCGGGTTGGACGCTATTGTCTGGGCCAGAAAAATGGTGGAGTTCGGCGCGGGAGAAATCCTGTTGACCAGCATGGATCGCGACGGCGCCAAAAACGGTTTTGACCTGGCGCTGACCCGTGCGGTGAGCGACGCTGTGTCTGTGCCTGTGATCGCCTCCGGAGGCGTAGGTAACCTGCAGCATCTGGTCGATGGCGTTAAAGACGGCGGCGCCGACGCCGTGCTGGCCGCCAGCATTTTCCACTTCGGCGAATACAGCATCCCTGAGGCCAAAGCGTTTATGGCCAAGCAGGGCGTTGAAGTGCGCATTTGATTTTCGCTGACGTATTCCTGCGCGACCACTGAACTGCAAAGGTAAAGTGTCGCGCTTTGAATAGCGGGTATATACTTTTTTAGGAACAGCTCCTGGCTTGTTGAAGTTGATGTGTGAACAGGCCCTGCTTCGGCATTTCCTGAACAGGTTTGTATATGCTCGACGTCGTCCCCGGAGAAAATGCCGCTTGCGCCCGGCTGATCCTGCAACCCAATAACTCCGCTGGCTGGAAAGGCAACCGCGTCTTCCTCTTTGCTGTCGGCGGCGTCGCCTTGACTATATCCATCGCTTTTTCTTTCTTTGGCGCACTGCCTGTGCTGGCGTTCTGCGGTCTGGAACTCGCGCTTTTGGCGGGTATGCTGCGGGCGGTCAGTAAACGTTGCGCCTCGCAGGAAGTGATCCTTATCACTCCTCTGGAAGTCTGCATTGAAAAAGGCATGGCGCAGCCGGAACGCACCTGGACATTTCCCCGTTGGTACACGCGCATCGTGCTGGTGGAAGGCGGCCGCAATGGGCATCTCTGTGTGGTGTTCGTCTGTAAAGGCGAGGAAGTGGAAGTGGGCGCCTGGCTGGCGGACGGCGATAGAAAAGCTCTGATCGCCACCTTGCGTTCATTGGTGGCGCATTATCAGCATCTATATCACTGAAATAGATATCCGGCCTTAAGCGAACACTATCAACCAGCAAACTGATTCAGTTGACGCTTTTCTTGGGTTCGCTGTCGTGATGGCGTTCCGCCAGAATCGTCGGGGGCGTGGTCTGGAACATGTCCTGGGCGTTATTGCGAATCGCCCATAAACCTTTAATAGTGGCGATGGCGACGCCTTGCTCTCCCAGTGAGGGAAGCACTTTTTCCAGATATTCGATGGTTTCTTTGTGAGGATGGCCGATTGCGATGGCCGTGCCTTTTTTGCGGGCGATGTCCAGCAGGCGTTTGAACTGAAAGTCGATGGCCTTGGTGCTGATGACATGGTCCAGGAAAACATCCCGGTCCAGAGTAGGGATCGAATGACTGACGGCAACGGAGTGCGCGATGGAGGACGCCGTGGTGCGACTGTCGACAAAGTACAGAGGATAGCCCTGCAGCTCTCCCATCACCAGATTCATGGCGGCGCGGTTTTGCGTCAGGGCGCTGCCCATATGGTTATTGACGCCGCTCACGTATGGAATCGCCTTGATCGCCTGCCGGAACGTCACCACCATATCCTGATTGCTCATGTCGCTGGTCAGCCCGCTGGCTCCGAGGGGAATCCGCTTCACGTTCTCCATGGGAATGTGCAGCATGATTTCCTTGCCGGCGGCGTAAGCCAGCCTGGCTTGAGAAATGGTATGAGGACGGAAGGGTAGAAATGACAGCGTCAGCGGAGCAGGAATGCGTATGGCGCGCTCCCCCATGTGCTGATAGTTGCCCATATCGTCGATGATGATGGCGATGGTGGGCGGATGATCTTCCAGAGGGGCTGAACGCATGATCGCAGGCGTCACCGCCGCTTGGGGCGGCGTGGCGTCAGCGGCTTCCTCCGCTTTCGCCGCGGAATGCGTCAAGAGCAAGAGAAGGCCGGCCCTGACGCCGGCGCGGAGTAGGTTGATTAGCGAAGACCTCAAACAGTTCAGCCTTTCGCGGACGCCTTCATGATAGTGAGGCCTTTCAGCAGATTTAGCGCTTCACGCAACTGGAAGTCCTTGGCGATGATTTCCTGTACGCTGCTATCCCGCTTGGCGGTTTTGCCGTCGTTTTCGCCATTCTCGTTGACCAAGTGACCGGACAGGTCCGCCTCTTTGAAGAACGGTTGTGATTCTTCTTCAGTGATCTGGGCGCGCTGCACCTGAATATCCGGCACGATGCCAAGGGCCTGAATCGAGCGGCCGCTGGGGGTGTAGTAACGCGCAGTGGTCAACTTGAGGCCGTATTCTTCGTCCAGCGGCAACACGGTCTGAACGCTGCCTTTACCAAAACTTTCCGTGCCCAGGATGATAGCGCGGTGGTGGTCCTGTAAGGCCCCTGCGACAATTTCCGAGGCGGACGCGGAACCGCCGTTGATCAGCACGACCATCGGCGCGCCGGCGATCTCATCGCCAGGGGTAGCCGTAAAGCGCAGCTTGGAGCTTTTAATGCGGCCATCGGTGTAAACAATCAGGCCTTCATCCAGCAGAGAGTCTGCTACGTCGACCGCCGCCTGCAGAACGCCGCCGGGGTTGTTGCGCAGATCCAGAATCACGCCTTTCAGACCTTGCGGCGAAGCTTCTTTCAGTTTGTTGATCGCTTTAGTGAAATCAGAGCCGGTTTGCGCCTGGAACTGAGTGATGCGGATGTAGCCGTATCCCTTATCCAGGTTCATGGTTTTCACGCTGGCGACGCGAATGACGTCGCGCAACACTTCCAGCTCAACGGGGCTGTTTTCGCCTTTTTTCACCAAGGTCAGTTTGATCGGGGTGCCGGGCTTGCCGCGCATCATATTGACGGCGTCTTCCAGCGTCATGCCTTTAACAGTTTTGTTGTCGAGTTTGATAATCAGGTCGCCGGCGCCGATGCCCGCCTTCTGCGCGGGGGTATCGTCGATAGGGGTGATGACTTTGATGAAGCCATCTTCCAGTCCGACTTCAATGCCGAGGCCGCCGAACTCGCCGGAAGTGGATTCCTGCAGGTCTTCAAAAGCGCTGGGCTCCAGGTAGGCGGAGTGGGGATCAAGTCCGGACAACATGCCGCGAATGGCGTTATTCAACAGGGTGGTGTCGTCGACGTCTTCCACATAGGCGCGTTTGATGCGGTCAAACACTTCCGCAAATTTGCGCAGATCGTCCAGAGGCAGATTGCCGCGTTCGGCAGTGGCCGCGTCTGTTACGCTGACGTCGTCGATGGGAGTCTCGGGTTCCTGCAGGGGCTCGTCAGCCCAACCATGTGGGGCAACGGTGAGAGAGAGAATGATTCCGGATAGCGCATTTCGAGTAAATTTTGACAACATATTAAATTCCCTGCATTCACCTTTATTTCTTGAACCATCGGAGAGGGTCGTCAGGCTTGCCGTTATGCCTTATTTCAAAGTATAGCCCGGTTTCGGACTGGCCTCCGCTGCTGCCGGCGCTGGCGACGGTCTCGCCGCTGCGAACCCAATCGCCGGTATCCTTGAGTAAAGCTTGATTGTAGCCATACAGGCTCATATAGCCATCGCCGTGATCAATGATCATCAACAGGCCGAAGCCCCGCAGCCAATCCGCAAACACGACGCGTCCGTGATGCACGGCGGAAACAGGGGTGTTCAGTGGGGTTTGGAAAAATACCCCGGACGGTCTGAAACCACCGCCGGATTGTCCTTGAAGCTGCTGCAATGCGCCCTTCGTAGGTTTGGGTAATTTAGCACGGAGTTTGGAGAAAGGCACAGAGTCTTGGGTTAACTCTAAGTTAGATATGGCCTTTTCCACTTCCTTGACCAGCGTTTCCAGTTGCTTCTGGTTTTTCTGCATGCGGGTCAATTCGTTCTGCTTGTAATTAAGGCTGGAGTTGAGCTTGGCCAGCGTCGTTTCCCGCTCTTTGCGTTTGGACTCAAGCGTTTCTTTGCTGAGTGCCAGCGCATTGCGGGATTCCAACAACGCTTGGTTGCGCTTGAGAATTTCCGCGCGGGTCTGCTTCAGTTCCTCGATAGTCTGGCGATATTTTTCGATATGCTCGCCACGGGCCACATTCAGGTAATCGTAATAGGCCAGCATTCTTTGCAGGGTGGTGGGGTCTTCCGCGTTGAGCAGCAATTTGACGCCTTGCTCGCGGCCCATGCCATAAGCGGCTTGAATCTGTCTTGCGAGCAGGCCTTTCTGTTGGGAAAGGGAGGCCAGATGCTCTTTCTCCTTGTCCTCCAGCTCATCGACCTGCTTTTCAGTGTCGTTGATAGAGGTTTGGAGTTTGTTGATTTCCCGGACCTTATCCTGGATTTTTTCCTCGGTGGCGCGCAGCTCTTTTTCAAGATCGCTTTGCTCACCCTGGGCGTCATGAATCCAGTCTTTTAATTTGCTGATATCGCGCTTGAGTTCCTTCAGCTTCTTTTCATGGTCGCCCTGGTCCTGCCAGCCGCTGTCAGCCCTGACATTCTCGGCGGCCGCGGGCGCAAGCATCAGAACTGCGATAACGTAGAGGACGATACGGCTAAGCTGCATGCGATCGGTATGAAAATTCTTTTATTAATAATTATGTACGCCTCTGTAAGGGGAGGCTCCGGGATTTGGCCCCGGCAAGTATAGAGGAGTTTCGGTCTGCGGCGCAAAACCCGGTGGTAAGGTAAAGAGAGGTCAGCGGTCTAAAGAAAAAGAGGGAGAGCCGTTCAACGGTTCTCCCTCTCTGGATTATTTCGACAATCAGTTCGGAACGATCAGGGATTCCCCGGTCATTTCCTGCGGTTTTTCCAGCTGCATCAGATCCAGCAGGGAGGGCGCGATATCGCACAGTCTGCCATCTTTTTTCAGGGAAATGTCTTTTGGTCCGATGTAGATCAGCGGCACTGGGCCAGTGGTGTGTTGCGTATGCGGCTGGCCGTTTTCGTCCACCATCTGCTCCGCGTTGCCGTGGTCGGCGGTAATCAGGCATTGGCCGCCAACTTCATCCAGGGCTTCGGCGATGCGCTTCAGACACTGGTCGATACATTCCGCCGCTTTCATCGCTGCGTCGTAGACGCCGGAATGGCCAACCATATCGCCGTTAGCGTAGTTGCAAACGATCAAATCGAATTTGCCTGACTTAATCGCTTCCACCAGTTTGTCGGTAACTTCCGGCGCGCTCATCTCCGGTTTCAGGTCGTAGGTCGCCACATCGGGAGACGGAATCAAGATACGCTCTTCGCCTTCGAACATGGCTTCTTTGCCGCCGCTGAAGAAGAAAGTGACGTGGGCGTATTTTTCCGTTTCCGCAATGCGCAATTGAGTTTTATGCAGGTTGGCCATGTACTCGCCGATGCTGTTGGTCAGCTCCGTGGCGGGGTAGGCGCAAGCGGTGTGAATGGTGGCGGCGTATTCCGTCAGCATGACAAAGTCCGCCAGCTTGGGCAGCTTGCTGCGTGCGAAGCCATCGAAATCCTGCTCGACAAAGCAGCGGGTCAGCTCGCGGGCGCGGTCGGCGCGGAAGTTCATGAAGATGACGGCGTCGCCATCATTGATAACCGCGTCGTTATCGCCGCTTCCTTTTATAAGGGTGGCTTTTACGAATTCGTCGTCTTCGCCCCGCTCATAGGCGGCGGACAACGCCTGCACTGCGCTTTCTGCGTGATAAGGCGCTTCGCCCAGGGTCAGCAGGTCGTAAGCGGACTGCACACGATCCCAGCGGTTGTCACGGTCCATGGCGTAGTAGCGTCCGATAATGGAGGCGACTCGGCCGCAGCCCAGTTCTTTCAGCAGTTTATCGGTGCGCTCCAGCGAAGGCTGCGCGCTGCGGGGCGGCGTATCGCGGCCGTCCAGAAACGCGTGCACGAAGACTTTGTCCGCGCCGCGCTCTTTGGCGACTTTGCAGGCCGCCAAAATGTGATCTTCATGGCTGTGCACGCCACCGGGAGAGAGCAGACCAAGCAGATGGATCGCTTTGCCTTTGCTGACCGCTTTATCAATGGCGGAGCTGATGACGGGATTCTGAGCGAACACGCCATCTTCGATGTCTTTGGTGATACGGGTGAAATTCTGATAAACAATACGTCCGGCGCCGAGGTTCATGTGGCCAACTTCAGAGTTGCCCATCTGACCGTCAGGAAGACCCACGGCCATGCCGGAAGTGTGTATCAGTACATGTGGGTTTTGGCTGGATATCTGGTCCCAGAATGGGGTGTTGGCGTTGGCGATAGCGTTCGAATCTTTGCCTTCGCGATATCCCCAACCGTCTAAAATGAGTAAAGCTGTAGGTTTGCGTTTTGCAGTCATTTTCTGTCCGCCATTAGTAATTTTACGAGTATTCTACTTGTAATTAGCGCCCATGTCTTGAAAGCCGTCAATCGGAGAAACGGCTGAATCCGTTGTCCGCCTAGACGGCACCTAGCTTCAGCTCGGGCGCGGGGTTGGGATTTTCGTTAGGTCCAGCATACTGTGTTTCGCATGGATAGTTTAAATTTAAAACTGCTTTGCAGTTGATAGTTATTGTTTATTCGTGAGTTGTCGTTGGGAATCGGCCACACGGCCGGGGCTTTGTCTTCTGAAACCTATGGCGGCTGTGTATAATGCCCGGGCTTTTCAGGCGGAGACAGGCGCCGATTGCGAACAGATTTTAAGTCATCGACATCGCCGACGCGCGATGTGGGGGCTGTGACATCGAAGCGGAGCAGGGCGGCGACGCTTCCCCAGAAGATTACTAAAGAAAAGGCGGAGTTATGGAGAAGTATCTTTTATTTGCTCTCGATCACTGGATTTTAAGCTCATTATTCGTCGGTTTGGCCGTTGCTCTGCTTCTTACTGAGCGCTTGCGCGGTGGTAAATCTCTGTCTCCGCAGCAAGTGGTCAGACTGATGAATAATGATGAAGCCGTCATTGTGGATGTACGTGAGAAGAAGGATCTGGCGGAAGGCGTGATTAAAGGCTCCATTCATATGCCCGTCACCAGTCTGAAAGAACGCGCCGGCGAACTGAAGAAGCACGAAGGCAAGACCATCGTCATCGCCGACAAGATGGGGCAGCATTCCGGCATGGCGGTCAGAGCGCTCGCGGCGGCTGGCGTTAAAGGCGTTCAGCGTCTGTCAGGCGGCATTGTCGAATGGCGTAATGCAAATTTGCCATTGTCAAAAAAATAAAAGCCCATATGTAATAGAAGTGACGTTTTAAGCGGTATCCTTTATGGCCCAGTTCAAGCCCGTGACCATTTACACCACGGAATTCTGCCCGTATTGTATCCGGGCTAAGCGTCTCCTGGAGGCCAAAGGGGCGTCTTTCGAAGAAATTAAAGTTGATTTCAATGCCGCCCTGAGGCAGGAAATGATGCAGAAAAGCGGTCGCCGCACGGTGCCGCAGATTTGGATCGGTGAGGAACATGTGGGGGGCTGCGACGAACTCTACGGTCTGGAGCGCGCCGGCATGCTGGATGCGCTGCTGCAATCGGGAGCGTCGGACTAATCAGTCTCCCCTTCCTGAATAATTGAAAAATAACGACAAGTGTCGGCTTCTATGGCTACTGCGTTTGCGGACGCACGCCGACGCGAGTTAACCAAGGGGGGTTCGCTGCTGCGAGCCGCAAACCAATATAAAGAGATCAAGGTAGAGTCATGTCTGAGAATGCAGAAGCTCCCAAGCAGCCAGTATTCGCGCTGCAACGTATTTATCTGAAAGACCTTTCTTTCGAATCGCCAAACTCTCCGGCGGTATTCCAGTCTGAGTGGAAGCCCCAGGTCAATATGGACCTGAACACCGAGAACAAAAAAGTCAGCGACAACCAGTGGGAAGTCGTTTTGACCCTGACCATCACCGCCAAACTGGCTGATAAGACTGCGTTCGTTATCGAAGTGCAGCAAGCCGGCGTATTCATGATCGACGGTTTGAGCCCGCAGCAACTGGCGCAAACTCTGGGCGCTTTCTGCCCGAACATCCTGTTCCCGTACGCTCGTGAAACCATCGACATGTTGGCGGTTAAAGGCAGCTTCCCAGCATTGATGCTGCAACCTGTCAACTTCGACGCTATCTATGCGGAAGCCGTGAAGCGTCAACAGGCGCAGCAAGCCGCTCCTGCGGAAGAAGCCAAGCACTAAGCTGAGCGTTTCCTTTTATAAGAAGCCGGTTATCCGGCTTTTTTTTCGTCTTTTATTTGGGTATCCAGTCCTGAAATAGGCGCCAACTCTATTCAGGACGGGGCTGTGTTTCAGGGATAGTGAATCGCTATGGTTCTGATAGGAAATTAAACTTATCGCGATAACTGTTGTTACGATAATATTTCCTTGTTCCTGGATGATCCGGTTAACCCCAAAATTATCAGAGCACGAAAAAGGAAACCCCAATGAACGTACTATATAAAGCAGCAGTTACTTCCACTGGCGGCCGTGATGGTCATGCGAAATCTTCCGACGGCGTACTGGATGTGCGATTGACGACGCCTAAAGAGTTGGGCGGCGCAGGCGGAGAAGCAACGAACCCGGAACAACTGTTCGCAGCGGGCTATTCCGCATGTTTTATCGGCGCGTTGAAGTTTGTGGCGAGTCAGCAAAAAGCCGCGCTTCCTGCGGACGTGAATGTTCGCGCTGAGGTGGGAATAGGGCAGATTCCTGGCGGTTTTGGTCTGGACATCGACCTGTTCATTGAACTGCCCGGTTTGGAGCTGGAAGCAGCGCAAGCGCTGGTCGATAAGGCTCACCAAGTTTGCCCATACTCCAATGCGACAAGAGGCAATGTGGACGTGCGTCTGCATGTCGCGAACTAAATCAGAATGGGCGCCGCTATGCTCTCAGCAGCGATGCGGCGCCAGGGATAAAGCCTCCTTGGGAGGCTTTTCTGCGTTTAAAGTCCGCCCTCGAATCCCAACTGACGCCAGGCTTCATAGGATACCAGCGCGACGGTGTTGGACAGATTGAGGCTGCGACTGTCTTGTCGCATGGGAACGCGTAAGCAGGACTCGGGACCCAGATCGTCCAGCATCTGCTGCGGCAGGCCGCGAGTCTCCGGCCCGAATACCAAGGCGTCCCCGGCGGAGAAGGACACTTCGTGATAGTAGGATTTGCCGCGAGTGGATAGCGCGTAAACCTTATTGGGACGCACGTCATCCAGAAACTGTTGAAAATCCCCATGTCGTTTTACTGGCGCGTACTCATGGTAGTCCAGGCCGGCGCGTTGCAATCTCTTGTCGTCCCAGGTGAATCCAAGGGGCTCGATAAGATGCAGGGCGAATCCGCAGTTGGCGCAGAGTCTTATGATGTTGCCGGTGTTGGGCGGGATTTCCGGTTGGAATAAAACAATATTCAGCACGTTCAGGCTCTTTTTGATTAGGCGTTCCGGAAGCGTCCGGGCGTTTGAGTAATGCGTTTATCTCGTCGTGGCGGGCTGGGCGCGCCGAAAGGCGTCTATTTTTTCTCTTACTGGGTCTTTCTGCAATCATTTGAAGATCGAATCTGCGTATTCTTCTGCTAATGCCTCTCTCCTTGCTTTAAGTAGTTTGTATTAATAATTTTAGTTGTATAACTACTTTCTCTGCGTAATGTAATGTTTCTTTGCCTGATAGACGTATTTCTGATCAATCCTATCGCAAAAACTACTTAAATTTATCTCGTAATCGTCTGTATTTTATGCTGTCTGTAGGCTTTTTGTTTCTGTTTGCCAAACGTGTCTAATTGGTGCGGATTGGTTAAATGCTTAAATATTAGTTAGAATTGAAAGCTGTTTTTTAATTGAGTCTAACTATAATGCGTAGCCGCACCCCCATTGGAGGCGTTTCTGCAAATGCCGCCAAGCCCTTGTCGCAGAAGGCGTCCGGGATGGCGCGGCGGCATAGACAAGCAACAGAAGCCACTGATGAAAAATAAGTTAGTTGTTAAGAATTTGTACAAGATATTCGGCGCTGAACCGGACGCTGCGCTGAAACTCCTTAACCAGGGCGTAGATAAGTCGGAGATATTTTCCCGAACCGGGCAGACGGTAGGAGTCTGCAACGCCAACTTCGAAGTCAGGGAAGGCGAAATTTTTGTTGTGATGGGGTTGTCCGGCTCCGGTAAATCAACGCTGGTGCGTTTGCTTAATCGATTGATTGAGCCTTCTTCCGGCAATATTCTGGTGGACGATGAAGACATTATCGCCATGAATGACGAGGCGCTTCTCAATGTCCGCCGCACCAAAATGAGCATGGTGTTTCAGTCCTTCGCGCTCATGCCTCATCTCAATGTTGTGCAGAACACCGCTTTTGGCCTTGAGCTATCCAGCGTTCCTTTGGCTGAACGGGAGTCCCGAGCCATGGAAGCGCTGGAAAAAGTCGGCTTGAGCGCCTACGCCAACAGCTATCCTGACGAGTTGTCCGGAGGCATGCAGCAACGGGTCGGCCTGGCCCGCGCTCTCGCCAACGACCCTCATATCCTGCTGATGGATGAAGCATTTTCCGCATTGGACCCGCTGATTCGGACGGAAATGCAGGACCAGTTGCTGCAACTGCAGGAAAATGACAAACGCACCATCATATTCATCTCTCATGACCTTGACGAAGCCATGCGTATTGGCGACCGCATCGCCATTATGGAAGGCGGACGCGTGGTGCAAGTGGGCACGCCGGAGGAAATCCTCAATAACCCGGCGGATGACTATGTGAAATCCTTCTTCCGCGGCGTGGATGTCACCTCCGTGTTGAGCGCTGGCGATATCGCCCGTAAAACTCAGGTTACTCTGATCGAAAGAGAAGGGATGGGAGTACGTTCAGCGCTGCAGCGCTTGAAAGAACATGACCGGGATTTTGGTTATGTGGTCGGTCCGGACCGGAAGTTTCACGGCGTGGTGTCCGTGGATTCACTGCGCGCCAGCAGCCAGGCGGAGGCGCAGAAAATTACCAGCGCCTACTTGTCCGAAGTGGAGCCGGTGACGTCGAATGTTTCATTGGGCGATTTGATTGGCGCGGTTGCGCAGGCGCCTTGCGCACTCCCTGTGGTGGACACCGATGGCCGCTACGCCGGCGTCATTAATAAAGCCACGCTGCTTGAAGCGTTGGATCGCAGCAATGCAAACGGTCATAGCCGGGCATAAGCCGGAAATAGTTATTTAGAGGTATTCATGGCTGACGATAAACAAGCTTCCAATCCCTGGTCCACTCCGGCGGAAGATGCGCCGGAACCTTCCGCCAATCCATGGGGCGCTTCGGCGGGCGATGGCGCGACGGCGAATGAACCGGCCCCAGATACGGCGGCGGGATGGCTGGACACGCCGGCGGATGCGCCGCAACAAGATACCCCATTTGATATTTTCGATCCTTTTCAGGATGCGTTGATTCCTCTCGACAGCTGGGTCGAGCAGGGGCTCGACTGGGTGGTCAACCATTTTCGTCCGGTCTTTCAGGCCGTTCGCTGGCCTATCGACATTACTCTCAGTTCTATTGAAGCGGGGTTGCAGGCAATCCCGGCCACATTTGTGATTCTGTTTTTCGCGCTCTTGGCGTGGCAGTTATCCGGTCGTAAATTGGCGATCGGGTCATTGATCAGTTTGACGCTGGTGGGGCTGATAGGCGCCTGGAATGAGGCGATGGTGACCCTGGCGTTAGTACTCACTTCCGTTCTGTTCTGCTTGCTTATAGGCTTGCCCACGGGCATCTGGCTGGCGCGCAGCGAGCGCGCCGCCTCTGCAGTGAGGCCATTGCTCGACGCCATGCAGACCACCCCTGCGTTCGTCTATCTGGTGCCCATCGTTATGCTATTTGGCATTGGTAATGTGCCGGGCGTAGCGGTGACGATTATTTTCGCCTTGCCGCCGTTAATTCGTTTGACCAGCCTTGGTATTCGACAAGTGCCGGAGGATCTGGTGGAAGCGGCGCGCTCTTTTGGCGCCAGTCCACGGCAGCTTCTGTTCAAGGTGCAACTGCCATTGGCGACCCCGACGATTATGGCGGGAGTCAATCAGACGCTGATGCTGGCGCTGTCCATGGTGGTTATCGCGTCCATGATCGCGGTAGGCGGTCTGGGACAAATGGTATTACGCGGAATCGGCCGGCTCGATATGGGGCTGGCGACGGTCGGCGGCGTTGGCATTGTTCTGCTCGCCATCATGCTGGACCGTATGACACAGGCATTGGGTCGAGACGCCCGTAGTCGTCCGACCCGTCACTGGTATGACGCCGGCCCGGTTGGGCTGGTGCGTCGCTGGATGGGGAAAACCGTAGAGGCCTCCTGACGTCGCAACCTATATCGGGCGGCGCCTATTGACTGGCGTCGCCTTGATTCATCCCTCGATAAATAAGTCATCGAAATTACTGATAACAAACAGGAGAAATTGATGAGCTTGAAGAGTATTAAGAGCTGTTTCGCTGCGCTGGTTATGGGCGCGGTTTCATTCACAGCGCATGCGGAGAGCATGCCGGGCAAGGGCGTAGAGGTGCAGCCTCTGAAAAGCTCCATTGCGGAAGAGACGTTTCAGACCTTGTTGGTCATGAAAGCCCTGGAAAAACTGGGCTATGACGTCAAACCTATTAAAGAAGTGGAATACGCGACCGGCCATGTCGCACTGGCCAACGGCGACGGTACATTTATGGCGGACCACTGGGACCCGCTGCACGTGGATTTCTTCACTAAAGCCGGCGGCGACGAAAAGCTGTACCGTGAAGGCGTCTATTCCTCTGGCGCGTTGCAGGGTTATCTGATCGACAAGGCCACGGCGGACAAATACGGCATCAAGAACATCAAGCAGCTGCAAGATCCAAAGCTCGCCAAGTTGTTTGACGCAGATGGCGACGGCAAGGCGGATCTGGCTGGCTGTAACCCTGGATGGGGCTGCGAAAAGGTCATCGAGCATCACCTGGACGCATACGGCCTGCGTAAAACCGTCGCCCATAATCAAGGCAGCTATTCCGCCATCATTGCGGACACCATTGCTCGCTACAAGCAGGGGCAGCCGGTGTTGTACTACACTTGGACGCCATACTGGGTCAGCGGCGTGATGGTTCCCGGTAAAGACGTAGTCTGGTTGCAAGTGCCGTTCTCTTCTCTGCCAGGAGAGCGCAAAGACATCGACACCAGCCTGCCAGATGGCAGCAACTATGGCTTCCAGGCGAACAATCAGCGCATCGTCGCCAACCTGGAGTTCGCTAAGAGCAATCCTGCGGCGGCCAAGCTGTTCTCCATTATGAAAATCAGCGCCAACGATATCAGTGCGCAAAACCTGCGTATGCGCGATGGTGAAGACAGCGCTGCGGAAATCGAGCGTCATGCGGATGGTTGGATCAAGGCTAATCAGAAGAAGTTTGACGGCTGGTTGGAGCAGGCTCGCGCTGCGGCCAAGTAAGTTCTGAACCGGCGTCTGTGGTCAGACGGAGAAGCTGCGTAGTCATGCGGGCTTCTCGACCACAGGCTTTATTTTTCTTCTCTTTTCTCTTTTCTCTTTCTTTTATTCCGCACTTATTCCGCTCATAAGCTGGCGAGCGCGCTTGCCGTTTGTCCCTATTTAGCAGTGTCTATATTGGATGTCTTGGCCGTAAAGGCTGAGGTGAAACCTCCCCTATGAAAGAGGAGGTTTATAGTGAGTGCGAGATGAGATGATTATCTCTCTACCGCCAGCGCTACGCCCATGCCGCCGCCGATACAAAGCGTCGCCAGGCCTTTCTTGGCGTCACGTTTGATCATTTCGTGCAGCAGGGTGACCAGAATGCGGCAGCCGGATGCGCCAATGGGATGGCCCAGGGCGATGGCGCCGCCGTTAACGTTCACCTTGGCGGTGTCCCATTCCATATCGCGATTCACTGCAATGGCCTGGGCGGCGAAGGCTTCGTTGGCTTCGACCAGATCCAGATCGTCCACACTCCAGCCGGCTTTATTCAAGCAGCGACGGGTGGCGGTGACCGGGCCGACGCCCATGATGCTGGGATCAACCCCCGCGTTAGCGTAAGCGGCGATAGTGGCGATAGGCGTCAGGCCAAGCTCTTTGGCTTTTTCTTCACTGCACAGCATGACGGCCGCGGCGCCGTCGTTCAGGGAAGAGGCGTTGCCTGCCGTAACGCTTCCGTCTTTTTTGAAGGCGGCTCTCAATTTGCCCAGTGACTCTGCGGTGGTTCCATGTCTTGGATTTTCATCTTTGTCGACGACAATAGCGTCGCCTTTGCGTTGCGGTACGCTGATGGCGCAGATTTCCTCTTTGAAGCGATCTGTTTTCTGCGCAGCTTCCGCTTTCTGCTGCGACTGCGCGGCAAAAACGTCTTGCTCTTCGCGGGCGATGCCGTATTTCTCGACGATGTTTTCTGCGGTGACGCCCATGTGGTAGTCGTTGAAGGCGTCCCACAGACCGTCTTTGATCATGGAGTCTTCCAGCGTCCAGTTACCCATGCGCTGGCCGTCACGGGATTTTGGCAGCACATGCGGCGCCTGACTCATATTTTCCTGTCCGCCGGCGATCACGATATCGGCGTCGCCGAGCATGATGGATTGAGCCGCCAGATGTATGGCTTTCAAACCTGAGCCGCAGACCTTATTGATCGTCATGGCGGGGGTGGAATTGGGCAGGCCGGCATTAATGGAAGCCTGACGTGCGGGGTTTTGACCGCAGCCTGCGGTAAGCACCTGGCCGAGCAGCACTTCATCGACTTTAGCGGGATCGACGCCGGTTTGCTCCAGTAACTTTTTAATCACCGCCGATCCCAGTTGGTCGGCGCTGAGCGTGGCGAGAGAACCGCCGAATGCGCCCACTGGGGTGCGGGTGGCGGCGACAATGACGACCTTCTTCATATGAAATCTCCTTTCAATCCGTCAGTGTGTGAACTGATGCTTTGTCATCCTCAAGGCGTTGACGTTTCCGGGCCTGGAGGATGAGCATACTTATTGATGTTGTTTTTTATAATAACGCTTTGGTCGAAGATGCAGGCAATCGTCCGCCGGCTTGAGTCAGGTCAAGCTGTCGTCTTCGTCGTCATCCTCGTAGGTCTCTGGCGCATAGTCGCGCTTGAAGCGTTTAACCGCGCTGATGCGGCGACGCTGAATTTCCTCTCCCAGCCTGGCGCCGGTATAACCCTGGGCCACCAGCTCCTGCGGCTGGATCTGCTGACACGCCTCCAGGACGCCGCGCAGATAGTCCGCCTGAGGATAAGGCTTTTGCTCCCATCCTGTACGGCCGCGGGCGTCCGCCTCGCAGGCGAGCAAGAACAGTTCGAAACGATCCGGCCGGCGCCAGGCGTCGCAGGATTGCAGCAGCTTCACCAAGGTGTTGGCGCGCAACTCCAGAGCGCGATGGCAATGGGTGTGGTACTGGCAGGCCATCAGCGGCAGTTCTTTGAACAGCTTGGGCGCTTTGACCCGCTCCGTCAGCGCTTTTACCAAATCGACCCCGGCCGCTTCATGGTTATGATGTTTGGGCCATGCTTCCTGTGGCGTGACGCCTTTGCCCAGATCATGAATCAAGGCGGCGAAACGCACTTCTTCCCGTTCGCTCAACAGGCAGGCTTGCTCCAACGCCATCAGGCTGTGCAGACCGGTATCCACTTCCGGGTGGTATTGCGGGGCTTGCGGCACGCCGAACAAGGCGTTTAATTCGGGGAAAATATCCTGCAACGCGTGGGCGTCTTTCAGCACCTGAAAGTAAACCTGGGGCTGCTTTTGTCCCAGGGCGCGCACGGTTTCCTGCCATACACGCTCCGCAGTCAGCGCTTTCAGTTCTCCTGACGCCTGAATGTCCTGCATGAGTTGCAGGGTTTCAGGCGCGACAGTGAAGCCGAGATCGGCGTAACGGGAGGCGAAACGGGCGACCCGCAACACGCGCAGTGGGTCTTCGGTAAAGGCGGGAGAAACGTGGCGCAGAATGCGCGCTTCGAGATCCCGGCGTCCGTTGAAGGGGTCCACCAGATTGCCGTCGTCGTCCATGGCTATGGCGTTGATCGTCAGATCGCGACGCAACAGATCTTCTTCCAGAGAAATATCCGGGGAAAAGTCGCAGATAAAGCCTGTGTAGCCTTTGCCGCTTTTACGTTCCGTGCGGGCGAGGGCGTGTTCTTCTTTGCTTTCGGGGTGTAGAAACACAGGAAAGTCCGCGCCGACCTGCTGATACCCCTGTTCCAGCATCTGCTCAGGGGTAGAGCCGACCATGACCCAGTCGCGGTCTTTGACAGGCAGGCCGAGTAAGGCGTCACGTACGGCTCCGCCCACTAAATATCGTTGCATAGGGTTTCGAATAGGTAATGGTTGAAAGGGTAGGTTACTTGGAATGACCAGGGGTCACAAGGTCGTTAGACCGGTGAGGCAAGATCGTTCCGCTATAGGGGCGCATGAGATCACCCAGGGGCGCAGAAGAAGTCACCATGAGCTTGTCTAATAGTTTGATTGTTAATGCAATTTTATTTCTTTCTCCTCTCCCCAGACCGTCTTGGCACGAACTTTTCTATAAGACTCTATACAACGCGGGCGTCATCGGACGTCGCCGCAGGAATTGTATTGGTACTGAGGGCTTCCAGCGTGAGTAAGCAGATTCAAGCAGTTGTATTGGCGGCGCTCGCCAGCCTGTTGTCGGCCTGTGGGCTGTATGGTCAGAAACAAGAGCCCATTGACGATAACATCGGCAAAGACCCCATCGTGGTGAGAGTGTCAGGGTACGCCACCTACGAGGACCCCCGCCACGCCACATCCCAGCGTCACCGCCTGCTGGCGATGCGCGCTTCGAAGCTGGACGCCTATCGCGCTCTGGCGGAACGCATCTACGGAACGGTGATCTATGGCTCTTCCACGGTGGAAGCGCTGGTGATGCAGAATGACGGCTTCAAAACCATGGTAGACAGCGTGATTCGCGGCGCCAGGGTGATGAGCGTGTCGGAATTGCAGGGCGGTGGTTTTGAGACGGTTCTGGAGGTGGTGCTGGAGGCAAGATTTCGCCGCTGCCTGACTAACGTCAACTACTTCCGCTATACCGAAGAATGCCGCATGCCGTTGCCCCATAGCGACCCGGACTTGCGCGCCAGTATGGACTCTCCGGCGGGCGCAGCGGGGAGCAGCACCGGAACCGGTCTGTACTTTCTGGATGGCGATGTGAAGAAGTGAAACCCGGGGGCCTATCATGACGCGGTTATTCAACCAAAGACTGTCGATGCTGTCGTTGTCCGGCGTGCTCGGGCTGCTGCTCACTTTAGGCGCTGGAGCGGCGCATGCAGAGTGGGTGCGAGTCACGGGGCGGGCGTTGATATACGGGGGCGATTACCAACAGGCGCGCAAGACAGCGCAGGAAGACGCTTTGCGGCAGGCGGCGCTGATGTTTGGGGCGGAGGTCTCCAGCACGGATCAGATGGAGTTGGGGCGTTTAACCCAATCCAGCGTGAGCGTGAGCAGCCGCGCTAAAGCCAAGCGAGTCGTTCCGGTTAGTGAAGAGGTGGAAGACGACACATTAGTGCTAACCGTAGATGCGGATATGTACGAGCAGCCGTTGTGTGATGGCGCCTCCGTGAATGCCTATCGGCGCAAGCTGGCGCTGTTGTCTTTCTCTCTGCAAGACCCACGACAAGCGTCAGTCGGCGGCTTGTATGGCGTGGAGCGGGATATTCCCAGTTACCTCAATCAGCTTTTGCAGTCTTCTCCGCGACTGGCGGTGCATGAAGCCAGTCAGTTGCATCTGTACGATGAACTCGCTAATGCGCCGACCCATGAGACGGAGCAGCGCACGTTGACCAAAGCGGTGTCGGCGTCACGGGATCTTGGCGTGCAGTTTGTGGTGTCCGGGGTGGTCAGGAACATTACTCTGCGCGACCCGGAAGGGCTGAAACGCTCTGTTCTCAACAATACGCTGCGTTTCGTGGGTTTGAAGGATACCTACCGGGTATTTGATGTGGAGATGTTTATCCACGATGGTTTCAGCGGAGCCATTCTGTTTCAGAAGCGCTATCGCACCGGCGCCGATTGGGAGGCGCGAGCGGATGAGCACTACGGTCTGCTGTCCGCCGGGTTTAACGAAATGGAATATGGCCGGGCGGTGAAACGGGCGCTCATGAGCATGGCGGGCGACATTGAAGAGAATGTGTCTTGCCAGCCGTTTATGACTCGCATCTCGCGGGTGGAAGGGCGTCAGATCATGTTTGAGGCGGGCGCCAATGCAGGCATCCGTCCAGGGGATACTTTCCAGGTCTATCGTTCACGGCAGTTGTTTGACGCAACCCGGTTCCAGGGAACCGAGCTGCGCGATGTCAAACTGGCCTTGCAGGTGGATCAGGTGCAGCCTGAGTTTTCCATTGGCCGTCTGAATATTGACCCCACCCGTTTGAACATTCAGATGGATGATGTCCTGATCCGCTGGTGATCTGTGCTTGTTTGCCTGTTACTGGTTTACCTATTAATGGTTTACCTATTAATGGTTTACCTATTCCTGGCTTACAGATCGCTATGCGGACCAAATACCTCATAGTGGATGCGTTCCGCATCCACGCCGCATGACAGTAACTGCTTTTTCGCCATGGCCATGAATGGCGTGGGGCCACACAGATAGAAGCGCGCCTGCGCCAATGGAAGCGTTGCCGCAACACTGGGAATATCCATCAGACCCTGCGCCTGATAGTCGTGATCCAGTTGATCCTCGCTGCGGGGCTCGCGATACCAGACATGCGCGGACAAGTTTTTCTTCATGCTCAACAAGTCGCCCAGGCGATGTTTGAAGCTGTGCTGTGCGCCGTTTTCGCAGGCGTGCAGATAGTGAATCGGCGCATCGTCGTCTGCAGCGCTCAAACGCTCCAGCATGGACATCATAGGCGTCAGGCCGACGCCGGCGGAAATCAGGACGGTGGGGCGGCTACGCTCCTCATGTAATACAAAGTCGCCTGCCGGGGCCATGAGTTCCAGCGCGTCTCCCTCTTGAACATGATCATGCAGATGGTTGGACACCAGGCCGGGCTGCTCTCCGGACTCCCGTTTTACGGATATGCGATATGTGGCGCCGTTAGGCGCTGCCGACAGAGAATACTGACGAATCTGCGCATAACCCTCAGTGGTGGGTTTGACCTTGACGCCGATGTACTGACCCGGTTGAAAGTCGATGACGGGGCCGCCATCCTTGGGCGCCAACACAAAACTGGTCACCAGCTCGGATTCCTTTTGTTTTGACTGCACGATAAACGTCCGGGTTCCTTTCCAGCCCCCTTGGGCGCTGGCGCGCGTCTGATATAGCTCGCCTTCCTTCGCAATAAAAATGCTGGCGAGAAACTGATAGGCCTTGGTCCAGGCGTCTCTGATTTCTGGAGTGAATGCGTCGCCAAGCAGTTCCTGCAGCGTTTCCAGCAGGTGATGGCCGACGATGTCGTACTGCGCGGGTTGGATATTGAAGCTCGTGTGCTTGTGAGCGATGCGCTCGACGGCGCTTTGCAGCGCTTCCGGCGTTTCAATGTGCTTGGCGTACGCGGCGATGGCGTTGAACAGGGCGACCTGTTGCCCGCCTGAATGTTGGTGGCTGCTGTTGAAAATATTCAGCAGCTCGGGATTGTGGCTGAACAATCTGCGGTAAAAATGCTCAGTGATCGCCACGCCCCCGCTTTCCAATACCGGGATGGTGGCTTTGATGGTTGCGATAGTGTTGGAATCTAACACTCTAACTCCTTCTTGGATGGTAAATAGCGTTATGGATGTAGTGTTGCGTCATGAGTCATGACGCGTTCAGTGGTGTAACTAAGCGCGCTACAGAAAACCGCGGCGCGCTTAGGTGAAAATCAGGCCAATCAATACGTCTCATGTTTGTCCACAGTGGGCGGCGGACAGTGGCGTTCAACCGGGTTTTCCATCTGTGCGCGGGGCATTGAGAATGCCGGCGTAATGAATGACAAACAGTAAATAAGCCAGCGCCCAAAGCGCTGCGGAAATGCGCCAGGCGGCGGGAGCCGACATAAGCAGCGGTAGCCCTGCGCGCACCACAGCCGCCGCCAGGATCAACGCAAACGCCCAGGACATCAGTGCTGGCGGCTGTAAAGGTCGGCCGGTGTGTCCCAATGAGACTCGGGACATCATCGCCAGAATCATGCCGCCGATGGCGCCGACGGTCACCAGATGCAGGGCGTCCGCGAAGTGCGCCCCTTGTGACAACAGACTCAGGCCCATGCATGCCTGCCCGAGAGCCAGGGTCAGATAAGAGAGATGCAGCGACCACAGCAGCGGCGCGCCGAATGTTTTCAGGCTGCGCCAGTGCGCGATCCGCAAGAGCTGCAGCGCGCCTGTCGCCAGCAACAGCACTGCGACGGTCGGCGTCAGTGAAGGGAGAAAGCGTTCGCTGAAAAAAGCCAGCGCCGTCAGAGGCGTCAGCAGCGCCAGGGCTTTTTCCAGCCAGCCGGGTGTTGTGATGGCGTCAACGCCCAGTCCCCGTTGTGTGAAAAATGGAATGACCCGGCCACCTAAAAGGGTGATCAAGACACCCATCATCAGGACGCCGGTATTAAGGAGATGCAGAGCCAGTCCCGCATCACTGGCGGCGATGGAAGCGATGTCCAGTGTCGCCATCAATATCAAAACCGGCGCGATGATCAGATTGCGGTGATTGCCTGAGCGAACCAGTAAGTTGATGAACGCCAGCGCCGACAGGGCCCACCACAATATCTCCGCGACAATCGCCAGGCGTAGCGCGTCGTCGCCGAGAAAGAAGGCGACGCGGGCTGTCAGCCAGAGCAGAACCAATGTCGCCAGCGCTTTGTTTTTCACGCTGGGCAAGCCGGTCCAGGTCTGCACCGCCGTCAGTAGAAAGCCCACGACTATCGCTCCGCCGAACCCAAACAGCATTTCATGGCCGTGCCAGACAACCGGCGACATGGCAGTGAGCCAGGGCGCTGATCCATTCAGCAGCAATATCCAGTAGGCGATGGCGACAATGGAGAACAGTGCGCCAAACAGAAAAAAGGGGCGGAACGCCAAACCCAGTAATGGCAGGGTTGTGCGCGGGTTGCGGTCGCTGGCGATTGAGGTCATGAGATTTTAATCAGCCTCTATTCAAAGCGATGCGGCGATTGCCGATCAGACGTAAAACATAGCCCAGTTTCAGAGCGCCGGCTGACACCACCATGGTGATATGGGCGGCGACTTGTTGTCCGATGCTGAAGTTGTCCGCGTAGGGGTAGCAAATCAGCGCGGTGGCGACGATAACGAAAATGGACGTCACCAGCGTTCTGTCGCCAATCTTCATCAGTCTGGCGGCGAAACCGTCGAGGGTTGCGTTGGCCTGATTCATAGCATTCCTCCTCAAGATGCGTATTAACCGGAAATGTTGATTCTGTATTTGCAATTGCTTTGCCAGTTTGGAATGCCCTGAAATTAAAGGGAAAAGCGCTGGATTTAAGCGGCGGGAGGGTTAAAATGACCCTGATAAATCGAGTATAAAAGACATATAAGAGTTTATTTGATATGACCGATGCGCCTCTCTCCGTGTTAGTGGAGATCGCTGTGGATCTCGCCAATAGCCTGACCAATGAAGACCGCTTTGATCGCTTATTGAGCGCCGTGCGCCACGCCATACCCTGTGATGCGGTGGCGCTGCTCGCTTTGCGTGAGGATGTATTGGTCCCATTGGCGGCGCAGGGGTTGTCTCCGGATATTTTGGGGCGGCGCTTCAAGGCGGATGAACACCCGCGTTTCGAACGTCTGACCCAGTCGCGCCAACCGGTGCGCTTCGCCGCTGACTGCCAGTTGCCGGACCCTTATGACGGCCTACTGCTGGCGACGCAAGGAGATCTGCCGGTGCACGCTTGCATGGGCTTTCCCTTGTACTCGGACCATCGCCTGATCGGCCTGCTGACGCTGGACAGCCTGAGCGCTGGCGTGTTTGACGATATTTCCCAGAAGACGCTATTCATTCTTAATGCTCTCGCAGCTGCGACGCTACGATCCGCCGAATTGCTGAACATGCTGGAGTACAAGGCCAGTCACGCTCATGAAGTCGCGTTGGCGCTGACCCAGGAGGCACTGAGCCGCGATGGCGGCGAGCTGATAGGCGAAAGCGCCGCCATGGCGCAGTTGCGGCGGGAAATCCGGCTAGTGGCGTCCTCGGACTTCAATGTGTTGGTGACCGGGGAAACTGGCGTGGGGAAAGAGCTGGTCGCCCGCACTTTGCACATGCAGTCGTCCCGCTGCAATGAGCCGCTGGTATACGTCAACTGCGCCGCCGTGCCGGACGCCCTGGCGGAAAGCGAGCTGTTTGGTCATGTGCGCGGCGCCTTCACTGGCGCCAACAGCGATCGTATGGGCAAGTTCATGCTGGCGGATGGAGGCACCCTGTTTCTCGATGAAATCGGCGAGTTGTCATTGGCGGTGCAGAGCAAACTGCTGCGAGCGCTGCAAAGCGGAGAAGTGCAAAAAGTGGGGCGGGATAAACCGGAGAAAGTGAATGTGCGGGTGATCGCAGCCACTAATCGGGATCTTGCGCGAGAAGTGAAAGCGGAAACGTTTCGCGCAGACCTATATCATCGTCTGAGCGTCTATCCCATTCAGGTTCCGCCGTTGCGCGAACGGGACCAGGACGTCTTGCTGCTGGCGGGTTATTTTATCGCTGCGACGCGGCGCAAGCTGGGTATGGAGCAGATTCGTCTGGCGCCGGCGGTGAATGAGGCGTTGCTGGCTTACTCCTGGCCGGGAAATGTGCGCGAGCTGGAGCACACCATCAGCCGTGCGGCCCTGCGCGCCAGAAGCGAGCAGGCGGGGAAGCGGATTGTGACGATCTTACCGGAGCACTGTGATCTTTCCGTTCCGCTTTCCTCCTCAACTATGTCGCAGTCAGATCACACTGTCTCCTCTGAGCTGGCTTCATCGTATAAGCCTGTTAACCTGAAAGAAGAAACGGAACGGTTTCAGCGCGAACTGATTCATCGCACTTTAACCGAAGAGCAGGGCAATTGGGCCGCCGCCGCCCGCGCTCTGTCTCTGGATCGCGCCAACCTTATCAGGCTGGCCAAGCGGCTGGGCGTTCATGTGGAAAGGCGGCATGCCGTCGTGCGCGACAAACCGTAGTTCGCAACAAGCAACAGTTCGCAACAACAATAGTTCGCAACAACAACAGCGCGCGAACAAAGACCGGAAATCGAAAACTGGAGTAGTCGTTTATGTTCTGGAAAAAGCAAAACAAGGGTCAGAATGAAGTCGAACTGTTGAGCGGCCCTAGGCCGCATCATTACATGTTCGCCCACATCGCCATGCGTAAGTTTTGCGAAAGCGATCCATTACAGTTATTCGCTTTGATCCCTACCGAAGAGAGATCGCACCTGGTGGATTTTCTCTGGTCCAAAGTGTGCGAAAACTGCGATGTGGAGGGCAAAGCGGATTTTGATCCCGGTGACATCGAATTCGCCACCTTGCGGGTGAAGGAGTATCCGACGATTCTAATGAAGATGCCTGAGGCCAAAGCTGTCGCGGAGGCGATGCTGGTGGCGATAGTGCTGACGGCGGGACCGGAGATGAACGTAGAAGATGGAACGCCTCCATTCCGCTATTTTACCTTAGAGCTTGGCGTAAGCACGGAAGGTGGACTGCGTACCGTTATGTGTGAGTGGCGCGGCGATTCTCACGCTAATATGGGAGACGGCCCTGAACCGGAGGCGAGCGCGTTTTTGCAGCGCGTGGAGAGCCTCGTTTAAAGGGCTCCGAACGCCTCGAAGACTTTACAGTGATATGACAAGGGCTAGACTTATAGCCACCCCCATGAATTTTGCGGCGGGAAGTCATGCTGGTCTCACGCTGGTGCTGTTTCTTCGTGTTGATGCTATGTCGCGCTCTGCCAACTCATGCTGAAACGGCGGGAAGCGCGACAGCGGCGTTGGACGTCTACATCTCTGAATATCCTCCCTTCTGCTACACGGAAAATGGCGTCGCCAAAGGCATGGCGGTTGAAACCGTTGAGGAAATCATGCGAACGGTAGGCGAGTCCTATCCGATTCAATCCACGCCCTGGAAACGGGGTCTGTATTATCTTGCCAACAGACCCAACGCGGCGTTATTCACAGTCACTCGCACAGAACAACGAGAGTCGTTATATAAGTGGGTGGGGCCGGTGGCGATTTCTAACTTGGTGTTTTTCGCCGCTAAAGACTCCAATGTTCAGATCAACAACATGGACGACGCCCGTGTTGTGTCTCGCATCGGTACGGTACAGGGGTACTCCGCTGAAAAGCTGTTGCAACGACAAGGCTTCGCCAATCTGGTCAGCAGCCCGGGGAGTGAGCAGTTTAATCCGGGTAATTTGGTGCGGGGTTATCTCGATCTCTGGGTGACGGTGGATGTGGTGGGCGTATTTACCGCCAGGTTGCAGGGCATAGATCCCGGACTGATGAAAATCGTTTATGTCATCCAGGAACAGCCCAAATATATCGCCTTCTCCAAAGAGGTTCCAGATAGCGTGATTCAGACTTGGCAGGATGCTCTGGATGAAATGAAGCGGGACGGGCGCATGCAGCGCATTACCCAGAAATGGCTGGGAGAGCGTTAATTCTCAGCGGATTTCTTTAGCTCTGCGAATGCTGAACAGGGGAGAGGCTATCCATTTCGATGCGCCACAAAACCAGGAGCATTTCAGTCAGCTCCAGATCCGTCACGGTATCGCCGTAAATACTGAACAACGCTTTGGCGTAGGCGATGCGCAGATCCTGGCTGGTTGGCTGTGCGTACTCCGGGTTTTGCATCAGTTCGCCGGTCGCCCGCATCACAGCGGCCTGCCACCGGGCGGAGGTCTTGGGACCTCCGGCGGTGTGTTGAATCAATTTATCCTGCTCCAATCGCAATAACGTAGGGTCCTTTAACGCTTCATGCCGCTTGAGAGGTTTGCTGGCTTTTAACATGGCGGACAATATCAAGCGTTTCCTGTTTGAATGTGTCGTAGTCAATTTGCTGGGCGTTGATAAAGGTGCTGCCCATCATGGAAAGCGCGCCCATCAGGCTGGCTTCGGCGATCTCATCGTCAGTGGCTCCAAAAAGCCGGGCGGCTTCGGTATGGAATAACGCGCAGTATTTACAGCGGGTCGCGCCGGACACCGCAAGACCAATCAGCTCTTTGTATTTATTAGGGACTTTGGTTTCCGACAGCCAGAAATCCCGGGCCATTGTCCAAAAGCCGTTCACACCGCCTTCGGGCATCTGTCTTATCCATTCCGGAACCAGTCCCAAGGTTTGCTCGATTTCTCGATAGGTTTCTTGAATTGTCATGTGACACCCCCTTGCTCCCCCGTTAGGGAAGCCAAATCAGTATAACACCAGGGGTAACCGGTTTTTCCCGGGCGGTGGCTCGCGCTGAAAAAACGTCATTTTTTCAAAAGGTTGCCTTTAGATTTTTTGGCGCCTACAGAGTGACCGTTTATAACATTGCGGCAGAAGCGAAGAGGGCGGGAGTACTGCTTTATTTGACTTCAACCTATTGAATCAAAGAGAAAAAACCGTCTGTAATGTAGCGGGTGTCCCAAAATACGAAAAATGATGTATTATTGCGGCTCGTTTTCAGACGAAATCCTGACAGCGCCCGATGATATACACAGACGAAAAGCGAATCCTGAATCCCACAGGCAAATCAATGACCATATGGATAGAGCCCTGGGCTCTTGAAGTGGAAGTCCCCCCGGGAAAAACCGCCTTATTCACTGCCGACAGCGAAACGGCAGGCCAATTCGAAGTGCGGATCAAAGACGACACCTACACCATTTACGCCTGGTGCGGCAGCAGCCTGAAAGTCACCATCGACGGAGAAAAAGTCTGGGACCTGGACACCCTTAGAGTGCCTGAACTCCCAGAAGGCGTCACCGTACGCAACTTCGTGGAGATGAGTTTTGAGGGGGAGAGTGGGGTTGTTTGAGGTGGCCTAGGAACATACTGCTATGTACCACGACATAAAGCTCCTGCTGATTGATTATTGGAGAAGTGGAGTGTGATAAATAGGTAATGAAGGAGGCCCCTTTTGAGTTGTAGTGTGTGGGGCGTTTCTACTCATCTGGCGCATACATGTACTTTAAATAGTGCTCTTTGTAGAACTCATCTAAACTCAGGTCCGATTCGTATAACTCTGACCATAACTCATATCCATCAATTAATTTTTTTCCATCTTGTTTGTACGCATGCTGTTCATTGTGTGCTTCAAATTCATTTTCTAATGCATAGGCTTCAGACTCTTCTTTTCCTTTTTTATGAGCTTCTTCAAAGTCTTTTGCATAAATGCAAACGATTCTTTCTTCAAATACGTTGGCGCCTGACTTTTTTACTCCAAAATGATATATATTTCTAACTGCATACCAATTCATAAAAATATCACTTCGATTAAATGTATGCTGATAAATGGCTTTTCTCGTATTCCAACTGTCATTTTTTATCCCCTTTCTTCCTGAAAATTAGAAGGAAATATAAAGCTAATATAATTATTAGGGAAAGGCTAATAGAATAAATTAACGCCCCATATATTTTTTCCTCTAATTTCATGCATAGGCATCGGGGCCCCATTAGCAATCCGGTAAAGCCTAAAATTACTCCAATAAAAACAAATCCGAGTCGCTGTCTGTTAATTAACCTGGGCATAAAAAAGCCGCACGTAGAGAATAAAATAATTGGTGCAGCTAACCAAACTACACTTTCTATACTCATGTTTAACCTAAATCATAGTGTTAGATATGTACAAAATCGGAGTGAACAATGCTGCCTATCAATAGGATCAGTGCCTGTCAATATCAATAGGGTCAGAGTCATTGATATTTCATCACGTGAAATTTCGCAGACTTCCTATCTCCTCCTCGTCCCAATGGCCTTGCCCGTCTTCCAGTTTTGGCTTCTATCTCAGCCTTAAAACGATCATCACCCAACACCCAAGCCCTGTTAGTCGCTTCCCGGATCGCAGATAAATCTTGTTCTGGCATCTGACCACGAAATAATAGTCGGTAATGCTTCCGCCGTTTTACCCAGTTGCTGGTAAATCGAATGCGGCCTGATCAACGGAATCATTCTTCCAAGGGCATTGTGCCGATAGCTTGACCATGGATACTCAGAAGCATGCTCCACCATCTCCGCTCTGACAGGGTTTAGCTCAATATAGCGATAAACTGTTAACAGGTATGTCTCAGAATCAACTAAGGTGGACTTGTAACGTCCTTCCCACAGAGGGCTATGGGTGTAGTTAAAGTACTGAACATACTTGCGTCCTTGCGCCTGCATCATTCGACCTATTCCCTGGTCGTTTACAGGGGTGGCAAGCATATGAACATGGTTGGTCATCAAGACAAAAGCATGGATGTCGACCTGATATTTGTCTGCCGCATCCTTTAGAAAAGAGAGATAAGCCTTGTAGTCCGCCTCATCGTAAAAGCAGGGTTCACGATTGTTGCCCCGCTGAATGATGTGGTGAGCACAGCCCGAGAGTTAAAGGCGAGGTAAACGAGCCATCAGAATAATCCGTTTCTGAAATTGAGGTTGTTAGGTTAACTCTTAAGCATGTAAGGATCAATGACTCTGACCCTATTGATTCCTGAATGAATATAGTTAGCTTGAACATATTTCGACATGGCTATTTTTTACAGCTTTCTAGGGATTTTATTATTTCAGTGGTGAGAGCGTCACTAATATTATTTAGTTTGTATATCTCGTTGATAGCTGAACATATCGCTTCGCCATTGCTTGTAGTCTGAATTTGCGTGAAATTTATGGCCATGACATCGCTTAAAATTAAATTAGAAAGCATTAAGTCTAGCTTTTTCATGTCATCTTTTTTTTGTATAGAGTACAAAGTCGTGTGCTCAATAAAAGCCCTTGTAAAGCTGTCGGAACCATATTCAATGTAAGCACTCTTGTTTATTTCGCTAGAAGAGAAGTAGTATCCAGCTAAAAATGATAAAAAACATAGTAATATGAATGTTAATATCAGATGTTTCTGCTTATTGATCACTTTCGTTTTCCTCGCATGGTTCTTTATCTTTACACTCTGGTATATCGAGCCCACCAGTTTCCATGCAATTAACTACGAGCTGGTTTACCTCTGCCTTGCAAGCTAAATAAAATGGGCCTGTCGCCTTGCAAACCTTATCTAAAGTTGAATTAAGGGTGGTGCAGTCCATTTTGCACATATCTTTCGTAATTTTGGGCCTGTGCCTTGGCGATAGCCCAAATGGATCAATTAGGGCTACTGGAGAGGATTTTGCGTAAGCATATATATGATTTAAATTGTCATCTAGAAGTAGTGACTGTGAGGCTGAAAGCGGTATTTCTTTTAGTTTTGGGTCTTTGCCGTGTTGTAGAATCCCTATCGGGTCACTCTGGATATATCTCCCAATCTCTGGATCATAATCCCTGAAGTAGTTGTAGTGGAGCTGGCTTTCCGAATCATAGTATTGGCCAGGAAACCGCAGGTGAAACTCAAGTGCGTAAGTGTTTGGCTTTCTTGAGCCAAAGGGAGAGGCTTTAGCCTCCCATACTACTTTTTGTTGTGCATCGGTGACTGCCTGCGGGATACCTAGATGGTCACTATGGACGAAATAAAGATTCTCCGCAGAGACAACGGTGGTTAATAGCAGTGCAATCAACGCAGAGGCCCACGCGAAGCATCTATCCATGGTTTTACTCCTTTTAATTCCTGTAGATATTTACTTCAGCAAATATATGGCTGCTGGCGCTGGAGCCTCGGTGTGAGCTGGAAGGCTTGCACAGTTCTCCGACGCTACATCTTTGTACCAAAGCCTTACAGGTTTTCCAGTGTACAAGGCAGTTTGTAAAGTAGAGGTCCATAGTTTGCAAACATCGCCAGGGACGCTTTTAAATGCGCCGTTAAGATCGCAAATTCTTTGCGGGTTGGCATTCCACTCTCCCTTTATGTAGACACCTTGCCAAGAGCCAATTTGAACTAACTCTAACTTTCCTTCGCATTCTAATGTTGCAGCTCCAACGCTATATGAAGAGAAAAGCAAAACTAATGCGGTCCAGAACTTATTCATTTTTATCTCCTTTCATTAATAAATCATGGGGTAAACTTTGAGTGCAGGTATCAGGATCTGCAAATCCGGAATGTAATCCGCTGGGTCAGTAGGGTCGGTATGATCCTGGAATTCTTTCGAGTCTGTTGCTTTATCGCCATCAAAGTCTTCCGTACCATCTCGTTCAATAGTCGCGAAATACAGAACTTCCCAGCGATCAAGTAGCCCGTCGTTGTCGTCGTCAGCCCCAAGTCGCCCTCCGTTATGCTTATTCGTTGGATTTGTCCAATGTTGGAACTCCTGAACGTCAGTGAACCCATCGCCATCAAAGTCCTCGGCGCCATTGCGGCTCATGGTGGCGAAGTAATAGAACTCCCATTGGTCCAACATGCCGTCGCCGTCTTCATCCTCGCCCAGCTTGCCTGCGTTACGCTTATCAGTTGGGTTGCTATGGTCCAGGTATTCACGCAGGTTGTTGTAGCCGTCGCCATCAAAGTCGTCGGTGGCAGTTTGATCAAGATTGCCAAACTGGCTCAGCTCCCACTCATCTGGCAGTCCATCCTTGTCGGAGTCCTCTGCGGCGTCCCCAGGGCGGCTATCTTCCACCGGGTTTAATCCGAGAATAAACTCTTCTCTGTCCAAGACGCCGTCCGAGTCGGAGTCGCCGTTGCCATCCCGGTCCAGATTTCCGAAGTATTGGCGCTCCCAGTCGTCGGACATGCCATCGGCGTCGCTATCATCGTCTGCGCCGGGCTGAGCCACGGATATCGGGACGCCATTGGCGTAGATATATTCGCGTATGAGTCGTCCTGTGCTGTCGTGTTCAGCCAACAGCTGGCCGTCATCGCCATAGAGGAAGTGAGTATCGGTATAGCCGGCGGAATTGGAGTGTTTAACTACTCGTTGCCCCATGGCGTTATACAGGTAGTTAACCGTTACGCCATTATGAGTGTAACTTTCCAACCGGCCAGCCTTGTTGTAGGCGAAGGACTCGCCAGCAATGCCTCTGGAGAGCATGCTGCCATTGGCGTCATACTGGAACGAGCGGGCTGCTTCCCCGGTTTTCTCCAGACTCCATAGGCGGTTGCTGTCTTGTTGTGAGGTCTGTGGATTGATGTAACCGTAACTTTCCGTGATTTCTGGAGTTGGGTCTCCATCAAGACTGAGCTCTCTGGTCTGACGATTGCCGTTGTTGTCATAGCTGTAACTTAACGCCCCGTAGGCGCCCTGGGCGCTAATGAGGCGATCAACCAGATCATAATTGAAGGACTGACTGGCTGAGCTTTGATTATGGTCGGCAATGCCCACAATATTGTTGGCGGAGTTCCATTCCAAGCTCCGGTTCATGATTGACGAGTCGCCCTGGCTTTCGATTGAGCTGATACGGTATCCCTTATCATACCCCAGCTGGTTGACTACGCCGTTTCCGGAGGTATAGGCGGTGACGCCGCCAAAGGGCAGGTAGCTGAAATCGTAAGCGACAGCAGCTTCCTTCGCACCTTTCCAGGCGCGCGTGTATATGGCTTTCAGGCGGCCGCTAAGGTTGTCCCACTCGTAGCGGACTTGACGACCGCTTGGATATCGTAGCGTCTCCAGGCGTCCTGCTGAGTCGTAATCGTATTCCCAGAGATAGTGCCGATCTCCTATCAGGGTTAGCTTGTTCGTAACGCGTCCCAGGTTATCGTAGTAGTAGTTGGTTTGTCCTGACTGATCCTGAACCTCGGACAGGCGACCAACTCCGGCGCTGCCATAGTCAGTCTGGTCATAGATGTAAGTGATATTTTCCTCAAGGCTATAGGGGTAAACGACGGACGTTAGCCGGTCCAGTTTATCGTAAGCGTAATAAGCCGTGACGCCTTGTGCGTTGGTCTGGCGGATCAGGTTGCCATTGTCGTCATATTCATACAGTGTGGTTCCTGTATCCGGACTTATTTGCTTGACTAGTTGATTAAAGCCGTCGTACAGATACTGAGTTGAAAGCCCGTTGCCGTCCTTCACCAGAGTAAGGTTGCCTTGATCTTCATACTCGTAAGAGACGCTTGGCTCGTCGCCGCTATTGTCCGCAGCGTAGCTTATCTCCATCCAGCCGTTTTGGTGATAGTCGTAGCGATAGGCGCGGTCTGGCGTGGTTGAGTCGCCTTTAATGACCTTGCGCGTCATGCGGTAGTTGAAGCGGGCGTCTTCGTAATAGTAAAGCGTCTGGGTTCCTGCGCCGGTCTCGGTTTTGACCAGCCGGTCCAACGCGTCATAGACGGCGATTTCGGTGCGTACGGGTGTCTGTTCACCGGATTTGAACCAGGCGGTGGAGACTGTTTTCTGGTGCGTCGTTTCTCGGTCGGTTTCTTCCTGAATAGTCTGGTAGTCGCCGTTACTTTGAGTGATTCTGGTTAGCATTCTGGCGCTGTTATACTCGTATTCTGTCCAGTACCCTCCAGGTAGCGTGACGCGTTTCTCTAGTCCATTTTTATAATAGTCGTAACTTGTCATCCGCCCCTCAGTCGTGGTGCTCAACAACCAACCACGGTCACTGTAAGTCAGCGTCGTTGTCACGCCGTTAGCGTCGATTATCGTCTGAGGGAGTCCTTGGGGAGTATGACTCAAGTATTGTACTTGGTGTCCCGCTGCATTCTTGAACGAGCGCAAAAAACCCTCTGGCGTATACTCATAGGCCTCGCTGCTATCATTCGGGTTTGTGATGATATGTCGCTGTAGTGCTCGCCCTTCCGCGTCATAGTAGCTGTATTCGTGATTCCAGGTGCGCTGCCGGCCGGTTGTTTCAAATGGTAAGCCTTGCAAGGGTTTCCTGTCTGTAATGGTTTGGGATTGTATGCGGCCATGAAGATATGCGCCGGAGCCTGCGAGGGCGTAATCATAATCGACGGTGCGCCAGAGGCTGTTTATTGGTCCGCTGTACCGATCAATGTGGGTGACACTCCCCAGTTCGTTGTACGTATACTGATCCAGTGCAATAGTTCTTTCCGTCTTTCCATCGGCGTTCAGAGAGGAACGGCGACGGGTTTTATGCTTCTTTAGGTCGCTGTCCCAGTTGTCGCGGTACTCGTAGATGTTGTCTACGAACTCGTTTGGCATGCCGCCTTCCAGTAATCCTCCCGCTTTATAGTCATCCTGACCTGGGTACTTGCTATAGTGTTCGAGTACGCCAATCATGTCGCAGCCCGGACGATCATCTGCGCCCTGGACGTAGTTCAGCCAGGGGTTTACCGGATAATTTTTGCCGCGAATATAGCTGTGGTGGACGTACTTAATTTTGCAGCCATAGGCGTTTTTGACATATGCAGTGTGCTGTTTGGTCCCTTCCATTTCCACTGGCGTCACGTCAACAACCTTGGATTTTTCCGACTCATCGCCCAGATAATTTTGAATCGCGTGTCCGTATTCGTTATAGCTCCAGTGAGCCTTTTGCCAGTTTTCCTCGTCCGTCACCGATTCCAGTGCGGTTTGGTACAGCCAGTCCGATGAGGGATTACCGTAGGAGTCAAGGTAATGGAAGTTCACTACGGAGTCATTGGCGGCAGTGTAGCTCGGGTAGATGATGTCTTTAAGCAGATTCACCTCCGCACTATTGCGCCAGTTAAAGGAGTACGTTTTACCTTCTGGGTCCGTCAGTTGTATTGGAAGATTCGCTTCTGAATATTTGATGACGATCTCTTGCCCGCTGGAATGGGTCACGGTGGCTTGCTTTTGGTTGCCAACAAGCTCCCAGCGAAGCTGATGATATTCGCCTTGCTTGTTCTGGACCTTCACCAGCGCGCCGGAATCGTCGAAGTAGTAGCTCAACTCGTTAGGCGCTTTGTAGATATAGACGCCATCCTCGCGACTGAGCGAGCCCCACTTGGCGACGGACTGGTTGCGTAAGGTGGGTTTGAATTTACCTGCGCCTGCGTCCTCGAAAATAATCTGCTGGCCTTCAGCAGTAATCACCATTACAGAACTATTAACAAAGCTCAGCCGTTGTCCGTAGGAGTATGTCCACTCGCCATGGAAATAGGTGAATGAGGAGCTGGGTCTGACGCGGCTGTTGTAGAAGAACGAAAATGTGAGTGGGAAGCGGCCGCCACTTTGGTATACCTCATGTGGGAAGTAGACGTTTCCGGTGCCAACGTGAATAGGATCGCCAACCCCTTCGTTCCCAACAAAGCTGCCAGGGCCGCCAGTACAACCAGGGGGAGGGCCTCCACCGCATCCACCACCACCCGGAGGGCCATTGTTGGCTCCGGTCCAGGTGTCAGCGGTGTTCCCCGCCCAAGAAAAAGTAGATACGCTTGCCGCCATGGCTATGGCGATCGTCCAGCCGCTTAATCCTTTTGTCATGTTCAGAGCATTCCTGAATGGCGAGGGAAAAAGAGGCGTTATCCTTTCCCCTGTGATAACGAGTCGATGTGACGAGGCGCGAATCTTATCAAGAATTAATTATTTAGCAACGAATTCTTAACGTTATTTCTCGCAGATTCCAGATAACTGCCTGATCCAGGCTGACACTAAATCAACTCCCTCTTGATCGATCCGTGAACGCCCTAGCTCAGGCATCATAACCTCAGGCGTCACCGACGAAAGGCGTCTAAGTAGCAGTGATTTCTCCGGCTGTCCTGGAACAATATCGTATTTCAGGCCCAGGGAAGCATTGCCTGCTGCAATTGGCGGCTTGCATACCCCCAGGCGATAAAGGTCTTGAATGTCCTTGGTCAGGTAAAGGCGGGAACTGGACGCGAGGCCATTAGCGTTATGGCAATGCCCGCAATGCACATGCAAATAATCCCTTGCGCTGTTGGTGTCCAACACGGTGTTATTTTGGGGAATGGTATCTAGCGCCAACAATCCCGACAGAAACCAGAGCTCTAATTGATTCACTGCTTTCGATGCATACTTAACTTCAATGTTGAGTTGTTCGATTACCGGCCCTAGTGGGGCTAGTTCTCCCGATAGATTGTAGCCTCCATGGCAGTCAATACATTGGTGTCGAGAAGGGATAAGATATGTAAAGTTTTGGAGTTCGAATTGACTGTCAACAGAGATGGTTTCCAAGCCTCCGCCGTTTAACAATTCTGCGTCGCTTTTCGACTTATTCCAACGATAGACCAGAGGCTGCCAAACACTTTCCTTTTTTATCAGAACTCTGGTTTCTATCAGAGAATTGTCCCGAGCAATGTCCCGCGTTAGAGTTTGGACTAGAGCAGGAGAAGTGTTGGGAGGGCTTGTACCGGCCGAGGGGTAGTAAAAAGTTTTGACGAGCACAGTGCCTTCCGGATAGCTTAAAACACCGCTTGCATCGGCTCGAATTTTTTTACCGACAGGAACTTTTATTGCGCGATATTTTTTTGCATAGTCCGCAAATAACTCCAGCTTGACGTTGTAGGGAAGATACTCCCGGTTTAATGACAGCTTATTTTCTGTGATTGTAAATATTTCCCAGCTTGAGAGCTTTGCTGGCGGCCACGACTCACCCTGTTCAGCCTTTACTGGCCCAGCCAAGGAAATGAGGACAAGAATAATTAATCTTTGAAACAGTAGCCGATAGAGGTTTTTGTCAAACATCTGGAGACATTACCTCAATCTGTTCCGGTTTAGACAAGCTGCAGTGAAGCTTATTGCTTGTTATAACTTTTTTGTCCTGCCCGAGAGTGCTTATAACAGCCTCGCCACTTACACACAAAGGGAGTGGGTCTTCTTCTGTGGTTTCACCATCCCATAGAATATTTACTGCCCCAAATGGATTACTGATTGAAGTGCTTTTGACCCAAGGCGTAAATGCTGCTCCATAGGGTGGCCGATTTAGGAAATGATAACCGGCAATCAGAATGTCTGCATTGTCATTCTTTGATAAGACAGTACTGTCTATAAATACATTGCTGGTTGCAATTAAAGCGATACCTATGCCGGGAGAAAACTGAGAAACAACATTTCCTTCCAGTGCGAAGTTTTTTAGATTGTTGTCATCTATAATATTATCTTCGAAGATAATATTGTCTGACTTGGGGTAAAGCATGTCTGGCAAAGATACAATTAACGCTCCAACTGTATTGTTTTGAAGCCTATTGTTTTTTATGTAAACATGTTGACTATTTTCGGCATTTATTCCAGTGACATTGTGGTGCGAATGATTATTTTGGATTGATGTGTATATAGACTGTCCGATATAAATGCCGGCATCCGAAGCGCCAGAAACCTCAGTGTTTTCTATGGTTATGTGTCGACTGCTTACGGGATAAATACCGTACCCCCCATTGCTGGAGTCTGGCGCTTCTCCCATATTTATTCTGAGGTTTGATATCAGTACTTTTGAGCTATTTCTAATGACTACACCATCACCACCAGGATGAGCGATAGCAAAGTTTTTAAGCGTAATATTCCAGCCTCTTACAAACAAGGCCTGCGCTCCTTGCTTCTGATTGGAGAAATCCAGAATTGTTTCGCGAGGGCCTGCTCCAGTAATCGTCAGACCCTTTGTGGATACTCTAAGCTCTCGGTCGAGGAAAAAATTTCCGGGAGGTAATACGATCATATCTCCGTTCTCTGCACGATCTAGTAACTCATACAGATGGGCGCTAAAGTTATTTTTATCTACTTTGTGCTCTTTAGCGTAAAGTGAAGTCGCTTGGCCGATGCTAATAGTAAAGGCGATAAAATGTATGATCAGTTGATGGATTTTCATTCTGTTTAGAGACTGTGAAAAGAAGGGCTGTAGCTTAACCAGCGATACCCGTATTGCAAGGCTGACGGTTTCCGAGGTCGCTGTGGAGTGTATAGATCAAGGGCCAGTGGTTCAAGAATTGGCGTTATTGAGATGTGATGGAGGCTTCTTGATGACCGTATGCCCTTAATCACAATTAACTATATACTTTAGCCCGAATTTTCAGATAGTCCCTAACTTAGGGAAATCTCGGGGGGGTGTATTAGCTAGCTGAAAACCACCCCAATATATGTCTTATTTTTGTGCGTTTTTAACTCTCTACAGTGAAAGGTGACGGCAATATGCTGGACGAAAAACCTGTAGTTGTCAGATAGGTTTAATTCCAATAATTATGGAATGCTGATGCAATATTATTTAAAAGGAAAAATATGAACTTCGTATTAACAGATTCCCCCACACAAGAAGATATTGACGTTATTCATAATGGTTTGATTGCCTATAATCTGAACTATATGGATATGCGGGAGATGAAGGATTTGGCGGTTTTTTATTCTGATGATCAAGGCGGTAAGTTGGCGGGGGTGGTTGGAGAGACGCTTGGGAATTGGCTTAAGGTTAAATATTTGTGGGTGTCCGAATCGTTGCGGGGGAAAGGGATTGGCGGGGAGTTGTTGGCCCGTGCTGAGGCGGAGGCGATTAAGCGTGGTTGTCGTTTTGCCGTCCTGGATACGTTCAGCTTTCAGGCATTGCCTTTTTATGAAAAGAAAGGATACACGCTGCAATTTACATTGGAGTCGTACCCCAAGCACAATCAGGCCAAGCATTTCCTTACCAAAGAATTGATTCAAGCAGACAATGAGAACGCTTGACGACTTATATCGGGATACGATGGTTTTGTTGCAGAAGGCCAATGTGAATTATCGCGAGGAAACTCACGAGCCTGTGTTCACCTATGAAAAGGCGGAAGAGGTGGCCAGGCGTTTTGGCTTCACCGGCGCGGAAAGCAAAAGTCTGTTCATGAAACTGAAAGACGGGCGCTTTTGCATGTTGGTGACGCTGCAGCATCAGCGTTTGGATTGGAAGCAGTTAAAGAATGCGCTAGGCGGTAAAGCGTCTTTTTGCAGTGATGAGGAGTTAAAGGAAATGACCGGGTGTGAGCCGATGTGCGCCTGTCCTTTTGGGCATCCTGCTGATATCACGCTGGTAATTGATGAGTGCATATTCGCCAGTGAAAGGCTGGTGTTTTCTCCCGGGCCGCCTGAGAAGACGGTGGAGATCAGTATTGAGGATGTACGCAAGGTGCTGGATTGCTGTGATAATCCAGTGGTGTATCTGGCTGAGCGGGAGATGGAGTAGACGGAGCCGTTCGGCTCCGTCTGAGACAGGTTCGCGGCGTCGGGTAATTAAACCGCTTGATCCATCGTCTCTGTCCGATATTTCACCAAATCTTCAATGGTTAAGACCGGCATAGCGTGTTTCTCTGCGAATGCGACGATTTCCGGCAGCCGCGCCATCGTGCCATCGGGATTGGTCAGTTCACAGAGCACGCCGGTGGGCTTCAAGCCCGCCAGGCGCATCAGGTCAACGGTGCCTTCTGTATGTCCTCGACGGGATAGTACGCCGCCGGGTTGCGCGCGCAAGGGGAAAACGTGACCCGGGCGGGCGAGATCTTCCGGTTTGGCGTCGTCAGCAATAGCGGTGCGGATGGTGGTGACCCGGTCCGCGGCGGAGACGCCGGTGCTGACGCCTTCGCGGGCTTCAATGGTGACCGTAAACGCGGTGCCGTTTTTACTGGAGTTTTCCGACACCATCATCGGCAACTGCAGGCGACGGATAACGTCGTCAGTGAGGCACAGGCAAACAATGCCGCTGCACTCGCGGATCAACAGCGCCATTTGCTGCTCGGTCAATGTTTCTGCGGCGTAAATCAGATCGCCTTCGTTTTCGCGGTCTTCATCGTCCACCAGCAGGACGCCCTGGCCATTGCGAATGGCTTCCAGGGCTTTTTCCACCCGGGTGATCGCATCGCCGAACGGCGTTAATAAAGAAGTGTGTGGCTGATTCATGGGATCTCCATTTGAGTTACCAGAATCAGGGCTGTGGGAATACGACCGACTTACACCGGTCAACAGGCGTACGACCGCAACAGGCCGTGGCGAATTCCGCGGTCCCGCTGCGACATTGGCCTTATTCTCTCCCATCCGGACTGTAACCGTCGGCTCCGGCTTCTCACCGGATCTGCTGACCCTGCTGAACGACAGCAGGCGCTCGCGGGCTCGTCCACTGGAGACATACCGCCGGTAGGGAATTTCACCCTGCCCTGAGAATAAGTTGATTAAATGTGCGCTTTAAAAAAGCGGAGGCAGGATACCCCAGCGGAAGCGGGTTCACAATGTTCAATCTGAGAGGCGGGCGGCCTGAACGACATGGGTCGCCCGCACCGTTAGCGGTTAGGGGACGTCTTTACTGCAACGCTGGCGGGCTACAGCAGTTGAAACTTCACCGCCAGCCCTCCCATCAGCGTTAGAATCAGGCCGGTAGTGCCGAGCCGGATTAGCGTATGCCAGGCGGTCTGCTTGGCGTGTCGCAGCGCTTGCAGCAGCGCTCGTAGTTCACGGATATCGGAAAAAGCGTCTTCTCCTGTCAGACCTAAATCGAGCAGCGCCCGTCGGGCTCCTTTCTCCGCAGCGCAGTCCAGCAGCGCATCCAGTTCGTCCCGGGCGAGGCTCACCATGAGTTGGGCTTTTGAGGTGTCCATGTTCTCCTCCTGAGGTGTATTGGCGTATCGATGACTTGCATTGATGATCGAAATTCCTTCTTCGTTTGCGTTCTTCGCGCACCCTTCTTAGAGAGGGCTATGTTGTAGCTTATCGATCGAAACGACCAAAAAACGCAGGAGCGAATGACGGAGGTGAATTTAAGCGGAGTGCGGCAAAATGTCACATGGGGCGCTGATGGCTTGGCAAGTGGTATGATGCCCTCAACTCTGGGGTTTGATCGTTATGAACACTACAAAATATTTCGCTTGGCTGGCGACGCCCTTGCAGCGGGACAGCTTGCGTTATCTGGCTTATTACCTGGTTATGCAGTCCATCTCCCTGGTGGCGTTGCTGGCGTTGTTCAGCGGCCATTGGCGGTTGGAGCTGCCGTCGCGTTTGCCTTGGGCGGTCATGCCGGCGCAGTTGGCGATTACTGCGTTGACCTGTCTGGCTTCCATACGGATAAGGGAGTTGACCACCGGGCGCTATTTGGCGGTGCTGTTGGCGTCCACTTTGTTGCTGGGCTGGTTTCTCCACGACACCGGCGGACATACAAACCCATTCATTTCATTACTGCTTATGCCGGTGGCCATGGGCGCTGCGCTGTTGGGATGGCAGTCCAGCCTGATTCTGGCGACAGTCTGCGTGAGCATCTATTTTGCGCTGACGCAGGATTTCGTCGCGCTCACCAGTAGCCGCCCGGACGGTTTGCAGAACTTCATGCGCTTGCATCTGGCGGGGATGTGGCTGACGTTTTTGTTGTCCGTCGCCTTGCTGCTGATTGTGGTGGCGCCGCTGACTCTGGCTATCCGGCGTCAGCGTGAACAGATCGCCGCGCAACGGGAACAGATGCTGCGTGACGAGCGGCTGGTGGCGACCGCTATTTTCGCCGCTGGCGCCGCTCATAAACTTGGCGCGCCGCTGGGAACCCTGGCGCTGTTGGTGGATGATCTGCGTCATGATGTAGCTGACGCTCAGGCGCAGGACGATTTGCGCTCCATGGCGACACAGATCGATTTGTGCAAGCAGACCCTGTCGTCGATGATGCGCCAGGCGGAGGACATTCGTACTGGCGTGGTGCGCAGTGAGTCGTTGGAAGGCTTCGTGCAGCGTCTGCGTGAGGAATTCTCCCTGCTGCATCCTGCTGGGTCATTGCGTTTGGCGAGCATTGAAAATCCGCAGGCGGAAGTGCGTTCGGAAGAAATGCTCGATATGGCGATCCTGAATCTGCTCGATAACGCCGCTAAAGCCAGCGCGGAGGACCCGGTAATGGAAGCGCGTTTAAGCAACGGCGAACTGTTGTTGCGCATCCATGACAAAGGACCGGGACTGCCGTCGCTGGTAAGGCAGAATCTGGGCAAATCATTTGTTTCAATGCGTGAAGGCGGCAATGGCCTGGGGCTGTTTTTGTCCCACTCCACCATTGAACGCCTGGGCGGCAGTTTGAGTCTGCTCGACGTCGCTGATGGAACTATTACGGAAATCCTGTTGCCGATGCCCCAGGGCGCACGCTGCGACGGGGAGAATGCGACCCTTTCACAAGGAAATCCAAACGGTGAATACGCCGCTGCTACTAATCGATGACAATCAGGTTTTTCTGCAAACTCTCGCCCGCTCTCTAAGTCGGCGTGGCGAGTCTGTGATCACCGCCAGTTGCGGCGACGAGGCGCTGGCTCATTTGGAAGACAGTAGTCCGAGTCGGGCGGTGCTGGATCTGAATCTGGCGGGGGACAGCGGATTGCAACTGCTCAGCGAGATGCTGCAACGCCAGCCGCAATTACAGGTCGTGATGTTGACGGGCTACTCCAGCATCGCCACTGCGGTGGAGGCGATCAAACGCGGCGCCCTGAATTATCTCTGTAAACCGGTGACGGCGACGGAGCTGCTGGCGGCTTTTGGCGAGCCCCGCGAAGAAGCGCCGGTTGAATCTGAAGTGGATACGGATGCGACCCTGTCCGTGCGGCGTCTGGAGTGGGAGCATATTCAACGGGTGTTGCAGGAGAATGAAGGCAATATCTCGGCGACGGCGAGAGCGCTGAACATGCATCGCCGTACTTTGCAGCGGAAACTACAAAAAAAACCCGCCCGGCGTTGATGGCCGGGCGATAAAGTTTCCGCAGAGTTTCGGGACGCTGAATGCCCGCCGTGAAGCCGGACAAACGACGACCCTGGGAAGGAATGCGTTCGGAACTGCGCAAAGGGGAGTTTGCGCCGAACGCTCTGTACCTTGCTGTGAGAGGAAGTTTAGAAGGAGTCGGTCACTGTCGGGAAGACGGCAAATTGTCGCACCCAGAATGGCTTAGTTCGGCAGGCTGAAAATGATCGAACGGAGTGGTTTGGCGAACGCCGTCAAACCACTCAGTAGACAAAGAATTTAAGCGTAGTAGGACGCAGCGATGCGCGCCGCCAGGGCTGCGTTATTGAACACCAGCTGGATATTGGCTTTCAGGCTGTCGCCGCCAGTAATTTCCGCCACTTTCGCCAACAGGAATGGCGTGGAGTCTTTACCGCTGACGCCATTCTCTTCCATTTCCGTCAACGCGACGTTGATGGCCTGGTCAATCTTGGCGCGGTCCATAGCGTAGGCTTCCGGGATCGGATTGGCGATCACCACGCCGCCGTGCAGACCCATTGCCCATTTGGCTTGCAGCGCCGAAGCGATCTGCTCTGGCGTATCCAATTGATAATCCACATCGAAATCGCTGTCGCGGGTGTAGAACGCAGGCAGGGTGGAAGTCTGATAGCCCACCAGTGGCACGCCATGAGTTTCCAGATATTCCCGGGTCAGGCCCAGGTCGAGAATGGATTTGGCGCCGGCGCAGATGACCGCCACGTCGGTGTGCGCCAGTTCCTGCAGGTCGGCGGAGATATCAAAGGTTTCCTGCGCGCCGCGATGCACGCCGCCGATACCGCCGGTGGCGAAGACTTTGACTCCCGCCATGGCCGCCAGGATCATTGTTGAAGCGACAGTGGTGGCGCCGTCGCCGCCACGGGCGACGATAAAGGGAATGTCGCGGCGGCTGGCTTTGGTGACGCTCAAACCGGCCTGACCCAGGTATTCGATCTCTTCCTTGCTCAAACCGACTTTCAGACGGCCTTTGATGATGGCGATAGTGGCGGGAACCGCGCCGTTGTCGCGTACGATCTGTTCCACCTGCAATGCGGTTTCCGCGTTTTGCGGCCAGGGCATGCCATGGGAAATGATAGTGGACTCCAGCGCCACGACCGGTTTGCCGGCCGCCAGAGCGGCTTGTACTTCGGGAGATACGTCCAGATAAGTATTCATAAAAAAGTTTCCTCTAGTAAACGGTTCACGGTCGCCAGGGACATATTCGGATTGATAGTCGCCTGGTGCGACATGGCCACCGCCGAGGCGGCGATGGCGAAGTTAACGGATTTGGGCGTGGGCCATTGCGCCAGCCAGCCATAAGCGAGGCCAGCGAGAAACGCATCGCCGGCGCCATTGGCGTTGACCGGCTGGATGGGCGGCGGCGGATATAGTTGGTGACGGCCGGCTTCGCTGACGTAAACGCCCTGAGCGCCGAGGCTGATGCAAACACGCTGCACGCCTTTCTGATGAAACCAGGAGGCCAGCTGGGATAACTGTCCGTCATCCTGAGCGTCCAGCCCGGAGAGGCGCTTCGCTTCCGCCAGATTGGGCTTGAATGTGTGGATGGCGTCGAGCAGCCCGCGTAACTTGTCCGACTTGGGGCCAGATACCGGGTCGGCGAATATCGGCAGATCAGGGAACTGGCTGAGCAGGTACTCTAATACCCCCGCCGACAGGTTGGCGTCGACAATCAGCAGGCTGGCGCGCCGGATCATGTCGGCATGGCTGCGCAGGTATTCGACGCTGAGACGATCCAGAATCTGCATGTCATTGATGGCGACGGACATGTCGCCGCAGGCGTCCAGCACTGACAGATAGGTGGAGGTGACGGCGTCGTCCAGTTGCAGGCAATGGCGCATGTCGATGCCGCATTGCAACCCTTGCTCCAGCAGCGTCTGTCCGTATACGTCTTTGCCTAGGGGGGCGATCAAGCGCACGTCTACGCCTAGGCGCGCCAGGTTTTCCGCAATGTTGCGGGCGACGCCGCCGGGAGAGCAGCTGACATGCCCCGGATTGGAGTCGCGGGGCAGCAGTTTGTCGCTGGGCTGCCCGAGAATATCCATGTTGGCGCCGCCAATCACCACCACGTAAGGATTGTCCGCGAGGATATAGCCCTTACCGCGAATCGCGCCCTTGTTGGAGAGGTTCATAATATGACCCGCCACGGCGGAGCGACTGACGCCCAGACGGTCGGCCAGGGCCTGTTGAGAGATGAGCGGGTCCTGGCGGATTAAATCCAGGATCTCCTGTTCGCGTTCGGTTATCACAAACAAATGTCCGTATGTCTAACATTTGTTTGTTAGTCTACCGGTATTTCGCCAACAGGCAAGCAAAAATCGTTTTACGCTGCGCGTCGACGCGTCAGCAGGTAAATGAAGTAACCGCCGCCAAGCAAAGACGCGATTGCGCCAGCGGGCATTTGCGCCGGGTATAAAAGCGTGCGTCCCAGCCAATCGGAGAGAATCATCAGCAACGCCCCCAACAGAATGGCGAGAAGCAGTTGCTGCGGCGCTTTGCGGGCGCCGAGCATGGCGGCCATGTGTGGCGCAAGCAGGCCTACGAAGGCGACGGGGCCCATCACCGCTGTGACCAGCGCGCAGGCGAGGGAAGCCAGAAACAGTAGTGCCAGGCGGGCGCGTTTGACATTCAGACCACGGGCCAGTGCGACCTGATCGCCAGCGGAAATCAGTGTCAGCCAGCGGGAGCAAAGCGCGCATAACGTGGCGAGGACGATAACGCCGGTCAGCAGAAGCCAGGCTTTACCGTCGGTGGTTTGGTAAGTAGAGCCAGCCATCCAGCTCAGAATCGAATAGGCGCTGTCGCTGCCCTTGGCCAGGGCGAAACGCACGAGAGCGTCGATCAACGCCGCCAGGGAGATGCCGGTCAGCACCATAACGCCGGGGGCGTAGTGATGGCGGCGTCCCAGCAGCAATAGCAGCAAAAGTACTCCCAGGCTGCCGGCGAAAGCGATCAAAGGGCCAGCTTGATAGATCGAGCCGCCAAACGCCAACACGGAAAGCACTAATGTCAGCGATGCGCCGGCGGACATGCCCAGAATATCCGGGCTCGCCAGGGGGTTGCGAATCAATCGCTGAAGGATGACGCCCGCCAGCGCTATACCGCCTCCCGCCGCCGCCGCGGTGACAATACGCGGCCAGCGCAGAGAGAAAACCAGGTCGGACGGCCAGCCAAAGCGCCAACTGACGGAACCGGCCCCTTCTGGAGACCACAACAACGCTATCGCCGCTGTTGCAGGTACGGCCAGCGCCAGCATGATCAGAGCGGTTTTGGATAGTTTCATCACGCCGGCGGGCAGCTGTAGAGAGCTGTGATCGGCGGCGGTTAACTTGCGGCGGGTGAACCAGATTAATCCAGGCGCGCCGATTAACGCCGCCGCGGCGCCGCTGGGCACCAGATCGGTTGTCCATTGGCTGGCCAGCACGGCGATGGCGTCAGTCGCCAGCAGTAACAGTCCGCCCAGCAGCAGGCTGTACGCCAACTCATCGCCGGCGCGGCGCGCTCCCAGTGCGCGAGCAAGATTAGGCGTTAGCAGGCCAATAAAACTGATAACTCCTACGGCAGTGATAGAACACGCCACCAGCCAAAGCGCGGCGGGAAGCAGTAACGCCAGTGTGGCGAAAACGCCCATGCCGCGTCCTCGTGCGCCGGCCTCTCCGAGGCGCAGCAAGGTCAGGGGGCGGTGCGCGAAGAGCAGAATCAGCAGGGCGATGCTTAGTTTGGGCGCGAGCCAGACCACCCAGTTCCAGTCTGTTTGCGTCAAGTCCCCCGCACCCCAGATGAACAGGTTGCGCGCATACTGATCGTTGAGCAAAACGATAGCGGAAGCCGCTGCGCCCAACAGAATATTAACGGCCATGCCCGCCAGCACGACAGGCAAACCGGCCAAGCCTCCGCTGCCGGCGATCAATAACACCAGCGTGACGGAAAGGCTGGCGCCGGCCATGGCGATCCAGGCTCCATAATTCGCCATCAGGGCGGGCGCCCAGACGCTGGCGCAGACCAGCGCCAGCCAGGCTCCTGACGCGGCGCCCAGGGTCATAGGAGAGAGCAGGCGATTCTGGGTGATTTGCTGCAGAAGACTGCCGACCAGTCCCATTGCGCCGCCAACCAGCAAGGCCAGAAAGGCCCGGGGCAGGGTGGCGTAAAAGAACTGAAAGTCTTCGAACTCTACGGCTGCGCCGCCGCTGAGCAACGTCCACTGCACGCTGAGCGGCGGCGGAGAGCTAAGTTGCAGGTAGGCGAACAGCAGAACCGGCAATAACGCCAGGGTGACCAGGTAACGGCGCATACGACTTCAACCTGTAGCGATGAGCTGATCCAGTTTGATCACGGCGTTAGCGTTAATAAGGCGTCGGTGATGGATTCCGCCAGATATTGCACCGACAGCGGTCCGCCGTAAGTCCAGGTGGAGCGGGCGGCGGCGAAGCGTTCGCCGCGAACGAAGGGCATTGCCCGCCACAATGGTGTGGAGAACAGGTCGTCCGCCTGTTCGAAAGGCTCGATGTAAATCACCACGCCGTCTTTGATCCGCCCCAGGTCTGTCACCTTTTTCTGCGTAATGCCCCATTGGGTCGCCGACTGTGGCAGGGCGGGTTGCAGTCCCAGTTTGGCCATGGCGGCTTGCGCCATGGAGTTGTCGCCGAAGATGCGCAGGACCGAGGGCGTGGTGAAGCGCACTGCCGCCACTTTGGGCAAGTTGCCGTGATAGTGCGCCTTCAATTGCGCTTGCAGTTCGCCAAAGCGGGCGTCCATCGCGTCCAGTTTTTGCTTCGCCGTGGTTTCTTTCTCGAACAGGCGAGCCAGTTGCAGGAAGATCTGCCGGGAGACATCGAAGTTATCGTGGTCGGCGCGGAAAGAGTCGAAAAACAGCACTGGCGCCACTTGCTCCAGTTTTTCCACCATGCCTTCCTGCATGCTGGAAAGCAGAATCACATCCGGTTGCAGGGCCGCAATACGCTCCAGGTTAGGTTCGGAGCGCGTGCCTACGTCAGTGATGGAATCCGCCAGTTGCGGTCGCACCACCCACTCCTGATAGCCCTTGATATCGGCGACGCCGATCGGCGTGACGCCAAGTTCCACCAGATTTTCCGCCATAGACCAGTTCAGCGCGATAACCCGTTGCGGCGTTTGCGCGAATTCATGCTCGCCGCGACTGTCGCTGATGGTGATCGCCTGGGCGCAGACGCTGATCGTCAGCGCCAGGATAGAGGCGAGAGCAATGAAAGCGCGGCTCCGAGTGAGCGGGCGACGGGAAGGGCGAATCAGGTTGGAAAATAAAGTCATGGGCATACCCGGATGGAAGGCGAAGGGTTAATCGATGTGCAATAAGAAATCATGAATGTCAGGCCACGACCGCAATTTTGCCGTCCTGGCGCGGATGATCGACAAGGTCAATATCAATGCCGTACAACTCCCCTAACAGCGAAGCGGACAACAGTGACTCCGGCGCGCCGTCGAACGCCAGCCGCCCTTGTTTCAGCGCCACGATGCGGTCTGCAAAACGGGCGGCCAGATTGACGTCATGGAGGATGACGACAACGCCGCGTCCGTGTTCTTGATTGAGACGGCGCAGTAACCCCATCACTTCGTATTGATGGGATAAGTCCAGGGCGGAAGTGGGTTCGTCCAGCATCAACAACGGCGCCTGCTGGGCCAATAACATGGCGATCCAGGCGCGCTGGCGTTCGCCTCCAGACAGTTGATCCGTCAGGTGTTCCGCGTAGCGCGACACACCTGTCTGCGCCATCGCCGCCTCGATAATCGCCGTGTCTTCCTGACGCCAGCGTCCAAATGTCCCACGCCAGGGAAAGCGGCCCAGACGTATCAGCTCCCTGACATTAAGACCGGCGACTTCAGGTAGATTTTGCGGCAGAAACGCGATGTTCCTCGCCAGATCTCGTTGTGAATAATCGTTCAACGGGCGGTTTTGCAGTCTGATGACGCCGGAATCCGGCTGGATTTGCCGCGCCAGCAAATTGATCAGGGTGGATTTTCCAGACCCGTTATGCCCCAGGATAACGTTGAAGCGGCGCGGGTCCAGAGACAGCTGGGGCAGAGACAGAATGTCACGCCCATCGCGGCGCACGCGGATATCTTCCAGTTCAAGCATAGGCGTTCCATTCTTCCGTCAGTCGTTGTACGCGCACTTCCGGTTTTTGTTTCGGGCATGACGCGCACAGTTCGCCGTCCTGTCGCAGGTAGTGCAGACAACAGGCTTTGCGGTCCAGGGTCAGTTGCAGTCTTCCGTTATGTAGCGGAATGGGCGTCAGGCTGCTGTATCCAACAAGATCCATGGCCTTCAGCCAGGCTTGCGCCCAATGTTGGATCTCGTCGTTGTCTGGGGGGGCGCTTAGCAGGCTTAGGCGGGAGAGGGCGGATAACAGACTGTCCGCAACCAGACGTTTAGCGATCAGTGGTTTAACCTTGGCGATGCGGTTTAGCTGTTCCAGAAAGCCTTCGCACACTTGCGCCAGCTCTGCGCCGCTGAGTTCGATCAAGCGTTCGATGGCGGCGGTGGGCAAGGCCACGGGTGGCGTGCGAAAACCCGCTACTACGCCCTTGGCGTACTTCTGTCCCAGCTCGGATAAAGGCGCGGCGGCGCCGACGATATGCACTGCTGCAACCGCAATAAAAGTCGGTTGCCACACCAGCATGGTCCAACTGCGCACGGCCCAGTAAGGAGCGCCTGCTTCCGGGCAGGCATTGCGCCAGTAGTTGTGTAATTGCGTCAGAACTTCCTGATTATCCGCCTTTGCGCAAATCAAACCGGTGTTGTCGACGCTGATCTCTCCCGTCAATGCCGGATGCGCCAGCGCGGCGGCGCGCAGCAGCGCATCCAGCGGAACGGAAGCGGCGCCGGGCTGACAGTGGTGCATGGGCGATGATGGTCTCACGGGGTGATTGGGCTGTCCGAGTTAATGGCTGCGAATGATGGCTTACTCAATGTCGCCGATACCTGAGTGAGTTAGGCGGCCGGATGAGCGATGCGTTACGGCGACGTTTCTCTGCAGGTTGACGCGAAAATTAATTCAAATGATAATGATTTGCGTTTAGATTATCAAATATTGCATCGCCGTATTGGCCTGGACGCCACTCAGATTCCCACTCGTTATCAGCCTGACAATGAATCGACCGCTGATAGTCAGGCGCATGGATGCGCCTGTGCGGCGACATGCAGCGGAAAGCAGGCCTGGCCACTTGGCGTACGCAGGTCCTGTCATTTCAGACAAAGAGAAGGACGCTGTTTGTCTGCCAGATTAATTGCTACCTGAGAGGAACCCGCAGTATGGCGACGCAGCGTTGTCCCGGTAAATTTGCGCCCCGTTTATTCCCAATCTCTTCCCAAACTTGCAGCGCCAGACGATCCGTTCGTCAAGCGCCGCCCTATGCCGCCAACGGACTGGCGTACTGGGGGGCGGTGTTATCGCTGGGATTGCTGGCCTCAGGAGGCGTCGCGGCGGAAGATAGCGATGACGTACAGGTGTTGCAGCCGGTGACGGTAAACGCTAAGGCTGGCGGCGTCGCCCCGACGGAAGGCAGCGGGTCATATACAACTCGCGCCAGCAACACAGCGTCGCGGTTGGACATGTCGTTGCGGGAGACGCCGCAGTCGGTGTCGGTGATCACCCGAACGCAACTGCAGGACTTTGCGCTGACGGATATTAACGATGTGCTGGCGTACAGTCCCGGCGTCACCGTGGAGCAGGTGGAAACCGACCGCACCTACTTTACGGCGAGAGGCTTTGATATCACCAACTTTCAGCTCGATGGCATTGGCGTCCCTTTCGTATACGGCAATCTGTACGGCGATATAGATACTGCGATATACGATCGCATTGAGGTGCTGCGCGGCGCCAATGGGCTGATGACGGGCACAGGAACGCCCTCCGCCACGGTTAACTTCGTGCGCAAGCGGCCGACGGCGGACACTCAGGCTTCCGTGGGGATTTCTTATGGCTCATGGGATAACCGTCGTGTGGACGCGGATGTTTCCGGCGCTTTGCTGGATTCTGAGAGAGTGCGCGGCAGGCTGGTCGTGTCCTATCAGGATAAAGAGTCCTATCTGGATCGCTATGAGCAGGAAAAGACCATTTTTTATGGCGTGGTGGAGGCCGACCTGAATGACAGCACCACGCTGACGTTGGGTCACAGTCGCCAGGATACGCTTTCCAATAGCCCAATGTGGGGCGCATTGCCGCTGTACCGGACGGATGGTTCGGCGACGAATTACGATGCATCCGTCAGCACGGCGACGGATTGGGCGTACTGGGATGGACGTATCGACAGCTCTTTTGCTGAGCTGGCCCATGACTTCGCCAACGGCTGGCGTGTCAAAGGCGTGCTCACTCGTCAGCAGGTCAAGGCCGATACCAAGCTGTTTTATGTCTATGGGACGCCGAATCCGGATACGTCCGGGTCTGATCTTTACGCGTATCCCAGCCTGTACGGCTTTGATAACGAGCAGTGGATTGCAGATGTTTATGCGACAGGGCCATTTACCCTGGGAGGACGTGAACACGAAGCGGTGATTGGTTTGAACTGGTCTAAATCCAAGGTGTGGGACGAGTCTAAATATGGGGCGGGAATCGGGACGGAAATCGATGACATTGACGATTGGGATGGCAATTATCCCGACCCGGAATACAACGCAGGCGTAGCTGGCAGCGAATTCACCGATAAGCGCAGAAGCCTGTACGCCGCCACCCGGCTTAAGCCAATGGATCGCCTGACCTTGATCACCGGTTTCCGTGTGACGGACCTGGAGAGCAGCGGCGTCACCTACGGCGACAGCAAGAAAGAAACGCAAAGTGGAGAAGTGGTTCCCTATGCCGGCGTTGTGGCGGATATACATGAAAATCATTCGGTATATGTCAGCTACACCAAAATATTCGATCCCCAGTTCAAAGACGACATCGACCATAACCGCATCGCGCCAGTGAAGGGCGACAACATCGAAGCAGGGTTGAAGAGTGGGCTGTTCAACGAACGCCTCAATACCACCGTCGCTGTCTTCAAAACCGAACAGGACAACGTCGCGGAAGTGGCGGGCGTTTATCCTGGAACCAGCACGAATTACTACAAAGGCGTGGATGGCGTTTCCAGTCAGGGGTATGAGTTGGAGATCGCCGGAGAAGTGTCTCCCGGCTGGGAAGTGGCGGGCGGTTTCACGTATGTTTCCATCGAAGACAAAGACGGCGAGGACGCCAAGACCTATGTACCCAGGCGTATGCTGCGGTTGTCGTCCAGCTATCGCGTTCCCAGTCTGGAGCGCTTGAAAGTGGGCGCCAGTTTGAGCTGGCAGGACGACATCTACAGAGAGCAAGGCGTGGCTACGACGGGTCCTAATGCGGGCGAATCCATCCGCACCACTCAGGAGGATTACATGCTGGTCAACCTGATGGCGAAGTATGATTTTACGGATAACTGGAGCGCTACCTTGAATCTGGACAACATTACAGACGAAAAATACCTGAACAGTCTGTACTGGGCGCAGAGTTATTATGGCGCGCCCCGCAGCGCCAAGCTGACGGTTAACTGGACTTATTGATCGCTGCACAGTCTCCGGGCGCCGTTGCACAATGAATGCGCAGCGGCGTCTTTAATCCTCCGCCTTTTTGTTTTTCCCCCCTCCGCCGGAACCCTGTTGTCACTGTTCAACTCATTGATTTTAGTACTCGCATAGTACTCGCGCCCATTAGTTGACTGCTTGGTCAATTACTGGAATGAAATCTGCAGTATATTGGGTTTACAACCTCGACGACCTGTCGTCGATAGCTGAGGATGTGGCTATGGGGGTAGACCAGCAAGTGCGCGCGATAGCGTTGACCTCGCATACGCGCAATGGGGTGAAACATCCCGTCAAATGGGGGGCTGCGGATATTGGCGAACGTGGGCCGATTATTGGAACGCTGTCCAATCCCGCCTGCAAAAACACCATTGGCTCTCATGCCGGCGCTTATAGTCTGTATCGCGCCCTGGCGGTGGCGAAGGGCGATTTATCGCCGCTGCACCGGCCGGATCTTACCAATACGGAGCCTGTGATCGATTTGGGGTCGCACCCGCAATGGAGCGATGCGGACAAGATTGTCTCCCTCGACCCCTGGGGCCATCGCGTGGCCTCTGACTTCCAAACGCACCTGCAACAAGGGTTGGATATCCGACCCACTATCGCCGTCACCAAAGCGCGCATTGCGATTCCCGAAATTCAATATGCGGTGAAGCAAGGGCTGATTCCCGCCGACGGCAAAATATTGCTGGCGACCGGCGAAGCCAATGTCACCAAGGTCGCCATTGAGCCGGTTTGGCATCTGCCTGGCGTCGCGCGACGCTTGGGTGTGGCGGAGGCGACCTTGCGCAAGGCGATGTTTGAGCACACCGGCGGCATGTTTCCCGAGCTGGTGACGCGGCCAGACTTGTCGGTGTTTTTGCCTCCCATCGGCGGCGTGACGTTATATCTGTTCGGCGACCATACGGCTATCTCCGATCCCGAGCGGGAAGTCGCCTGCCGGGTGCACGACGAGTGCAATGGCTCCGATGTTTTCGGCTCGGATATTTGCACCTGCCGCCCCTATCTCACCCACGGCATCGAAGTGTGCATTCGCGTCGCCCAGCGCGGCGGCGTAGGGATCATCCTGTATAACCGCAAAGAGGGAAGAGCCCTTGGAGAGGTGACCAAGTTTCTGGTGTACAACGCCCGTAAACGGCAAGTGGGCGGCGACCGTGCGGACGCCTACTTTGAACGTACCGAGTGCATCGCCGGCGTCGAGGATATGCGCTTTCAGCCATTGATGCCGGACCCGTTGCACTGGTTGGGCGTGACGCGCATCGACCATATGGCGTCCATGAGCAATATGAAGTTTGAGGCGCTGACCAGTCAGGGCATCGAGATCGTCAATCGCATTACGATTCCTGATGACATGATTCCGGAGGACGCCAAGGTGGAGATCGACGCCAAAGTGGCGGCGGGCTATTTCTCACCAGGCGCTCCGCTTTCCAAAGACGCGCTAAGCGTTAAATCCGGCAGGGATCTGGAGGCCTATTGATGTCGAACTTGCAGGAAAACTTCGCGACGGCGCAGGAAGCATCCGTCTATACGGCAACGCAATTACACCTGTGGCGCGCGGAAACCGTGCGCTCGCGCTGCGGCGAAATCTTTGACCGCGCATGCGCTGGCGAGATGCTCGCATACGACTATCGGGCCGATAGAGTTGAAGCGGCGGCGGAGTACGTCATGGGCGTCATATTGGAGAATTACCCTGATCTGAACATACCTCCACACAGCCGCTGGCGTCATTTTTCCTGCGGTGGCGTGGACCGGTGGTCTCCTATCGCTGACGGCGCGGGAGATCTGAATGAGCTGAAAATGCGGGCGACGGAGCTAACCATAGTCAGCGTGCTGCTGGATGCCGGCGCTGGCGCCGATTGGCGCTATGTCGAGTCCGCCAGCGGGCTGACGTTATCCCGTTCTGAAGGGCTGGGGGCCGCCAGCGTGGCGCTTTACGCGCAGGGGGCGTTGTGCTCAGCGGGAACGCCTTTCCGAGTGGATGCGGACGGCTTAAGGAAATTGACGACTGCGCAACTGGCGGCCTGCTTTCAAGTCAGTGAACACAATCCGCTGATAGGTCTGCAGGAACGGGTGACCTTGTTGCGTCGATTAGGCGATGTTGTGGCGAGCGCGCCGGGCGTCTTCGGTGGAGAGGGGCGCCTTGGCGCCTTGGCGCTGTATCTGCAGGCGGCCAGTGCGACGGCCAGTGCAGCAAGAGGGGCCGGAGTTTCAGGCGGTTTGTCTGTGGACTTCGCTTTTCGTGAGTTGCTGAAACTGTTGTCCGGCGTCTGGCCAGTGCGAGACCCTGAGCTGGGCGCGCTCGGCGATGTCTGGGCGTACCCTGGCGTCGGAGCGAATGAGCTGGGCGCGGGGTTGATCCCTTTCCACAAGCTTTCCCAATGGATGATGTACTCCCTGACGGAAGCCTGGCGCATCTCCGGTATGGAGGTCATTGAGGACGATACGCTGACGGCGCTGGCGGAATATCGCAATGGCGGGCTGCTGCTGGATATGGGCGTGCTGGAGCCGAAAGATCCCGCCTTCGCGGCGACGGAGTATGAACCGGGTGCGCCGGAAGTGGTGGAGTTACGGGCGATGACCGTCGCTGTCGTTGATCAGCTCGCTGCGCGTTTGAATACGCAGCTTAGGGAGCGTGGCGTGGCGCTGACGATGTCGCAAATACTGGAAGGCGGAACCTGGAGCGCTGGGCGTAAACTGGCCTTCGCGCGCTCGCCAAACGGCGCGCCGCCAATCCGATACCGTGCGGACGGCACTTTATTTTGAGGCGAGGGAAGTCGCTGCAGACTTCCAACAAATCTATATCAGCAATGGTTGAGAGACAGCTATGACAATGACTTCATTAGTGGATAAACATCCCGGCGTGTACATGGTCAATCATCCCTTTGTGCAGCATAAGCTTACCAGTCTGCGTGACAAAAACACCTCCACCCGGGAATTCCGCATGCTGGTGCAGGAGTTGGGCGTATTGATTGGCTATGAAGCCACCCGCGACCTGGAGACGGAACTGGTGGAAGTGGAAACGCCTCTGGAGAAGACGATGTCGCCGACATTGAAAGGCAAGAAGCTCTGTATCGTCACCATCATGCGGGCGGGCAATGGCATGACCGAAGGCGTACTGCAACTGTCGCCGTCGGCGCGGGTGGGGCACATCGGACTCTATCGCGATCCGCAGACCAAAATGCCCATTGAGTATTACGTCAAGATGCCGCCGGATCTGGATCAACGGACGGTGATCTGCGTTGACCCCATGCTCGCCACAGGACACTCCGCGACGGCGGCGGTGCATAAAATCAAGGATCTGGGGGCGCAGGATATCCGCTTTATCTGCCTGTTCGCCGCACCGGAAGGCGTCAGCCTGTTTCGTGAAGAACACCCGGACGTGTCGGTATATGCAGGAGTGATCGACAGTCATCTGGATGACCATGCCTATATCCGACCCGGCGTGGGCGACGCCGGGGATCGGATATACGGCACGAAATAGCGCTTCGCTTTGTTCTTAACGGGCGACAGCGGATCAGGCGCTGGTCAATGTCGGCGCCCGGGGAGCGGGATGTGACGCCTCCAGGTTTTTAATGCGTTGTCCTATCGGCGGAGGGACTTCTTTGTCCACCAAGACATCCAACAGGACAGGCCCCGGGCGTTTAAACAGGGAGGCAATGTCCAGACGCGCCAGTTCTTCAAAGTCCCTGATGCGATAGGACTCCACGCCTAAGGATTGGGCGAGCATGGCGAAGTTGGTTTGCGGTAACTCATTGCCGAAACTCTTCATGCCGCGCATGCGTTGCCCGTGCATGACAGTGCCCAACACGCCGTTATTCAATATCAGAATCACCACGTTTAGGTTGTGCTGCTTGGCGACGGTGATTTCCTGCGCGGTCATCAAATAACTGCCGTCCCCGGTGATGCAAAGCACCGGAATATGCGGGTTGGCGAACTTGCCGCCGATGGCCGCGCCGATCGCCCAGCCCATGGCGGCGAATCCCATGGAGATCGGCATTTTATTCACGTCAATGACCGAGGCTGAGCGAGGATGCCAGTAATGGGTGGCCCAGAAAAAAGCGTTGCCGGCGTCCGCATAGAGATGCACGCCTTTGGGCGCGCATTGGCTAAGCCGCCAGAACAGTCGGCGCGGGTTGATAGGGGTAGTGTCGGTATTGCAGTCCTCGATATGCAGCACGCTGATATTTTTGGGCAGGTTGTTTTCATTGCGTAGGGCGGGGAGGATTTCTTCGCTGGCGTCCGCAGCGGGAGCGGCCTGGTTTTCCTGATTGAGATAGTCGAAGACGATGCGTGGACTGCCCATCAGATTCATTTGCGCCATATGGGATTTGGCGAGGTGCTCCGGATTGTTGTTGATGTGCACCAGACGCCGCGACAGGATAGTGCTGCCGTCCCAGCCGCAGGTGGCGTGCTCATCCAGATTGGCGCATACCACCATAATGATGTCCGCTTCCTCCGCCGTCAGGGTTTTGCGGGCGGACTCATGCCCCGCCGTGCCGAACACGCCCCGATACAGGGGATGATCAGCGGACATCAGGCCGCGCCCCATCGGCGTGGTGACGATGGGCCAGGCGCGTCGCTCCGCGTAACAGAGAATCTCCCGCATGGCGCCGGCGCATCCGTTGCCGATGACGATGACGCCGCGCTGGTAGCCTCGCAAGATGGTGTTCAGGCGTTGCAGCACGACTCTGTCCGGGGTGATCTCCTGTCCCAGAAAGGTATGCAGGGAGATGGGGTTGCGGCTGGATGGAATCGGAGTTTCGAAAATATCCAGTGGAATGCTGATATGCACGGGGCCTGGAGTCGGGCCGGTGGCGTGGCTCAAGGCCGCCAGCAGGTTGTGCTCCAGTTGTTCGGGATGAGATACCAGCGTGTTGTAGCGGGTGCAGCCCTTGAACATAAGTATGGTGTCGACGCCGGAAGCGCTGCTTTCCTGCATGGCGCCGCGGCCGAAGGTGCTGATGGTGCTCTGTCCCGTGATGACCAGCATGGGAACGCCGTCCACGAAGGCGTTGCTCACAGGCGTCAATAAATTAGTGCAGCCCGGGCCGGAGGTGGCGCTGCACACGCCGATGACGCCGCTCTCTCTGGCGAAGCCGTCCGCCATAAAGCCCGCACCGGCTTCGGAGCGCGTCAGTATCCAGCGTACATGGGTATTTTCCTCGTGGCGGGCGAGGGCGCTGCCCAGCGGGTCGATGTTGCCGCCGGACACGCCGAATACAAACGGCACTTTTAGCAGACTGAGATATTTAACGATTAATTCTGCGCAACTGATCGCGTTAGTCCGACCAGTTTGGGTAATAAGGGGTTTGGATTCCATGGGCGTTGTCCTGTGTTGAAAAAGTTAAACAACAGGCGCGAAACCCCACCTGGGCTCAATTTCCGGCATATCGGCGCGGAGCCCATCGGTGCGGCGTCTTTCTTGGGGGGGACTAGTGGGCTCGTTGACGCTATCGACGCGTTCAACAAACCCTACTCACAGACATCAAGCGCTTTTTTATCCCTAACAGCATAGCAAAAGCAGGCGGAAATCCAGGGCGGGAGAAAAATAAATTCCGCTTAGGGGATATTTTTGTGACTTTCTTTGCTTATCCAGGCGATCCAGACCAGCGCCAGAGTGGCGAGATTGACGGTCACCGGATTGAAGGCGTCCACCAATAAGCCTGGGGAAAACAACGCGACATCCGCCAGGAGACCGATCAGCGCGACGCCAGCGACCAACAGCGGAAGGCTGCTGCGCAGCGGCAGTGCGATCAGCAGCCCCAGGATGATTTCCGCCACGCCGCCGGCCATGGCGATCTGCGGGGCGTACTGGCCCAGGCCCTGGGCTTCAATCATGGCCAGCTCGGTTGGGCTGAGCCACAGTATTTTGGGAACAAGGCCGTGATAAAGAAAGACGCCGGCTACGCTGAGGCGCGCAACCCAGTGAATACGTTGCAATACATCCATTATGAGTACGTTCCTGTCCGCTCGTATTGAGTCATTTATTGGTTGGATTTTCGGCCAAGGGCTGCGTTGGCGCGCCTTGCAGAAAGCGGCTGTTATGGTCCGGCCTAGGCAGCAGACAATGATCATATTTGCCGAAGAGGCGATACCGGTTCTGAGCGATAAGATCGTAGCCCCAGTCCCTCAGAGCGCGCGGCAGTATGCGGAAAACTTTCAGGTAGCGCCAGGGCGCGGGAAATTGCGCAATGATGCGCAGGAAGGCTTCGGATTTCTCAAAGGCGCGGTCGCCTTCGACATAAAGCATGGTGTCAAAACGGTCCAGCGGCATGTCAAACCAGGCCAAAATCGCCTGTCCCTCAGGGGATTGCACGGAGGCCATTTTGAACTGTCTGCGCTTGTCGTATTTGATCAGGAATTTTGACCAGGCGTTACAGAGCTTGCAGACGCCGTCGAACAGGACGACCCGGTCGTCGCTTTGCATGTAGGGCGGCATGCTGGTTTGTGTTGCGGAAGGTTGCGTCATGGCGACTTACTCCGTTGCACTGGGCGCGCTCAACGGGCGCAGCCGGTAATACAGAATCGCATCGAAGGGATAGCCTTTTTGCGAGGGAACCCAGGTAGGATCTTGGTGAACGTCCGGGCCGCTGATCAGCAGTTTTTCGATGCTGGCTCCAGCGATTTCCACGCCGCGTGTGTGCAGTGTTCTGTTCCATGTGGTCGCAATAGGTTCGCCTGAGAGCACGTTGCTTACATAGGCGTAGGCGTTTGGCGCACTACCTTCGGACTTGTGCGGGCGCGCCTGGGCGGCGTTCCAGTTTTTATCCTGCTTCAGGGTGGAGACCAGATGGGCGCCGATCCAGTCGTAGTCGATCAGTCTGCCGATAATGAGGTGCTCAAGCTGAGCGTTTTCAGGCAATACATTCAGCGCAGTGTTCAATAGCGCGAGAGTCTCTTCTTGCGTGGCGCCGCAATAAAAGACGTCACCGTGGGAGAGACGGAACGTCAGCGTTTTGGCGCGGTATTCAATGCCGCCCTGACACTGGCCCATGTCGCCTGTCGCGATGGTCTCGGCGTGTGCGAATGTAGTGAGGAGAGTCAGCGCGCTCAGCGTCGCCATGCGTGACAACAACGGGAATCTGCGCTTGAACGCCCGGTAGGAAAAGGTCCCCATAAAACTCCTTGGAGAGGTCATTGCGGTCTTATGCCGTCAGTATGCCCCACTATTATGAGGCGACAAAGCCCGGCATTAAATCCCCTTAACAACCCGCCTTAGGCCTTTATTTTGCAGGAGGCCAGTTGCAGAATCTGACATAACGGATGGAGACAGGAGCGCTGTCATGGAACAGATTGGAAAACTCATCATTCTTTTGTCGGCACTGGCGGGTTTGATCCCTCTCACCGCTTGGGCGGGGGATGCTGGCGTCGCATCACAAACGCCGTCCACCTCAGTAAAAACGCCAGCACCCGATAAAGAAAAATTCGCGCCGCCACGGGGCATATTCAGCAGCCATGTGATAGGCAAGGAAGCAGATTCTTTACGCCCGGCGTTCGTGAAAGGGGGGCTGGTCAGAGTGTTCTGGTCGGATATAGAGCCCAGGCCCGGACAGTATGATTTCTCCGTCATCGAAGCGCAGCTACAGGGCGTGCGTCACTACGGCAAATTATGGTCCCTCGCCGTTTTGGCGGGCCCCCGGGCGCCGGACTGGCTGTTCGATGAGGGCGCAGGCTCCATGGAAATACGTTTTCGCGGAGAGCGCACGCGTATTGTTCCCTACTGGGATCTGCTTTTGCAAGCGCGCCTGAAATTACTGGCGGAAGCTCTGGGCAAGAAGTACGGGAACGATGAAACTCTGAAACTGGTGTATGTGCCGCAAGCCACCTCCAATGGCATTGAAGGCCACTTCAACGGCAACCGCTATGAAGACCTGCAACGTCAGGGCTTCACCCCCGACAAATGGGTGCGCGCGGCGGGAGAAGCCATCGACTCTTTTTACCGGGCGTTCCCGCAAAAATATCTCGCTTTCGAAGTGCATGAAATCGGCACGGTGGAAACGCCGGAACGCATCATGCGCCTGATAGAGAAGAACTACCGCGATCGGGTCGGCATCGCCGTCTGGTGGCTGTCAGGACGAGAAAACTACCAGAACGCTCTGCTGCAGGAAGTCCGCGACTTTCGCGGCTACAAATATGCACAAGCCATCGGACGCTCCGACCAGGGCCGCCGTTTCGGCGCCGGCGGCTACGGCGGCATGTTCGAGCAAGCTAAAAAACTCGGCATCCGCTATATCGAAGTCTGGAACTACGAAATCACCCGCAATCGCAACCCGGAAGTCACCCAATCCATTGAGGGGTTTAGCCGCAGTGAGGCGGTGCAGGTAGAGCCGGGAGCCTGATCACTGGTTTGCCCCGGCGAAAAGACATTCCCCCGATCTGTGCAATACTTGTTTATAGGAGCGTTTTTCAGGGTTGCATGTAGACAATATTGCACGGGGTGAGTGGAATGATTGAGTTTCTATGCGGCGACATCACCGAGTTGGAGGTGGACGCCATTGTTTGTCCCGCCCACAAATATCTCAGTAAAGGCCGGGGCTTGTCCGCGCAGATTTTTGAGCAGGCGGGAGAAGAGGCGTTGGAGGCGGCCTGTTCTCAGGCTGGGGAGTGTAAGGTGGGCGACGCTTGCCTGACGCCGGGTTTCAAGCTGCCCGCCAAACATATTATCCATACTGTGACGCCGCAGTGGACGGGCGGCGACCAATGGGGCGGTTCTGATCTGCATTTGTTGGCCAATTGTTATGAGAGCGTGGTTCGGCTGGCGCTGGAGCAGGGTGTCAAAACCATTGCTTTCCCCGCCCTCGGTGCGGGAACCAATAAAACGCCGCAATCCATGGCCGCCCATGAGGGTCTGGAAGTCTTGGTGAAATATGCGGACAGCTTTGAACGTCTGATCATCTGTCTGCACTGGGAAGCTGGACTGGACACCTGGCGGCGCACCTACGAGGATTTTTTCGCCAGAAGAATGGAGCGGTCCCGCAAGACCGGCTGAAGGCTGGCCATGTTCGCACGAGTCGTTAGAATAGGTCGCTCATAGGCGCTGCCTTAAGAGCGTCGTTGCTTGATTCGACTTGGCGGACGGGAAAACTGTACTGTGAAACCTCTTAACATTCTGGCCATCTCCGGCAGCCTCAGGAAGGTCTCCTATAACACCGCGGCGATAGAGGCCTTAAGCAGATTGGCCCCGAAGGACGTAACGGTGAAAGTCTATCAGGGGCTGGGCGAGCTGCCGCTGTTTAATCCCGACCTGGAAAATGAATTACCCGCTGCTGTAAGAGAGTTGAAATCCGCATTGGCGCAAGCGCAAGGATTGATTATCGCCAGTCCGGAATACGCCCATGGAATCAGCGGCGTTATGAAGAACGCCCTTGATTGGCTGGTGAGCGGCGAGGAGTTCGTATACTTGCCTGTCATGCTCATCAACACCTCGCCCCGGGCCAGCCACGCTCAGGCGGCATTGCGCGAAGTGGTCGCCACCATGTCCGGCCGCATCATAGACAACGCCTGTGTTTCCGTGCCTCTGCTCAGTTCAAATCTGGACGTGGAGGGGATTATGCAATCCCCTGAGATTGCCGGCCCCCTGCAGACGGGGCTGCAGCAGTTTGTCGTCGGAATTCACGCGCAGGCTGAAGCCGACGACTGAGCCTCAATCTGAAGGCGCGAGATTCGGGATATCAATCGCAAAATCAGTGATGCCGATATCCTTCCCAGCCTGTGACAACAGTGTGCTCGCCTGACCCCGATGATGCGTCTGGTGATTGAAGAAGTGCGCCAGCAGCTCGCCAAAGTTACGCACGCTTTTCCCGCCGGTCATGCTGCTGTAGTGGAGATTGAGAGCGTAGTCTTCTTCCGCTACTTCGTCGGTAAGCCAGCGAATGATCAGGGCGTCCAGTTGACGTCGCTTCTCCGATAGCGCATTGAAATCCGTATGTAAAATCTCACTCAGCGCTTTGGGCGTGGAGAACTGCGACAGTTCCTGCAGGGACTGGTAACGGTCGGAAAGTGATCTATATCGCCCCAGCCAGACCAGGTCCGCCACCATAATGTGGTTCAGGGTGCCGAGAATGGAACCGAAAAATGCTCCGGAATCTTGCGTCAGGATGCTCTCGTCCAGTTTTGCCGCCGCCGCATAAACCTGATTGTTCATGCGCTGGTTGTATCCGGCCATAAGTTGATAGTGTTGCTTGAATCCCATGGAGTGCTGCTCCTATTTTTATCGTCGTTTTTTCGTAGTCTAAGCAGAATGGGAGCATAGGCAAGCGTCTTGAATGAGGCCTTGCCTTTTTGCTGGGATAAGGGAAAGGCGGATAAAGTGTGGCGGATAAAGTAGAGAGGGCGGCTGGTGAGCTGTGCGGGGCTACTTGCTCCGTTGGGTCTCATCGATCAGTACGGTCTCTTGTTCTCCCGCATTGAGTGCGCGAAAGGGCGTTGTCAGCACGCCGCGGTATTGCAGCTCCCGCATGTAATCAATGGGAGACTTTTCCGTTTTGAAGGTGCCCCAGAATACGAAGCCGAGTTCATGCAGACGCAAGCAGATGTCCCTGAGGCGCTCGTTGTGGGTAAACACGTAAGTGGTGGGGCTGAAGGCGTCGTCAGCGGGATAGGGGATATAGTAAACGTTTGGCGTAGCGCGGCTGTGCTTGGAGGTTTTGTTGAGCTTGAGTCCCAACTGAGTCAGCAGCGCCTTATCAAAGTCTTGGGTTAGGGCGACTTCTATCTCGTCGTCAAAAATCCATTTAACCAGATTCATGGCGTTGCTCAGATTCCTCGCCTTGGATGATTAGCCGTCCACAACTGGTCGTCCACAACTAGCCGTCCGCAACTGGTCGTCCACAACTGGCCGTCCACATGGCTACCCGCTATAAAGCGCTGCGGGCGGCGTCCTGAATTTTTTTCACCATGGCGCGCAGACCGTTGCCGCGTGTGGGGCTCAAGTGGCGCATCAGGTCCAGCTCCGTGAACAGGGCGTCCATATCGAAGCCTACGATGTCCTGTGGGGACTTGCCGTTGAAGGCGCACATTACGACAGCGGCGAGGCCTTGTACGATCATGGCGTCGCTGGCGACCAGGACGTACATCTTGCCGGATGCGGTGTCCAGATGATGAATAAACCAAACCTGGCTCTGGCAGCCGTGCACAAAGTTTTCCTCTACTTTGTGCTCCGCCGGCATCGCGGGGACCTGTTTGCCCAGGTCAATGACGTAGCCGTAGCGCTCTTCCCAGTCATCCAGAAACTCAAAACTGTCTTTGATGTCTGCGATGGTGGTGTCTTTTCCCAGTGGGTTGGCGGTGAAAATATCGGCTTGGTCTACAGCGGTCATGGTTATTGGTTCTGTCTGCTTGATTCATTGTCTGCAGGCGGTGAACTTGGCGCCTGCGGTTAGCTTATAGCATGCCTAGTTCGAGTTTGGCTTCCTCGCTGAGCATGTCGTTGCTCCAGGGAGGATCGAAGACCAACTCCACTCGCGCTTCGTCCACATTGGGCACCAGCGTGAGTTTATGTTTTACGTCATCGGCGATGACGGGCCCCATACCGCAGCCGGGCGCCGTCAGGGTCATCTCCACATTAACGCAGTTCTTGCCGTCTTCTTTGCTGACGGCGACGTTGTACACCAGGCCAAGGTCAACGATGTTTACGGGAATTTCCGGGTCGAAAACGGCGCGTAATGCTTCCCAGACATGACGTTCGTTGACTTCGCCTTCCGTGATGTCGTCAAAGTTAAAGTCTGCGACGTTTTTGCCCAGCGCGTCTGCGTCTCTGCCCTCAACTCGGGCCAGGTTGCCGTTGACGACAACGGTGAACGTGCCGCCCAGCGCCTGGGTGATGGTGACGAATGTATCCGCCGGGATGGTGATCTCCGTGCCCGCAGGAACCAGTCGCGCGATGCAGTCCCGTTTGGTGAGTACAACCTCTCTTTCCATATCGATCAGGCGTCCTCTTTTATGGAAAAGCTTTCCCCGCAGCCGCAGGATGAGTCTACGTTGGGGTTGTTGAACTTGAAGGCGTAATTCAGGCCTTCTTTGACGAAGTCGATCTCAGCGCCATTAATATAGGGCAGGCTCTTGGCGTCAACATAAACAGGAATGTCGTCAGCGAGTACGAACTTGCGATCATCGTCGGAAGGGGCCTTAACCAGATCCACGATATATTTAAAGCCGGAGCAGCCGCTGGCTTTGAGGCCCAGGCGAAAACCCTGGACGTCGGGATGCTGGCGTAACTGCTTGCGGATGTGTTGAGCCGCAGCGTCGGTGATACGCAATCCCACTTCAGGCGTAAAGGTTTGCGCGGACATAGTGGTCTATCTCCTAAATAAACAGTCTGGTTATCTTCTGTAGGGCGGCGAACAGTTTTTCAACCTCTTCGCGGGTGTTATAGAACGCGAAAGAGGCGCGGGTGGTGCCGGGAACGCCGAGGCAGTCCATTAATGGCTGCGCGCAATGGTGTCCTGTGCGTACGGCGATGCCTTGTTGATCCAGCAGTGTGCCCAGGTCGCTGGGATGCAGGCCGTCCACCAAAAAGGAAAAAACGGAAACTTTGTTTTTCGCCGTACCCACCGGACGTAAGCCGGGAACGGTCGGCGCCAGCTCCGCCGCAAGTTGCAGCAGGCTGTCTTCATGGGCTTTCAGTTGCGCTTTATCGAACTGGTTCAGATAGTCCAGCGCCGCTGCGAAACCGATGGCTTCAGCAATGGCTGGCGTACCAGCTTCAAACTTAAAAGGAGGTACGTTGAACGTGGTGCCGGAGAAGGACACGCGCTCAATCATTTCGCCGCCGCTTTGATATGGCGGCATGGCTTCCAGCAGTGCTTTGCGGCCGTATAGAGCGCCGATGCCGGTAGGTCCAAACGCTTTATGGGCGGAAATCGCATAGAAGTCGCAGTCCAGATCCTGCACGTCGATTTCAAGGTGCGGCGCGCCTTGTGCGCCGTCTATCAACGTCACCGCGCCAACGCTTTTCGCCAGACGAATCATCTCTTTGACGGGATTCACGGTGCCCATCGCGTTGGACGCATGGTTCACCGCGACGATGCGGGTTTTTTCGTTCAGCAGGGCCTGATAGGCGGCCATGTCCAGCTCGGCGTCAGGCGTAATCGGAATGACCCTTACCTGAGCGCCAGTCTGTTGCGCCACGATCTGCCAGGGCACGATATTGGCGTGATGTTCAAGCTGGCTGACGATAATCTCGTCGCCAGGCCGCAGGGTGCTGCGGGCGTAAGATTGCGCCACCAGATTAATGGCTTCAGTGACGCCGCGCACCCAGATGATATCTTCACGAGACGGCGCGTTGACGAAGGCGCGCACTTTATCACGGGCGGCTTCAAACTCGCCTGTCGCGCGGTCGCTCAAGCTGTGGGCGCCGCGATGCACGTTGGCGTTAAACTCCCGATAATACGTGTTCATCGCCTCGATAACCGCCAGCGGCTTTTGCGCTGTGGCTGCGTTATCCATGTATACCAGAGGTTTACCGTTCACCTGCTGTTGCAGGATAGGGAAGTCCTCGCGGACGGACAGAACATCAAAGGGACGTTTAATCGCCTGGGTCATGCTGTAGCCTCCTGCGCTCCTTCATTATAGAAACGCTCCGCCAGTTCGAGTACGTAGGCGTGAGCCGTTTCGATCTCCATTTCCGCCATGACGGACTCCACGAACGCGCGGCTCAGCATGCGGTGCGCATCAGACCGGGTGATGCCGCGGGACTGAAAGTAGAACAGCGCCATGTCGTCCAACTGGCCCACGGTGGCTCCGTGCGCGCATTTGACGTCGTCGGCGTAAATTTCCAGTTCGGGCTTGGTGTTCACCTCGGCGGTATTGGTCAACAACAGATTATTGTTGTTCATCGCCGCGGAAGACTGCTGGGCGTCACGGTGGATATGCACGCGGCCGTTGAACACCGCTTTGCCTTTACCGTTGATAATGCCTTTGTAGGTTTCTTCGCTGACGCAATGCGGGGCCACGTGCTCAATCGTAGTGTGGAAATCCACATGCTCACGACCGCCCGCCAGATAAACGCCATTCAGCTTGCAGGACGCCAGTTGTCCCAGCAATTTCACATTGATGTCGCGACGTTTCAGTGCGCCGCCGGTGGCGAAAGCATGCTGCTCGTAGTGGCTGCCGCCTTGCTGTTCGACGAACACGCAACCGGTATGAATCTGGTTGGCGCCTTCGCAGTTCAACGCGTAGTGCGTCATTGTGCTGTTGGCGGCGAGAAACACTTCCGTCACGGTGTTTTGGAAAACTTTGCGCTCATGGGTGTCGACATAAGTTTCCAGCAGCTCCAGTTTGGCGCCGGACTCCACCACCACGATCACGCGGTTATAGCTGGAAGCCGCTTCGCCGGAAACGTCCGCAGTATGGACGATTTGCACTGGTTTGAGCGCTTTGCTGTCTTTTCTGACGCGGATAAGCGCGCCGTCCTGCAGAGTGCCTGCATTCAATGCGGCAAAGGGGTGCCTGGCGGCGTCGAATGTTTTGCCCAGATACTCTTTGATCAGCGCCTGACCGGCTGCGTCCGCTGACGAGAAGGGGATCACTTCCAGAGCGGAGTCGTCGATATTGGATGCGGCCAGCTGACCGTTATGGAATGTCAGAGTATAGAAGTCGCCAGTAATGCCTTGCGGAGCGTCAGCGGATTCCGTTGTCCGCAAACGCAGAATATCGCCCTGCACGATGGGGGCAATAGGCGTGTAGCGCCAGGCTTCTGTTTTGCGGGTTGGAAGCTCCAGACCGGCGAAAAGGCTGCGGCCTTCACTGCGGGCGTCGTCAAGCCAGCGCAGGTTGTCGCCCAGTTGTTCGCTCCAGGATTGCGAGGCTTCCACGCATTGGCGGTGAAAGTCTGCGTAGGGGTTGCTTTGGGTCGCCATGAATACCTCGCCTACGCTACTTTGTCGTCGTCCAGGTTCAACCAGCCGTACCCTTTCTCTTCCAGTTCCAGAGCCAGTTCACGACCGCCGGATTTGACGATGCGGCCGTTGGCCAGAACGTGTACGTAGTCCGGTACGATGTAGTTCAGCAGACGCTGATAGTGGGTCACCAGAACCACGGCGCGATCAGGGCTGCGCAGTGCATTGACGCCGTTGGCCACGACTTGCAGGGCGTCGATGTCCAGGCCGGAGTCGGTTTCATCCAGCAGCGCCAGCTTGGGCTCCAGCATCAACATTTGCAGAATCTCGTTACGCTTTTTCTCGCCGCCGGAAAAACCTTCGTTGACGCCGCGCTTGAGGAAGTCAGGATCCAGGTTGACCATGCCGATCTTTTGACGGGCCAGTTTCAGGAAAGTCGCCGCGTCCAGTTCTTCTTCGCCGCGATGCTTGCGGATGCTGTTCATCGCTGTGCGCAGGAATTGAATATTGCTGACGCCAGGGATTTCCACTGGATACTGGAACGCCAGGAATATACCTTCGCGGGCGCGTTCTTCCGGCTCCATGTCCAGCAGATTCTGGCCGAAATAATTGATTTCGCCGGAAGTGACGTCATAACCTTCGCGCCCGGACAATACGTGGGTCAGGGTGCTTTTGCCTGAACCGTTGGGGCCCATGATGGCGTGGACTTCGCCGGGCTTCACGTCCAGCGTCAGTCCTTTCAGAATCTCTTTTTCTTCTACCCGAGCGTAAAGGTCTTTAATACTTAGCATGTTTGATCCCATGTATCAGAAAGACAACTCTGCGACCGCCGCTTTAATTGGTCTATTAGGTCGCGGAATTTAACTCATCAAATATTCGCTGCCTGCTTTTAGCGGGTGCTTGATTGCGCATCGAAGCCCACCTCAGGCGTTTATGCTTCCGCCGCTTATTTAGCCGACGGAGCCTTCCAAACTGACTTCCAGCAACTTGCCCGCTTCCACCGCAAACTCCATGGGCAGCTCTTTAAATACTTCCTTACAAAAGCCGTTGACGATCATGGACACAGCGCGCTCTGCGTCGATGCCGCGCTGACGACACAGGAACAACTGCTCATCGCTCACTTTGGAGGTGGTGGCTTCATGTTCAACCACGGCGCTGTTGTTCTTGCTTTCGATGTAAGGGAAGGTGTGCGCGCCGCACTTGCTGCCGATCAGCAGCGAGTCGCACTGGGTATAGTTTCGCGCATTTTCGGCGTTGGGAGCGATTCTCACCAGCCCGCGATAGCTGCTGTCGCTGCGGCCGGCGGAAATACCTTTGGAGATGATGGTGCTGCGGGTGTGTTTACCCATGTGAATCATCTTGGTGCCAGTGTCCGCCTGCTGCAGGTTGTTGGTCAGAGCGACAGAGTAGAATTCGCCGACGCTGTGATCGCCTTTCAGCACGACGCTGGGGTATTTCCAGGTGATGGCCGATCCGGTTTCCACCTGGGTCCAGGAAATCTTGGAATGCGCGCCGGCGCACAGGCCGCGTTTGGTGACGAAGTTGTAGATGCCGCCTTTGCCTTCTTCGTCGCCGGGATACCAGTTCTGTACGGTCGAGTATTTGATTTCCGCGCCTTCCAGCGCCACCAGTTCAACCACGGCGGCGTGCAACTGGTTTTCATCGCGCATGGGGGCGGTGCAGCCTTCCAGATAGCTGACGTAGCTGCCTTCGTCGGCGATGATCAGCGTACGTTCGAACTGGCCGGTTTTCGCCGCGTTGATACGGAAGTAGGTGGACAGCTCCATCGGGCAGCGCACGCCCTTGGGAATGTAGACAAATGAGCCATCGCTGAAGACCGCGGAGTTGAGGGCGGCGAAATAGTTGTCGCGGACAGGAACCACGCTGCCGAGGTACTTCTCCACCAGCTCGGGGTGATTTCTGACTGCTTCAGAAATAGAGCAGAAAATAACGCCGGCTTCAGACAGTTTCTCTTTGAAGGTCGTGGCGACGGAAACGCTGTCGAATACTGCATCTACCGCAACGCCGGCGAGGGCGGCGCGTTCGTGTAGGGGGATGCCCAGCTTTTCGTAGGTTTTCAGCAACTCGGGGTCGACTTCATCCAGGCTCTTGGGGCCGTCTTTTTGTGACTTGGGCGCTGAGTAATAGATGATGTCGTTGAAATCAATTTTGGGGTAGTGCACGTGAGCCCATTGCGGCTCAACCATGTTCAACCATTCACGATAGGCCTTGAGACGCCAGTTGAGCATGAACTCGGGTTCGTTCTTTTTAGCGGAGATAAAGCGGATAACGTCTTCGTTTAATCCCGGCTCCAGGGCTTCGCTTTCAATGTCGGTGATAAAGCCGGCCTGGTATTCCCGTTTGATATATTGGTCAACTGAGTTTTCTGGCGTGCTCATGAGAGGGCCTCGATGATCGAAAAGAGTATTTTAACAGCGCGCATATAAAAGAAAGCTCCGAGTCATCCGCGCCTGGAATTTTTTAGCCTTTTCACCATGGCTAAGAGCGCTGACAAATCAGAGTTTTCTTATTCTTGACTTGATTGCTAGGGTACTGAAAAGCCCATTTCAAATCAATACTAAATTGGTAATCAATCGGGAATGCGGTTAGAATCGAAAAGGCGTGTATTCCTTACGCGGCGGGTTCGTTTGGCGATCCCGAGCCATGCGTTTATGAAGCTGATACAGGACTTCAATTATGTTGCGCTTAGCTAGACTTGCCGATTATGGGTTGTTGATCGCCTCTGCTCTGGATGAGCCAGGTAAGGACCTGGTCAAACTGGATCAGGTCGCCGATCAGACCAAGTTGCCCATACCCACCGTGCGCAAGATCATGAAGTTGCTGGTGGATGGCGGCGTCGTTCATTCCGAGCGCGGCGTCAAAGGCGGCTACTGTCTTTCCGACGCGGCTTATAATATCAGCATTGCGCGCATTCTCCGAGCTGTGGAAGGTGGTGTGGCGCTGACTGACTGTTGCGCTGAAGAGCGTGTCTGCGACGTCATGCATGCATGTACGGTGCACAGCAACTGGTCGGTCATCAACCAGACGGTCAATGAGATTTTTGAGCGTCTCACGCTGCGCGATATGTCTCGTCGACTGAGCAAGGCCGATGTCATCAGCAAAGTGCGTACGGACGACGACGTTGATCTCGTTATGTTGAGCGAGCTGGCTTCTTAGAAGCGCACACTTTTCATTACTTATATCTATCCGCTCATATATCCATTCGTTTCAAAGTTAGCGCATTTGGCTCTAACGGCGATTTAATTCTGATTATTTCTGAATTTTAACCAATCCCGAAATTTCCTCGCAGCCCAGTTATTTAGGCGCTTTTCGGCGTCTGGTTACAGAAAGAAAATAAAAAATCAAGACTTTTTTCCTATAAGCGCAATTTTTGGTTGTACTCAGAGCATTGTTTGCAGATAATCGCGCCCAACAATATGGACTATCCTTACAGTAATCGCCGGGAAACAAGCGGTTTAGCTTAGTATCCGGGTTTTGGTTTTATGCTTCTTGCGGAAGGGGTTGATTTATGAACCAAAAAGATTTTGCAAGCAGTAAAGTGTTTTACGATACGAAGCACTTTCCCAGAGGATTCAGCCGGTCTGGTTTCTTTTCCAAGAAAGAAGCGGATTTGCTGGAGCGTTCCGGGTATGCATTGCAAGAGCTCACAAACGGCAATCGCAAACCTGCGACACCGGCGGAAGAACAACTTCTGACAGTGTTGAGAGGTGAAAGAGCGCCTGGGACGGACATTGAAAAGGTGTGGATCAAGTATCTCAAGCATATCAGCACCAAACGCGTGTCCTACACCACTGGCATGGCGTTCGCTATGTCTGAGGGCGGCGACTTTACCGACGTCGAAACCGATTGACGCTCACTCTTGAAAAAAGGCGCTTTACAGTGCCTTTTTTCTTTCTCGACTCTATACTCAACTGCATTTCCATGCAGAATCCTTTTCTATACTCATTCAATGTCATATTCAGAATTATTACCCGCCAATCGGGCTGTGCTGTTTGCCAATCTGGGACAGGCAATGCTGAACGGCGAAAAATTTCCCGGGGTTTTCGACTCCGCCGCCGACATTTCGCCGCGCTGTTACACGGCTAAATTGAATCAACTGGCGGAGAGCGTCAGGCAAGAGGCGGATAAGCCATTGCTGGAGCTTATCCGTGAGAGTGGAGTGTTCTTACCGTGGGAAGTGCGCTTTATTCAGTTTGGTCTCGCCACTTTGCGTATCGCGGAAGTCTTCGCCCGTCTATGTGATTACTATGTGTTGATCGGTCGCTCATCCCGCCAGTTATCCGCCTGGTTGGCGGGTTCCTGGTTGTTGTGTTGCTTTACGTTGGCCTACCTGCTGTATTTCTTTGCATTTGGCGCCCAGACAACGCTGACTTCCATGAGTGTTTGCGCCTCGGCGGCGGTGGCGGGGCTGGTTATCGGCGTGCGGCTGGCGCCGATTTTCCTGCGTAATTGGGTGGAGCCGGATTCGCGTTTCTGGAACGCGGCCTCCCGTTTCCCACAGATTCGGTCACTGGTCGTGGCGCGCAGCGTGTATCAGTATCTGCTGAATTTGGGGTTATGCGTACAAGCGGGGATGGATCTGCCGCGCACGCTTGGCGTATGTGCGAAATCTGAGCCTGTGGACTGGCTGCGTCAGAGATACCATATCGTGGCGGCGTCTGTGGGTAAGGGGAAAAATCTTTCGAAGGCGTTTCTGGAAAGCGGCGTACTGAGCGAGACCCGCATCACTGCGCATCCCGATGAGAGCAAAGGCAAGCCGGCGCGGTTATGGGATCCGGGAATTATTGAAGTCGTGCGGCAGTCTTTCGATGAACAACTGCGATATGCGTCGAAAGTGGCTCCATTGCTGTTGTTGGCGCCGCTGACGATTGTTTGGCTGGTGATGGCGTTTAGCGTTGGCTGATGCGACGCTGAAACTGTCCAGCGCTCCATTGGTCTACATCCGAATGTGAATGTTGAGCCGGAAGCGCTGGCTGGAGCGGGCAACGCTTAGTGGTGGTGTCCGCCAGGGCCATGTACGTGGCCGTGATCAATTTCTTCTTTCTCCGCATCACGCAGACTGACGACTTCCAAAGCGAATGTCAGCGTTTGACCTGCGTAAGGGTGGTTGATATCGACGTCGACCATGGAGTGGCCGATTTTCATGACCGTGACCACTTGCACGCCTTGCTCTGATTTAACCGGGATGGCGTCGCCAACCTGATAACGGCCAGCATGCTTCAGATACTTTTTGGAAATACGCTTGATGCTGTCTTCCTGACGCAGACCGAAGGCTTTTTCCGGGGGCAGGGTGATTTCGAACTTGTCGCCGGCGTCTTTGCCTTCCAGCGCTTCCTCTAAGCCTTGCAGCACGTTGTCATAGCCGTGCAAGTAGGTAATGACTTCGTCTTCGTAGGTGTTTTCCAGTTCTTTGCCTTCTTGGTCTTTCAGGACGTAGTGGAACTGGACCACTTTATTTTTGCTAATCGCCATAATCGGTCTCCGTAAAAATCTGGCCGGATTTTAGCGCAATTGCGCGCCGGTTACAGCAATTTTGCTGACGCGTTCGTCACAGATAAATAATGTCCTTCCTCATTGGCGCGAGACGCTTCAGCAATCGATTTTGCGTGGGATAAGGCACGCCTTCCTTGTTCATAGCGTTGATCAGCAAGTCTACGGTTTTGTTGAAATCCGCTTCGGAAATCGACATCCCGGCGTGGCTGTCGCGCATGCTGTCGCCGGTATATTCGCAGGGACCGCCGCTGATATTGCAGAGTTGTTCAGACAGTTTTTCTCTGAAGCGGTCGGGGTCTGTGTCGGCGAAGAAGGGCGCGATATCTTCGGAGTAGCTGATTTCCTCCACAAAGCGGTCAACCAAACGGGCGATTCCTTGTTCGCCGCCCAGTGCGCGATATAAAGAGGCATCCTGAGTGACGCCTGCGCAGCCGGTCAGGTGTAACGTCGCCGCGGTGAGTGTGATAGCGATGGCTTTTGTCGCATCACGGAGTATCGAACTTGCTTGAGAGTTGGCTTGCGTCATCTGTGTTCTCCGCACGCTGAGAGTCAATGGGAGGCTCACCATAGATAGCCGGTCAGGGATAAATAAGCGCCCCGCTGGTTATCCTGGCCGGCGATGTCGCCTAAATCCACCCAGGCCAGAGTGATGTTCACGTGCTTGTTGGGAAAATACGCGATAAAAACATCGCTCCAGTCTTCCTCTTCAGCGAATCCCAGGTTATCGGGCTTTTGGCGGTACTCCGCCCCGACTGCGACATGGGCGTTAAGCAGGACGGCTAGGGCGGCTTCCACTTGGGCGCTGTAGCGGTCGCGCTTGTCGCCGCCAAACCCGAGCAGGCCCAGTTGATTGGCTTTGGTGGCCCTCACGCCGAGGCTCCACAGCAGGTTGTATCCGCCGACAGCGCCAAGATGCAGTTTGCTGGCGGTTAGATAAAAGTCCGTTCCATGTTCCTCATCCGCGGCGCCGACCGCCTTGGCGATCGCCGTGTCCTGCAGGCGTTTGTACTGAACGCCTGTGCTGACCTGGGGCCATTCACTGTATATGAGGTCGCCGTAAAGGCGCACTTTGGCGCCATAAATGTCCTGGCGTATCTCCGCGCCGGCCTGTTTCAGGTCAAACTTCTGATGCGCCACGCTGATCTCGACCCGGTCATAGAAGTTCAGCGCGCCGCCCCAGACATCCAGACGGTAATCGTCGACGCCGACGCGAGAGCTGAAGACGCTGCCGGCGATGTCGTCCCGCGAGGCGTAGCCCGCCAACACCGCCCAGGGCGTCAGGCCGCCGCCAGCGCTGCCTTCGATCTGCGTGACGCCTGGGGCCGCCAGAATTTTACCTTCTCCGGCGTGGGCGATGGGAAGCATTGCAATTGCGGTGATGATTAACGTGCAGATCCGAACGAGTACGTCAGGAGAGAAAAGCCATCGATGAAAAATACGACTTAGACCTTGCCGAAAGCTTGAGTAGGAAGTTGCTGCGCGCGTTGTCGTAGCCATGGAGCCAGTTCCTTTGCAGGCATGGGTTTGGATAGAAAGTAACCTTGAATATAGTCGCACCCCATTTCCGCCAGCAAATCCATACTGCGTTGAGTTTCAACGCCTTCTGCAATGACTTTGAGGTTAAAGCTATGTCCCAGCTCAATAGTGGAGCGGACGATAATTTTGTCGCTGGCGGATTGTTCCAGAGGTATTACGAAGCTTTTATCAATTTTGATCTCCGACACCGGCATTTGCTTCAGTTTGGAAAGGGAAGAATAGCCAATGCCATAGTCGTCTACGGACAAGGTGAATCCGCGCTGACGGAAACGTTGCATGAGCGCGATAGCGTGGTCCGCGTCGCTCATCATGTCTCTTTCGGTCAGCTCAAAGGAAACGGCGCGGGTGGGCAGCTTCAACGTTTCCAGCTGGCTCAGCACGTTGTCCAGCAACTCATCGCGCTCCAAGTCCTGGGCTGACAGGTTGATCGCCGCCTGTAAATCGATGCCCTGGTCACGCCATTCGGCCACCTGATTGATGACGGTGCGCGTCACCCAGTCGGTGAGTGAAGCGATAAGCCCGGCTTGCTCCGCCAGCTCTACGAAGATATCCGGGGGAATAAAGCCTTGCTCGGGATGGCTCCAGCGAATCAGCGCTTCGCATTTGTCGACCCGGCCAGAGGCCAGGTGCATCTTGGGCTGGTAATACATGCAAAGCTGGCCGTCGTCCTCTGCAATGGCGAGCTTCAGGTCTTGCAGTAGTTGCAGTCTGCGCAGGTGGGCTTCGTCTTCGCCTGACTCATAAAAGCGCAGGGCGCATCGTTCGCTGCGGGCTTTGTCCAGAGCGATGCTGGCGCGACGCAACAGTTCCTCGGCCGCCGCCGCATGCTCGGGGTATTGGGCCACTCCAATGCTGAATGACAGGGCCAGACGTAAGTCATCCACCTTAAACGGACGGGCCAGATGGGCCAGCAACTTATCGCAGATGGTGCGGGCGTTCTCGTTGCCAAAGACGTCCACCAGGCACAAAAACTCATCGGCGCCCAGGCGCGCGCAGATAGGGTTTTTAGGAATGAACTCGACCAGTCGTTGGCCTACTGCGCGCAGGCAGTCGTCGCCGACTTTCGGGCCAAAGGTGTCGTTGATGTTTTTAAAGCCGTTGATGTTCAGGCTGATAATCAGGAAAGGGGCGTTGTGCCGCCTGAGGGCGTCTTCGACTTCCGCGATCACTTTGTTGCGGTTGAACAAACCGGTGAGGCCGTCGTGAGTGGCCTGATAGGTAATTTTGTATTCCCGCTCTTCGATATCCGACCCCATCTTGATGAAGGCCTGGAACAGGGTTTTGATTTCACTGGTGGCGATAGAAATGGGGGTGAGATTGCGATATTGGCCGCGAGACAGGTCGCTGGCGATTTTCACCATGCGGCCAAGCGGCTTGGTCAGGTTGTGTGACAGCACCATGCTGCCGGCGATGGACAGCAGGAACGTCAACGCAGATATCAACAGGATGCGATCGCGCAGTATTGCGAATTCCGCGAAGGCGTTATGCAGGGGCACGCTCAGTACGGCTTCGATGGCGTTGTCGCCCATTCCCGACAGCGGACGGCGTTTACTGCTGAAGGTTTGCTTTTGCTGGATCAGGGACAGCAGCGTGTCAGGAATGGTTTCCGGAGCGCGCAGCGCTTCCTCCAGTTGATCGCGGGACAGGGTGGATACCACTTTGGCTGCGCCTTGATCGCGCCACACAAAGGAAATGTGCACATTAGTGATTTGTCGTAACTCTTCCGCCAGTTCGCTGTCCAGACGGAAGCCAATGGCGGCGAACCCGATTGGCGCTGGTGCGTAAACCGGCAGAATGATCATCTGATACAGCTCTCCCTGGTAGGCGACAAAGGCCGCCGCGCCGCTGTTAGTTAGAGCTTGTCGCAGCAGGTCCTGATGGGCGAATTTGGCGATAGGGGAGGGCGAATCCTGAGTGGACGCCTGCAAGGTTCCACTCAGATCAAGCAGCAGCATCAGGTCGGCGCTGATGCGTTCGCTGTGATTGTTGAGCACGCTCTGGATGGTCTGCGTGTCCCGGGTGGCCACGGCTTGTTTGAAGCCAAAATCCGAGGTGAGCACCTCGGCGGTGGTGGTCAGCTGTACTTCCCGGGATTCAAGAAGTTGTCCAAACACTTTGGCTGCGCCGCTGAAATCCTGATTGATGCGGTCGCTGGTGTAATGGCCGATGGATATCCAATAAGCGCCAAGGATAGTAAGCGACGCCACGCAGACTAAGCTGACGGAGAGCAGAAGTATCTGATTACGCAGACTATTCATGCTGTTGCTTGCGGAATTTGCCGCCGAAGCCGGACTTGCCCTGCGTGCGTTCCACGCCATTTCCCTGCATGTTCAGTCGGATAATGTAAGCGTCGCGATCCGCGGCGCTGGTAGGAAGCTCAGATAAAGACAGTCGCAATATGGTTTGAGAATCGATGGAAAGTTCGGGACTCCAGACCAAAATGTCTTTCGGCGCCGGTATGGCGTCAGGAAAGGTTAACGTCGCTTTGCCGGATGCGTCGGTCTGGGAGAAGTAGGGCGTCTCCGCGACATAGATATAGCCAAGCATACTGTCGTGGATGTTGCACCCCAGCACCACGACGCCGGGCTGTTGAAACAGCAGAGGCGCTTCCGGCTGACCGCTGTAAAGCTTCAGTTCAAACACCTTGGCGGGAGAGAATGAGTAGACATGATGGCGAACGTTATCACTGTTGGGAAACGCAACTTGCGCGCCAGCCGCCACGGCCAGAATTCTGGGGCGAAACTGCTTCTTCACCTGATCCATGATGGCGGGGGCGCCGTCATAAGCCGGGGCGGGGGACGACCTTTGGTCGGCAGGCAGACTGATGACCGCGTCCGCCACAGGAACGTCATTATCGCTTAAAGCCAGGAAATGAAGCGTTTGCGCCGCGACCGCCGGACTCGCCAGGGCGAACGTCAGCGCCAACGCTCGACAGAGACGACCGGGGGATATAGCGGCTCGGGCTGGGTCGATGCGGCCCCTGATTACACGTCGCTCATTTGGAATTACCAAACTTCGTTCCTCACGCCTTGATTGACGGTTTCCCAAGCGCAGCAGTGACGACGCCGAAACGTCAACAGACCCTAAATCTCTTGATGAATTTCAGTATAGCAAAGGGTTTTGGCGACGAAGTCCGCAGGTACGAACTGTTTCAATGTTTTACGAATGAGGGGACGTCAACGGACGCCCCTGGATACCGGAAGTGAGGTAGGCAGGGGCTGGCGGAGAGGTTTACTAACCCACTTTATACAGTTCGGGGTCAATACCATGCTTTTTCACGATTTTGTAGAAATCTGAGCGATTGCGATCCGCCATGCGGGCGGCTTCCGGGATGTTGCCGTTGGTCATGCTCAGCAGCTTTTCCACGTACTCTTTCTCAAAGATTCGCTTGGCCTCGGACAGCGTCACCTCCTGATTCTGTTCGCGCTGGAAGCGGGGCAACGCCTGCTCGATCAACTGGCGGGAAATAACGGCGCCGGCATTGAGGGCGTGACATTTCTCGCTCAGGTTGATCAGTTCGCGGATGTTGCCTGGCCAGGAGTAGGAAATCAGGGCGTCCAGAGCGTCAGGCGCAATGCGCTTGCAGCTCTGGCCGTAGCGCTGGGCCACGCGCTCCATAAAATGGTTCAGCAGCAGGGGAATGTCCTCACGGCGCTCGCGCAGAGGCGGCAGCACCAGATTGACGACGTTGAGCCGGTAGTACAGATCCTCGCGGAATGTCTGCTCTTCGATCATGTTGAGCAGGTCTTTGTGGGTGGCGGAAACGATGCGAATGTCCACGTCGATATAGGTGGTGGAGCCGATAGGCTTGATTTTGCGCTCCTGCAGCACCCGCAGCAGTTTGACCTGCAGATGCATGGGCATGTCGCCGATCTCGTCAAGAAATACAGTGCCGCCGTCAGCGGTTTCAAACAGGCCCACATGATCGCGAACGGCCCCGGTGAAAGAGCCTTTTTTATGGCCGAACAGTTCGGATTCCATCAACTCATCCGGAATGGCGCCGCAGTTGATCGGTACGAAGGGTTTGTCCCGGCGCGGGCTGGCGTCATGAATCGCCTGCGCCAGCACTTCTTTACCGGTGCCGCTTTCGCCTTGAATCAGGACGTTAACGTCGCTTTGCGCCACCATTTTCGCCTGCTCCAGTAGCTGGTAGAGCTTGGCGCTGCGGGTGACGATGGATTGAAATACATTGGCGGCGCTTTCGTTGGCGGAGTGGCCAACCAGGGCTTTTTCGATGGTGGTGCGCAGCTCTTCGCGGTCCACGGGTTTAGTGAGGAAAGCGAAGGCGCCTTTTTGGGTGGCCACTACGGCCTCTGAAATCGAGCCGTGGGCAGTCAGCATGATGACCGGGGTTCCAGGCCAGTCCCGTTGGATATGCTCCAGCAGCTGAATGCCGTCCATACCGTCCATTTTCAGGTCGGAGATCACCAGTATCGGTTGCTTGCGGCGAATTTCCCGCAATGCTTCCTCGCCGCTTTCCACCAGTCGGGAGGCGTATCCCAGCGCTTTCAGGCGCATAGACATCAATTGCAGTAACCCGGAGTCGTCATCGACGACGAGAATATCGTTGTTGCTGGCGATAGGATCGTTCATTTGGGAGACTCTTCCGTACGTTGGTTAATGCCTTCTTCGATGGCGCCTATGGCTTCGATAGTTTGTTCGAGCTTCAACTTCAGCTTCTGGTTATAAGCCAGCATGCGCTGCTGGGAGTCGGATACGTCCTGCATGAGCTTGATGAAACTCTGCGCGCCCCAATTCCAGTCCTGATACTTACGCAGTGACTGCAATGCGGTTTGCATGACGCCGGGATAATAATCCGGCTCGCAACTGGCGATCATAATGGTCTCAAACGCTTCCGCCCGGTGTTTGGAGGTCATGCGCTCCAGGCGTCGTGAGCGGGCTTCTTTGCTTCTTTGGCAGTGCTTGTCGCGTTGCTCAAGAATATCGGCAAGGTCAGGGTTGGGAACCCGCTCAAGCAACAGCGACGAGTTGGGATCGCCTCCCACCGCGTTCGTCACCAACGCCAGGTTTTTGCAACCTGACTGGACCAGCAGGCCCAGGGCGACGCCAAGGGAAAAAATCACTTTTCTTGAGTTCAATGCTGTCATGTGTAATCCGTGAAACTGATATAAAAGCGGGTCCCATTGGGCTCTTCGTCCATGACCTGTATGTCGCCGCCAAGATGGCGCAGGCACTCGGCGACGATCGCCAGCCCGAGTCCGCTTCCTTTCGTCGCTCCCTGGCGCTTATTGTCGCCCTGGAAGAACGGTGTGAATATTTTTTCTTTGTCATGTTTGGAAATCCCAGGTCCCTGGTCGCGAACTTCCAGCCACCATCCCGGCTGCTCGCCATCGGCGTCTTCTTTCCCCCATCCCAGAGCGATGCGGCTGCCGGGAGGAGAAAAATGAATGGCGTTGCTGAGCAGATTATTGAAGATCATCTCCAATAGAACCGGGTCGCTCTCCACCTCGATGGAGGTTTTGGGTATTTCTATGTAAACCTGATTGGTGTTGGCCAGCGAACGGTAGCGTTCAATCGACTTATGCAGGAACTCAGGCAGCTCCAGCGTCTGGCGTGGGCCGCCGGCGGCCAGGCGGACGCTGTTGAAATTCAGGAGCTGTTGAATCATTTCCTGCAAGCGGATGGCGTTATCGAATAGGATCTCCACCACTTTTCTCTGCTCGCCAGTCAGTGGGCCGGGAATCTCTTCCGTCAACAGCGCGCTGGCTTCGAAAATCGCCGCCAGCGGGGTCTTCAGTTCGTGAGTAACGTGGCGCAAAAACGCGCTTTTCTGCTGTTCAATCAGCTCCAGGTTCTCACGCAGCCACTCCAGTCGCTTTCCCAGCACCTGAAACTCTTCCGGTCCTTCCACTTTGGCGCAGCCTTCCAGTTCGCCCTCTCCGATGCGGCGTATTGTCTGTGAGAGGTTGTTCAGGGGGCGCGTTATGACGTAGGACCAGATCACCATGATCACAAAGGAAGCCGGCAAGGCGAGCAAGCCCAGAATCGCCAGCCACCATTGGGTGGTGCGGAAGCCCTCTTTTTGTTCCGCCAGGGAGGCGTTCAAGGCGTCATTGGCGAGAACCGTGATATTGGAGGTAATCTCCGCCGCGCTGTTAAAAATAGCTGTCAGACGCCCCAGACTGTTTGCTTCAAATTCGGGTCCTACGACCTCATTGAGGGTTTCTTCGGCTTCGACCCCTTTGGGCGTCGACAATTGCTCAGGCGCGGCGTCGCGCTTGGCTGGCGAGTTGATGGAAAGCGCGCTCCGGTGGGTGACCCGCAGTAACTGACTGACCATGTCGCTCATCTTGGCGGAGCCGATGTTGCGCTCCAGCGCCGTCGCCTGCTCCTGCAGCTTGGCGTACTTCTCGCCATAGATTTTCTCGAAGCGCGCGTCCTGCAAGACCACAAACTGGCGCGCAGAGCGTTCCAGTTCTTTCACTAATTCTTGTAAAGCTGACATTTGCCGGTTAATCGCAGCGGTGGATTCCACCAATTCGTTCTGGCGACGGTTGTGCTTGTCCATCGACCAGATCGCATAGCCAACCGCCACGATCAGTGGCGCCACCGCCAGCAGCATGCCCAGGGCCCACTGCCGGGTAAGAGAGATAGAGTAAAAAGGAAAACCCATTGGTCGTTTTTGCAATCCGGAAAGTTTTCGCAACCATACCGAGTTTTCTTCTTTATTCCTAGAGTTGCAAAAAAGCAACACATTAACTTATTGAAATATATGGCTTTCTATGGGTTATGGCAAAACGGGCTGTGTCCGTTAGGCAACAGTTTACAAACCTTAGGAAAAAGCGTTAACAAATGAAAATGTTTTTAACTATTTGATTTTAAATGGTTAAGTTTTTTGTGGATCGAAAATTGTTAGTGTTCTTGTATTGTTAATCGGACTGGCGATAACCAAGTCGCTTATCCATCTACTGATACTTGTCCATGACTTTATTAGTTCACGACCTTAAGAGGAGCCGCATCATGAAATCTCTGCTGACCATAATTCTGGCGCTGTGCGCTGCAGTTAGCGGAGCGCAGGCGGCGACGGTCGACAATCAGTTCGACATCACCATCCCAGGGTTTGTGGAAATGGACAAGGACGCGGACGCCTTGATCACCCGCTTTGAGGCGCGGAATCGACAGGATCTGATTGATGCTTTTGAGATGTTCGATATGGATCGGAGCGGAGATATCTCCCTGGTTGAGTATGCGGACTTTATGTCTTCGGCGCATAACAAGTCGGCGTCTGTAAAGTCTGACGCCACGCCGGAGATCAGTTCGTAGCGCTAATGTAGTGCTTAAAGAGTTATACGGCTGAAGAAGCTAACGAGCCCGGGAGGGGCCGTCGGGTTGGCTGTAAGGGAGAAGCAATATGTGTTCGAGAACGGTTACGCAATGGCTAAAGATGTTCGTCCTGGTGGCGCTTACCGCCGCAGCGACGGTCGCCAAAGCCAATGACAACGGACGCAGCCCCTTCGCCGAAGGGTGGAAGGAAGGGGTGATTCAAACCCGATATTTATTGAACCCGGCATTGCGCGCCTTCGCAATCCAGGTGACGGTGATTCGCGACAGGGCCGTGTTAGAAGGCGATGTCGACACCGCGATAGAAAAAGTGCTGGCGGAGCAGGTTGCGCTTTCAGTCGATGGAGTATCCCGGGTGGATAACCGACTGCTGACTTGCGAAGAACGCCAGGAAGCCGATCCCTCTTTTGAGCCGGCTCGTGATGAGGGGATGTCGCCCCACACTGAGTTTGGGATGAGGAGAGGGACGGGTGGAAGAGAATTACAGAAACCGCTTGGTGATTTAACCGGGCGCCCAAAGATAGGGAGCCGCCTAAGGAATGGTTGCCCCGCAATTAGATAGTAGAAATGAGGAAAAAACATGAAAAACCTGTCTAAATTCAGTTTGTTGGCGGCTGCTGTGATTGGTCTGTCCGCGTGTGCGTCCAGCCAGCCGGAGCCTGTGGTTGAAGAGCCGGTAGTGATTGAACCAGCACAGCCAGAGCCTGTGGTTGAGCCAGCGCCAGAGCCCGTAGTGGAAGCAGCGCCAATGCCAAGCGCGAATATTGAATTTGCTTTCGACTCCGCCAAGATTGGCGCTGGCGAGCAAGGCGACCTGCAGCAGTGGGCGAGCTATATCCAGGAAGGCGCTTACAACCGTGTTGAAGTACACGGTCACGCAGACGACACAGGTTCCGCAGACTACAACCGCAAGCTGTCCGCTGATCGCGCCAACAGCACCGTACAGGCATTGCGCAATCTGGTTTCCGGACAGGTTGATTTCGTAGTGGTTCCTCACGGCGAAGAACAACCTCTGGCTGAAAACTCAAATGAGCAAGGCCGTCAGATGAATCGTCGCGTGGAAATTGTTCCACAGGGCGCGAGCCTCTAATCAGCTCTGAGTTCGCGACGGATTGCGTAACCTGAGCTGCCGACGCCGCAGGTCCGGCGTCGGAAACCATGTAAGCGCCCTGGTGTGAATAAATATCTCGCAGCAGGGCGTTTGCACTTTCGCAATTCCGTTGCGACACTTAGAATTCTGTTTCTTTCGTCAACGCGACGCGATGTCGCAGTAATAACTCCAACGAATCTCTTACTTAAGAAATGAGGAATGACTATGAAATCCAAACGCCTGATTAAGCAAATTACCGCTGTATTGCTGAGCATGAGCATGTTCGTATTGAGCTTGCAGAGTGCTGCGGTGCGTGCGGCGATGGTCTCAACTGATACTCAGATTCAGGTTGAGCAACAAAACTATGATCGCGAGCAGATTATGCGCATTACCGGCTCTGACGAGGCTAAAGAAGTGTTGCTGAGCCTGGGCGTAAGCCAGGAAGACGTTGAAGCTCGCGTGGCGAACATGACTGCGGATGAAATCGCGGAATTCAACAAGCAAATCAATGAAATGCCTGCAGGCGCCAGCTCTGCTTTGGGCGTGATTCTGGTTATTTTTGTGATCTTGATCGTGCTGGATCTGCTGGGCGCCACCAATATTTTCCCAGTTATCAAGCCCATCGGCCGTTAAGGTGCGCTGAGCTTCTATGCGGTTTGGCGATAAACGTTGTTTGTAGTTCGGACATTGTTTAAGCAAATACACGCACAGGCCGTGGCGATTATAGTTGTAATCGCCGCGGCGCTCTCTGGCTGCGGCTCTCTGCCACAGTCGGCGGCGCTGATGGCGGAACCGCCCAGCGATATCCCCTTTCAGGCGGAACTTACCGCAACGCCTTTTTATCCCCAGTCTGAATATCAGTGTGGCCCGGCGGCATTGGCGACGGTGCTGACAACACCCGAACAGCCCGTTGCTCCTGACGATCTGGTTGGTTTGGTGTATGTGCCGGACCGGCAGGGGAGTTTTCAGGTGGAAATGGTAGCGGCGGCCCGCAGCTATGGGCGACTCGCCTATCCATTGCAGCCTGAAATGGAGAATATCCTGCGCGAAGTGGCTGCTGGACACCCTGTTTTGGTGTTTCAGAACCTGGGGTTGAGCTGGAGCCCGGTTTGGCATTTTGCTGTGGTGATCGGGTATGACTTCACTAGCGGGGAAATCATTCTGCGTTCGGGCGTCACTGAGCGTGAAACGCTGTTGCTGCGCACCTTTGAGCGTACCTGGAAAAATGGCGGCTATTGGGCGCGGGTCATTTTGCCCCCCGGTGAGTTGCCCGCCACAGGAGAACCTTTTCCTGTCGCGAAGGCGGCGCAGGACTTAGCGAACACCGGACACCCGCAGCAGGCCCGCGCCACTTACGCCGCGGCGGTGAAGCGTTGGCCGGACTCCGTTATTTTGCAACTGGGGTTGGGGAATCTCGCCTATGCCGCCAAAGATTACGCTGTGGCGGAGGCCGCTTTTCGACAGTTGGTGGCGCTGCAACCGCAGAAGGCGGAAGGCTGGAATAATCTGTCCTATGCGCTTGCCCAGCAAGGATGCGAGGTTGCGAAAGAAGCGGCGAAATGCGCCAGTGTGCTGGCCCCTGACGACGCTACTATCTCGACTACGGCGAAGGATGTGGCGAGTATCTTGGCGCGCAAGGCGGTCGCCTCCTGTGCGATTCCTAAATGCCCGAGCCTGTAATCTAACTACCGCTGTTTAACGGGAACCTCACTGTAACGCGGGTTCCCTTGCCTTTCTCACTGTCGATGCGCAGTTCGCCGCCATGGGCTTTGGCGATTTGTCGACATAGATAGAGCCCCAGTCCAAGGCCGCCAGTGTGAGCGCGTGACTGGTCTCCGCGATAGAAGGGGTCTGTCAGCGCCGCTAAATGCGCCGCTTCGACGCCTTGTCCTTTGTCCTCGACAATCAATTCGCCGTGATCCGGTAGCTGTCGCCAACTAGCGACAACATTTTTGCCCTCTCCATGCTTCAACGCGTTATCTATGAGATTGGTCACCAGCAGTTTGAAGCGAACAGGGTCCAGGTACGCTTGGCTATTTGCGGAGCAATCCAGTCTGATCATGTCGCGCTGCCTGGCGAAGCGTTCATCGATCAGCTCGCGTAACAGGTTGGCCGCGTCGACGTCGTACAATTGGAGCGCGTGATGGCCTGTTTCCAGCCTTTCGCATTCCAGCAATTCTGTGATCAGTCTGTCCATATGTTGTATTTCACGCACCAGTTCATCGCGCTGTTCTTCGTCATCAATCATTTCCCCTGCGACGCGCATGCGGGTGAGGGGGGATCTGAGCTCATGGCTGATAGCCAGCAACAACTGCCGTTTGGCGTTAAGCATGGATTCAATTTGTGCGGACATGGTGTTGAAGGTGTCACTCAATTGCCCCAGCTCATCCTGCCTCAGGGTGGGGATGCGTTGCTGGAAGTCGCCGCCAGCCACCTTTTGCGCAGCCTGGTTCAGCCAGCCGATAGGCTTGAGTAACCGTTTAATGCTCAGAAAGCAGAGAAAGATCACCAGTAAGATCGACAGCAGCAGGGCGACGCCGGTGAAAGTCAGGCCGTTCTCGCCCTCAAATGGTCGGGCGTAGAAATAGATGGTGGCGTCGGGGCGCGGAATACGCAGGACAAAGTAGCGTCTCCAATGGGTATATTCGATACGTCCATCGCCGGCGTCGCGAAACTCCAGGTTTGCACTGGCGAATGGAGGCGTTTCGGACATCCAGGCCCCATAGGTATTCTGGACGCTGACCTGAGTATGGGTGCGGTTCTCTATGGAGGCTATGAGCGCCGAGTCGTAAGGAGGCTGAATGTCTTTGCTGAGGGAGTAAAAGTAATCCGAAAAAATATCTTTCCAGAAGACATGGGCGCGTTCCTGCGAAATATTCTGGAAAGCCGCCACGATAAGCACCAGGACAGCAAGGGCGGCGGCCAGAAATATCAAAATCAGCCTGACTGACAGAGAGTGCCGACGTTTTCGTTTATGTTTGAGCATTACAGCGCTTCTCCGGTAAATCGGTAGCCAGCTCCCCAGACAGTCTTTATGAACTCCCTCTTACTTTTAGTCTTCATTTTTTGACGCAGGCGGCTGACTGTAATATCGATCGCACGGGAGAACAGTTCTACTTCTGTACCTTTGAGGCTGTTCATAATTTCGTCGCGGGAAAACACTTTACCGGGAGCAGAGGCGAATAACTGAAGCAGGCGGAATTCGGACGTGGTTAGTGTAAGCGGGCGTCCAGCCACAAGCGCCTCCTGGGTCGTTGGGTTAATTTCCAGATCGCGGAACTGCATTAGAGGCGAGGGTTTTTCCACCGAGACGTGACGACGGGTAATGCTTTGGATGCGCGCGGCGAGCTCCCTTGGTTCAAAGGGCTTTGGCAGGTAATCATCGGCGCCTAACTCCAAACCAACGATGCGATCCGTCACTTCACCGCGGGCCGTCAGCATGATGATTGGCGTCGTGTAGTCATGGCGAAGTTTACGGCACACGGCAAATCCGTCTTCCTCCGGCAACATGACGTCCAGAATAATCGCGTCGGGCTGGCTTTGCTTTAATTGCGCGTAGGCGATTGACGGCGCGGAAGCGTGTCGAAGCTCCCAGCCAAAACGCTGAAAGTAGCGGTTTAACAGGCGCGCCAGGTCATTATCGTCATCAATCAGCAACAAGTTCATAAGCATTCGTAGCGGAAAAAGGGGAAACCGGAATTACATGATAGTGCGACTGTAACCGGCGCTGTAGCGGCAAAGTTTCAAGGATTTGTTTCTCTGCCGGGAAACTCCTTTTTTATCATGGGGATAGATCGTTACAAAGTGAAACAAGCCGATACGGCGGTGAAAAGAATGCCCGCCAGCGTAATCCTACACTGAGCACGTTGATCATCATGTTAAACATCACGAGGAAACGCGCTATGAAAATGGGCAAGTACGTCAGAAAACCAATGTTGTTGATACTGGTCGCCGCAATGTCTTTAGGAGCGATGGCCTGTCGCTATGACCCAGAGAAACGCTGGGAGCACGCCAAAGAGTGGGTCAGCGATGAACTCGAACTCAATGCGGAACAACAGGTCATCTTGGATGAACTGCTTACGCAGATCCAGGCGGCGAAACAGAAAATGAAAGCAGAGCGGGAAGGCGCCCATGATTTGCTGATTGCGCAGATCAACAGCGAGCAGCTGGATGAAGCAAAAATCCTGACGGCGTTCGAAGCGCATCAACAGCAAATGAACGAAGCGGTCGCCAGCGTACTACCAACTCTTACCCGGCTCCACAGTACCCTGACTCCTGAACAGAAAGCCACGCTGGTAGAGTTTATAGAAAAACACGGCAAACGCGGGTTTCATGGGGGAAGAGACTGGTAGTTAGGGTAAAAGTGCTACCAGCTTTCTGATAGCAGTGGCTGGTAGCAATGCAGTAACTTTTCAGTATCTATAACACTAAATGCTTACTTAACTAAGCTTCTTATATCCGCCTTTGAGATTGAGATAGCAGCTCCTAAAGGATGGGGCTGTTGGCGTTGTTAGCGATACCATTTGAATAAGCTAATCACCCACCTCTATGGTTAAGTTTGAATTGTGTGCAAAATTAATGGCAAGAATGCTTGTTTTTGGCGCTGGGCGAATTTTTGAATCCATATGGTTGCAGTCTCAACCGCTCTGAAATTTTACAGAAGTGATTGTGAAGTAGGTTATTGGATAGTGGAAAACTAGTCTTGGTTGGTCTAGCTATAGCGTTTACATTAATTTTTTTTTATTATTCGCGCATCTTATAGCTAGTCAAAGTGCTTTTCTACGGTCAAGACGCCTTAGATTTGGGCCAATAAGAAATCATGGAAATGGGCCTGTGGGCTATTGGCAGCTGTCTCTATTTAACTGCAATAGAACTGGTCGATGTAAAGTGGCGACATCCTGTCTTTGGCCTGATTAGGCGGCTAAGCGGATGAAGTTTTCGTAAAGGAAGATGTTAATAGGTATTTTTTAAAGTAAGCGTAAGGATTGAAAATGTCATTAGGAAGTAAATTTTTCTGTGCTGCTATTATGTTTTTGACGCCTATGGTTTCAATGGCGGAGCCAACAACAGAGCCATTGAATATTCTACGAATCAGACCATATAACTCTGAGTCAAATGGGCTGGCCTCTGTATATATATATACAGATAGAAAATCATTGTGTGATACTGATATGTACAGAATCGACCTTGGCTGGTATGGCTCCAAAGAAATGGTGTCAGCAGCTATGGCTGCAATGATTGCCGGAAAGCAGGTTCAGTTAGAGATCGACAACGCGGGATGCGCCAGCCCCAGCTGGAGTACAAAGTTACAGTCTATATATGTGAACAATTGATACATTAAATATACTTTTTCAGACGGCTACAGGGCTAAGCCCGCACCTTACTCTTTTTGTAAGGTGCGGTATCTAGGGAGCCTCTGAAAAAGCCATTGCGGCGTCAAAAGTCGGCTCAAAATGCTCATTTATTCACGATAAACTACGCTTTTTCGTCGATTTTTTCTTTGCCTTGGCGGCCTCGCCAACGTTTTTCAGAGGATCCCTAGATATTTTTAAAAGTTCCTTCTTTTAATGCATTTATATTTTTTATGAAGTGATTATATTTCGATCTTGTGGATAAGGCTCTGCGGAGTGCTTATTCAACTTTGAAGCTGCTTTTATTGAAGGTCTCTCCACAATCCAATACAAGAGCTGGGCGGCGACAAGGCTGGCGATCAGTCCAAGTAAAAACAGAAGCGTGGATAATAGCGGCGTTATGACTTGATCTTCCAATAGTCGCTTGCCGAAAGAGATGGCTTTCCAGCCGATGTCGGAGTGAACCAGGTAGAGGCTGTAAGATATTTTTCCGAGGTACTGCAGCGGCCATTGCGCCAGACCTGTTGTCAACCAGCCCAGAAGGCCAAGGCCGTATATGACTGCGACGCTGGCGACGCCCACTATGACATACCCGTTCAAACTGGCGCCGGCTTGGAGTGCGACTTCAATGCCAACGAATGCAAAGAACAGGTATTTCATCCAAGTCACGCCACTTAAGGCGTAATAAGCTGAAACGCCAAGGAAGAAATAATGCCAGTAAGGCAGAAACAATCCCTTTATTAACTCCGGCGCTGCTTTATGTGTTTGCAACGCGGATATCACGCCAATGGCGAACATAAACAGCAAGCTCCATCGCATTATGTCGAAATTGCGCCATGCCTTGAGCTTGTTGAGCAGAACATACACGAGAACTAAAAACAGATAGAGCTGGACTTCAATGCAAAGGGTCCAGTAAACCTCCGAGATGACTGGTGGATATCCCAGGAAGTATTGCAGATAAAAAATATGGGCGATGACACTTTCTGCTGACGGGTAAATCTGCGCGACCTGGAAGACTCTTTGCACCAGTAGCGCCAGCACAATCGTGATGACGATTGAAGCCCAGTAGGGGGGATCAAGGCGAATCGCGCGGCGCAGAGCGAACCTTCCCATGTAGCGAAAGTCTGCGCCTTCGCAGCGGGTGCTGTGTGCGATGACGAAGCCGCTCAGTACAAAAAAAGTCGATACGCCAAGATAACCGTAGTTCAGCATCAAGCGTATGGGCTCGGGCAACCAGTCTAGCTCGCGCCACAGGTTTACATACAGGTGAAAGAACACCACTGCCAGTGCGGCGATACCGCGTATTGCATCCAATGCTTTGAATCGGGACCCTTCCATTAACTTCATGAGAGTCTCCCGCCAAGGCTTCTTTGGAACGGGGCGATACTATAAATTCTTCTACAACGACTTGGCTTTAAATACAGTATATCCCGTGGGGATTGTCCGGCTGCGGTATGGCGCAGATTACACAATCGTTTACATAGGATTGTCTGCTGGGGTTTGGTTTAAAGTTTTCCTGCTACTAAACTCAAGATATGAGAAAAAAGTCGGCCACATATAGAACCTGTTAGATGTGAAGGAAGGTTGCGCAATGTTAGAAACCGAAGACCAGTTATGTGAGATTCTCAGTGGGATCGGTTATGACGAGCATGAAGTCGTGATGATGGATGTGCCGGGCGTTGCACGGAAGGCCTTCGCTGTTGAAATTACCGCCGGAGAGGCGATGGATTTGTGGGCGGAATTTCGTTCTATTTCCGAGCAGACCGGCATGTGGCCGGTGTTGCATGCATGCTGGTTGAATGACGCAGGCAGCTGGCGCGAGGCGGTGCTCAACGAGGATGCGTTTATGCGTCGTCCTTATGGGTGGGAGCCGTCGGGAGCGGATCGGGATCTCTCGCCGCAGGCGATCTGCGCCGGCGCGGAGATGGCTGACATACAGGCGGTCCTGGCGGCCCATAATCGCCTGTACTCCGAAGATCTGGAGGAGAATTTCGAGTACAGCATCGGCCATACCAAAGAGCGTTTTGGCAAAGTGCCTTCTCTGGATGAAATCAATAAGTTGATCGCCGAGAAGCGGATCACCAGCTACTTTGAATTCGAGCGCTGGATGTTGGAGTGGGAGATTCAATACTCAGGCGCCAGCGATGTGCTGGAGCCTGAGTACTGCGACCATATCGACTGGTACGAGCCTCAGGGTCAGGCGCAGGCGTTGATACTGTTGCCGACGACAAAACCCTGGGAAGCGCTTGCGTATATGCATTGGTATGGCGCCGAGAATGTGGGGTCGGAAGCCTCTATCGCCATGTTGCGGCACTGGCATGACAAGTACGGCGCAGAGCTGGTGGCCCATTACGGCACCATGCTGCAATTCAACGCCAAGTCGGGGCCAAAGGATATTTTTGAATCCTTCGATCTGGCCTTTGAACAGGAAGCGCTGGCGCCTTGCACCACGGCGCTGGCGGGGGTTCTCCTGCGTGATCACGCCCGTTCGCTGATGAAAACCCGCCGCTGGTTTTTACACGAACGTCCCTGACCTTCAACGCCGATAAATAATCTTATCCCCCCCGGCGTCAGCCGGGGTCAATCCTGCTCTAACAAACGCGGCCCTGGGCCCTGCGCGGCCAACTCGTCCCAGGGATTGCGCAACGGGCAATCCTCCATCGACAGACAGCCGCAACCAATGCAGTCATCCAGCTGATCCCTTAACTGGGTGAGTTTGCGTATCCGGTCATTTAGCACTTGTTTCCATTGTTCTGATAAGCGTCGCCAGTCCGCCGCGCTGGGCGCGCGACCTTCGGGCAGGGTGGATAAAGCCTCTTTGATCGCAGACAAGGGCACGCCGGTACGTTGCGCCACCTTGATGATCGCCACTCTTCGCAGGACGCCTCTTGGATAACGACGCTGATTGCCGGAGTTGCGACTGCTCTTCAGCAATCCTTTGGATTCGTAGAAATGCAGGGTGGAAACGGCGACGCCGCTGCGTTTCGCCACTTCGCCGACGCTGAGCTCTTTGTAAGCGTTATTGGCGTTGAGCTTCGCCATGAAAATACCTCTTGACCTAAAGTTAAGTTGAGGTTTTACACTGCCGCAGACTTGATAACAACCTCTTTGGAGTAATGATTTATGGGCGGTGATATTAACGTGGCGTTGATCTATGGCAGCACTCGGGAAGGGCGCTTCTGCGACAAAGTGGCGCGCTGGGCTGGCGGGCGCATTCTTGGTCGTCAGGGGCTGAATCTGGATATGATCGACCCGGCGGAACTGGCGCTGCCTCCCTATCATCAGCGTGAGCGTCCTCCTGAGGTCGAAGCCTTATGTCATCGCGTGGGACTGGCGGATGCGTTCGTCATCGTGACGCCGGAATATAACCACGGCTATCCTGCGCCCTTGAAGTTCGTCATTGACTCCGTGAACAGCGAGTGGCGCGCCAAGCCGGTGGCGTTTGTGTCCTATGGCGGTATTTCCGGCGGCCTGCGGGCGGTGGAGCAGTTGCGTCTGGTGTTTGCGGAGCTGCACGCGGTGACTGTGAGGGATACCGTCAGTTTCGCCAGCGCCTGGGAGCAGTTTGATGAGCATGGCGAACTGTTGGCCCCTGCGCGCGCGCAAACGTCCATGGACATTATGTTGGACCGACTGGTCTGGTGGGCGCAGGCGTTACAAGGGGCGCGTCAGACGAAGCCATACGATGGCAAGCAGGCCGCCTGATGGCTTTCGTCAGAGGGTGGGGCGTCGGCGCAAAAACAACGCCATCGTTCCCAGCCCCAGGAGCGCGATATAAGCCGGTTCTGGCGCTGCCAGATTCGGCTGCGGCGCCGACTGCGCGTTGGCGTGGTAAATCGGCAGGTTCGCACCTGGTAATTGGGTCTCGGCTTCAACCGGGATCTGAGCCTGATCGCCAACGTTGGCTTGCGTCGCCAGTGTAGACGCCGACGCTGTTGCGCAAAGCGATGAGGCCGCAATGAATAGAATTGCTTTGAACTGCATAAGCCTTTGATCTTCAGTGAGTTGAACGAATATTGAGTGACGGGGACTCTCTCCCAGAGAGAGCTGAAATGATACCTTTTGCTACGACATAGAGTGTCGTAACAGCGGCGAATGAATGAAATTCAAAGGGCGCGATATACAGGCAATTCTGAATAGAGAACAGGCTGCCACTGACGCCGGCCGCACTCCCTGTCTGGATTTAGGGGTGACGATCTCCGTGAGAGACTGCTTAAACCCTGGCGTCGATGTAACCCGTCAGCGTCTCACACCAGGCCTTTTTCCCTTGCGATGGCCAGCGCTTGCGTTCGACGCCGCACCCCTAATTTGGCGTAGATGTTGCGCAGGTGAGTCTTTACCGTGGAGGCGGCGATATTTAACGCGAGTGCGATTTCCTCATTGCTGCGCCCTGCGGACAGGTGATTCAGAATGGTGGTCTCCCGCTGGCTGAGTTCCTCCAATAACGGAGATTTGCTGTGGCCAGATTGCGGGCGGACCTGAGAAGAGGAATAAGCCATCATTTCTGAGATAAAAGTCGCTGCCTGTCCGCGTCGCGCCATGTCCATTAATAGCGGCTGCAGGAAGCTGATTTCTTCCCGGAAGGGACGGCGCACGCCGAGAGGCGCTGCGGCGTTGACGGCCTGAGAGAGAAACTCTCTGGCGCTGCTGGGGCGCGCCTGGGCCTGCTCATTGAGGCAGCAGAGCACCAGTAGATTAATGGAAAAGTACAGATTGCCGGCTTTCTGGATAAGAGTGAGACGATCCAGTAGCAGGTCCAGTTCGTCCGCCTGCTGATAAATCCTGATGCGGGCGTACATCATCAGCTCAATGGTTTGTCGTTGTAAATTGACGATGGGCGCCTGGGTATCATAAGTCGCCGCCCACTGCGCCAAAGGGAAGGGGTTGCCTGACAATGCGTCGAGAAGAACTTTGAGCGTGGCGGGACTGGGGACGACAAAATTCCATTGGGTGAAGTGTTGCTGAAAATAGGCGTCCAACTGATTCAGCGCCTTTTCCGCCTGCTGATAGTCTTGCTGAGCCAGACGCAGGGCGAACTCGCCCCATTTATGATACACCCGGTCCACCGCCATGACTCGGTCGTCGGTGGCGTCCCACAGGCGCTCCAACTCCTGATTGGCCGCCTCGGGTTGTTCTAACTCAAGCAGAATCAACAGGCGTAGATAGTGCAAGGCACCCCAGTTTGGCAAACAGTGCATGTGGCGGCTTTCCAGCCAGGACTGCTGTTCCTCCAGCAGCTCTTTGGCGAATTGCAGTTTGCCCTGTTGCAGAAGCACAGGGATCAACCAGGATAGGGTGGCGAGCAGGCAGAAGCCCTCTTCATATTTGCGACTGCTGCGCAGGGCGCGCATCAGCAGATATTGCGCTGCATGCAGCGAGCCGCGGATATACTCGTCCGCGCCCAACCCCTGAAACAGCCAGGCGGTGAAGGGCGAATCCTGTTCCGGTAGAAAGTCGCGGGTTTGCTCAAGCTGTTCGGTGGCGTGCTCGGGTCTATCCGTCATCCGGGCGATGTGGCTGCGGCCGAGAATGATCATGCATTTCAGTTCTCTGACGGACTCGGATTCCTGCAATCCATATTGGCGTTTCAGCTGCGCCAGTGTGTGTGGATTCTCGGATTGCTCCAGCATCGCGTTCACATAGCGTTCGGCCAGATCCAGGTCGGCCTCGACGTCGTCGAAACGCATCCGCGTCAACTGTAGAAACGCCCTCTGGACCAGGAGTTTAGGATAACGATGCAGTTGCTCTTGGGGGATTTTAGCCAGCAGGCGCGCCACCAGCGGATAATGTCCCATACGCAGAATTTCCGGCAGCGCGCGGCCTGCGCATAAAGCGGTTTGCTCCCAGTCGCCAGCCAGGGTCCATTGTTCCATGGCCTCTAAAAAGTAACCTTGCTCTGCGTACCATTGTGCGGCCTGTCCGTGCAGAGCTTGCCGTTCTCCGGGCGGACGGTCCTGATTGCGCAATTGCAGCCAATCCCTCAACAAATCGTGGAAGCGATACCAGGCGCCATCGGCGCTGGTTTCGGATAGAAACAGCTGTCGCCTCAACAAAGTTTCCAGCAACAAGGCGGCGTCGAGGCCGGGACAAAGCTGGTTGGCGAGCTGCAGGTTAAAACGGGGAACCAGGGCCAGATTCAACAAGCCTGTCTGCACCCAGTCGTCCTGCTGCTGAAAACACTCTTCCGCCAGATAGGCGGCCACGTTCTCCGGCGGCGCGCTTAGCGACAGCAGCCGATTGGCGGGTTGCGACTGCAGGTTCAAACCATACAGTTGCAATGCGCCGATCCAGCCCTCGGTAAGGCGATGCAGTTTCTTCATGTCCGATGCGTCCAGGCTTATCCCCAGGCGGGTTTGCAGAAATTGCGGCGTTTCGGTTTCAGAGAGGCGCAGATGTTCCGCATTCAGCAACAGCACGCCGTCGCGGACCTGACGACGGGGTATATGCAGCGCAGGTATCGTGCGACTCATCAGAGCCACATGAAGATAAGGCGGAAGGTGATCCAGAAAGTAATCCAACTGCTGTAGTAAGGCTGGGTCGTTGAGGTAATGCACATCATCAATCGCCACCAGCATGCTTTCCGGGCGTCGCCAGGTGCGTCCCAGTTGCGTCAACTCGTCCAGCAGACTGCGCACAGCGTTCAAGGCGTCGTCATCCACGGACAGGATGCGCGCGCTGCGTGGTCCGATTTTAGGGAAGACGGATTCGAATCCCGCGCATACATAACGCCAGAATATGCCGGGGGCGTTGTCCTGTTCGTCCAGGGCGTACCACAGGTAGGGAAGCTGTTCGCGATGAAGGAACTGCGCCAGCGCGGTGGTTTTGCCAAAGCCCGGCGGCGCCGACACCAATGTGACCGGCTTTCTTATTATGCCGCCAAGTCGTTGCTGTAAGGCGTCCCGAGGCAGAAGTTGCGCGGGAAGTTGAGGCGGTTGCAGTTTGCTTGTGAGGATCATGATGATGGCCGCGACGTCCTGAGTCGCGCTCAGTATCCGTCTGCGCCTCGACGTCTCGCAAGGGAAATGCGTCAGCGCTTCGTCAGGAATGTCGAACAATTCCCGTTTTGAATCATATAAGTACGCCTTTTGGTGGAGAGCTGCGAAGCCGACTGCGGGCATTGCGATGCCTTCGGGCGGCGCCTATAGTGTCTCACTGGAATCCATAACAACCCATAACCTTAACCCCCAGGGAGCTTAATATGAAATCACGCGCAGCAGTCGCATTCGCCGCCGGCCAGCCGCTCGAAATCGTCGAAGTGGACGTTCAGGGCCCAAAAGCCGGGGAAGTGCTGGTCAAGATTGTCGCCACCGGCGTCTGCCATACCGACGCTTATACGCTCTCAGGAGATGATCCCGAAGGACTTTTTCCCGCTATTCTTGGCCATGAAGGCGGCGGCGTGGTGATGGAGGTCGGCGAAGGCGTGACTTCCGTTAAGCCGGGCGATCACGTTATTCCTCTTTATATTCCTGAGTGCGGGCAGTGCAAATTCTGCTCATCCGGCAAAACCAATCTCTGTCAGGCGATTCGGATCACCCAGGGCAAAGGCCTGATGCCGGATGGCACTTCGCGCTTCTCCTATCAGGGCAAGCAGCTTTACCACTACATGGGCACCTCTACTTTTTCCGAGTACACCGTACTGCCGGAAATCGCGCTGGCCAAAATCAATCCCAAGGCGCCTTTGGAGAAAGTCTGTCTGTTGGGCTGTGGCGTCACCACTGGCATTGGCGCGGTGTTGAACACGGCGAAAGTAGAGCCTGGTTCGACCGTTGCGGTATTCGGTCTAGGCGGCATTGGGTTGAGCGTCATTCAAGGCGCAGCAATGGCGAACGCCGGGCGAATCATCGCCGTTGACGTCAACCCGGATAAGTTCGAGATGGCGAAAGCCCTGGGCGCTACGGACTGCGTGAATCCAAAAGAGCTGTCAGCGCCAATTCAGGAAGCCCTGGTGGAAATGACCGACGGCGGCGTGGATTATTCCTTTGAATGCGTCGGCAATGTGCAATTGATGCGCGCGGCGCTGGAGTCCTGTCATAAAGGCTGGGGAACCTCGGTGATCATTGGCGTGGCGGGCGCCGGTCAGGAAATCTCAACCCGGCCTTTCCAATTGGTCACCGGCCGCACCTGGAAAGGCACGGCCTTTGGCGGCGTGAAAGGGCGCAGTCAGTTGCCGGGGTACGTGGATAAATATCTCAGCGGCGAGATCAAAGTAGACCCGATGGTCACCTACAGCCTGTCCCTGGACGACATTAATAAAGCCTTTGATTACATGCACGAAGGCAAGAGCATTCGCTCCGTCATTCTCTTTTAACGCACCGGGAGGAACCCTATGCACCTGATTCAGGAAAATAAATGCCACGGAGGATATTGGCGTCGCTATCAGCACGATTCGGAAACCTGCGGTTGTCCGATGACTTTTTCCGTATTTGTTCCCGCGGCTGCGGAAGAAGGAAAGTGCGCCACTTTATTCTGGCTATCGGGGCTCACCTGCACGGACCAGAACTTCGTGCAGAAGGCGGACGTGGAGTCCGCCGCTGCGGAATATGGCTTTATCGTGGTGGCGCCTGACACCAGTCCTCGCAATGTCGGCCTGGACGGAGAAGACCTCAGCTATGATTTCGGCTCCGGCGCTGGGTTTTATGTGGATGCGACGGAAGCGCCCTGGCGCGCTAATTACCGCATGTACTCCTACGTGACGGAGGAGCTTTACTCGCTGGTGGCTGACAACCTGCCCATGGACCCGGAGCGCACTGGCGTATTCGGACACTCTATGGGCGGGCACGGCGCACTGACGATCGCGCTCAAGCAGCCGGAGAAGTTTCGTTCTGTGTCTGCGTTGGCGCCGATTTGCGCCCCCATGTCCTGTCCTTGGGGCAAGAAAGCCCTGGCGGGATATTTGGGAACCAATCAGGAAGACTGGAAAGCCTACGATTCCGTGGCGTTGATCGAATCCGGAGCGAAAGTAAGCGGGATTCTGGTGGATCAGGGGGATAAAGACGAGTTTCTGGCGGAACAGTTGAACCCTGAGCTATTGAAGGCCGCCTGTGCGGAGAAGGGCATCCCCCTGACTCTGAACTATCGCGCTGGATATGACCACAGCTACTTTTTCATTAAGACATTCATTCGCGATCACGTGAAACATCATCATAAGATGCTCAATGACGTAAATAGATGAGAATGCATCGTAAACGTTAAATTAATGCGGAGATAAGTGGGATATGAAAGGAAGTTGTCTGTGCGGCGCCGTGCAATATGAAGTAAAGACCTTTGAAGAAAACGTATCCCACTGCCACTGCTCCAAGTGTCGTAAGTTCCATGGCGCGGCGACGGGAACCTACGGTGTGGTGAGCATGACGAACTTCACCTGGACCGCAGGTGAAGACCGCATTGCGGTATACCGCTCATCGGAAAAGGCGGAGCGAGGCTTCTGCCCCCAATGCGGCTCCAGTTTATTTTTCCGGTTTCTCAGTAACCCCGATTATATCGACATCGCACTGGGAACCCTGGACGAAGAACCGGACCGCTTGCCGAAAGACCACATTTATACCGCATTTAAAGCGAAATGGTGCGTGATTGGCGATGACTTGCCTCAGTATCCTGGGGCGAGACCAATTATCGATGAGTAACTCAACCAGGTTATTAGTAAAGTCGGCGCACCCTGTTGAGTTTCTATTCGGCGGCTGTGCATAAAAAAGAATCAAATGGACAGAGATGTAATGCTGTTGAATCGCTCAGGTTTGTCGGAGGCTAATCGGTATAGGAGTGTCGTGACTATTCCTTGCCGGATGGTCACGTCGCTCATCGGCCACCCAAATGTCTAAACTAAGACTTGTTAGACATTCGCCAGGACTTGCCTTCAGGCTCAATCAGCCCCTCTTGTTTCAGGGCCTGTAGCAGGTTCTTGACCTTATTATCTTTCTGGGTGGCATCCAGAACATCAGGCAACTTGTCTAAAAGCAGTCTGTTAATGTCTATACGCTTTGCTGTGCCGAACTTCTCCAGATATTCAATGATCATCTGCTTGTAGTGCCGAGCACCAGGTGGAAGGGAGTCCGCCCACTCGAAACGCAAACTATTTCTTGATGGAAAAGAAAACGTTTTGTCACAAAAAATACTTTTAACCGGTCAAGTCCGTCAATAAAATGCCTGCTTGTCTCAGGCAGCCCGTGGTGGATAAAGCCGTGTCCGATAATTTATATAATACTCCCTCCAGTGATTTGAAATCCGACGATGAGAACGTCTTTGCGCCGGTTAAGCGGCCTTGGCCGATATTCGTCATCGCGGTGTGGATGCTTCTATGTTTCATGTTACTTTCGAGTAATATCAAAATCATTTTGTCTTCTTTACTTGAGGAGACATCCAAGGCCGGAAGCACAGTGGGCACTGTTTTTTTACTTTTAGGACTCGTCCTGATTGTAGGGGTGGTTAAACTGCACAAATGGTCCGTCTATATTGCTGGGGCTTTTTGCATACTGCTTGGCGTACTGGAGCTCTATCAAGTATTTTGGGCGTTGACTCAAAGTGAAGATTTGATTCGCTTCGCATTGGTTGTTCTAATTTTATACACAATCCCTTCGCTCCTTTCTGCGTGGTATATGCTTCGGCCTGAATTTCGGGGCTTAGTTGAAAGAAATAGAAAATACAAACAAATGGTTAGCATGAATAAATATGTAGCGAAGAAGCTTGGTAAATAATAAGGCTATCACTTGGCTGATCAAGGAAATCGTGAGATATGGTGAATAGCTGGCTATATTTTTTTGCTACAATTTCTGGAGTTTTTCTGCTGCAGAGTATTCCGATAAAATCGGAGTTTTAGTAGTAGATAAAGTGCAATTCTCCTGATTCTTTCGGTTGCACTAACGTCTTGATAAATCCTGCATTGTCCTATGAAAGTGAGTGGTGTTGAGAAGAATGATGATGTGCAAAATGAGTTTTGCACTTTTAATTATATACGTCTTTTCGTCATGCTATAGCTTTAATTATGTTAAGTGGGAAATGGTTAGTTGGACTAATTGTTTCTTTAGTCGTAATCCAAATCTGAGATTGAGTAGCGGTACGAGGTTAGCTCTTCTATTTCTTCTGAGCGAAACCCACTGAATACAATAGATTCTGAAAGCCGCGCTAGCGTGGCGAACGCGTTCACATCATTTTCACTGTCACTATGTATTTCCCACTGATCTTCCTCATAGCGAATTAGCGCGGAGATGTCTGCCAGCTCCAGGCGGTTTTCCAACAGCTCGCTCTTTACTTTGCTCAGAATAGCTTCAAAGTTGGGTGGAGACTCTCCAGCGGAGACCATAGGCACGTACACTTCCGCAAAATAAAATTCACAACCATCAACATCAATGGAGCATCCTGATAAAGGTCTGCTTTTTGTGAATGCTATCCAAACATCCATCATATTCAATGCGCCAATTTATAGTAATATGAATTTAAAACTCGCCTCGAAAGAGCTTATCTTAGAGTCATTTTTATGAGTCTGCTACGGTTTGACAGAGACCGCACTGCGATTCTTCATAATATCCATGAAGCATTGTTCATCACCCATTCAGTTCCAACCCACTACACTTAATTAACCAAAGTTAATCGCCCATTGTGCGTTCGCGGTGGACGCCGCTTTGCGCCTCGGCGTATAAATAGGCCTAGTCCCCCTCGACCAGACAGTTGCCCGGAAGTCAGATGTTAAAGAAAGTCCTGCCGTTAGCGGTATTAGCCTTGTTTGTTGGCGTTGCTTATCTCGCCACTGAGTTCAAACCTCAGGCCAAGCCTCAGAAAGAGCACCCGCAGCCCGCTATCAGCGTTGAAACCCAAACGCTGAAAACCGAAGTGTTTCCAGTGCGTATTTCCACGTTCGGCATCGTGCAACCGCGTACGCAAAGCGCCATTGTCGCCCAGGTGTCTGGTCAGGTGATCGAGGTGTCGCCAAATCTTCGTGATGGGGGCTTTTTCGCCAAAGGCGAGGTGTTGATGAAAATCGACCCTGTGGACTATCAAGTGCAATTGCGCATTGCTGAAGGCGCCGTAACGGAAGCGAAGTTGGCGCTGGCGGAGGAAGAGGCGCGAGTGCGGCAGGCGAAGAAGGACTGGGAAAAAATCGGCGGCGTCAAAAACGCCTCGGATCTGGCGTTGCGCAAGCCGCAGCTGGCCGCGGCTCAGGCCCGGGTGCAAACGGCGATCGCCCAGCATACGCAGGCGCGCATCAATCTGGAGCGGACCGAAATCAAAGCGCCCTATGCAGGCCGAGTGCTGAAGAAACAGGTGGACCTGGGTTCAGTCGTGTCGCCGCAGACCACACTGGCGGAAATCTACGCCACAGATTATGTCGAAGTGCGTTTGCCACTGAACAATACCGATCTGGGATTTATCGACCTGCCCGAGCAGCGTCGAGGAGGCGAGCCGCCAGAAGTGACGATTTTCAATAAGCTCGCCGGGTCAAAAGAAAAATGGCGCGGCAAAATCGTGCGTACGGAAGGCGCTATTGACGCGACGACCCAGCAGCTTTACGTGGTCGCTCAGATAGATGACCCATTCGGGCTTCAGGACACAAATCGATATCCTTTAAAAATAGGTCAGTACGTCAGTGCGGAAATTCAGGGCAGGCGCTTGCCGGAAGCCCTGGTGGTGCCCGTTTCATCTATTTATCAGGGCAGTTATGTATACATCGCCAAAGGGGAGGTGTTGCACCGACAGAGCATTGAGATAGGCTGGCAGAGCGGGAAGTCCGCGCTGATCAGCGAAGGGCTGCAGGCAGGCGACGAACTGATTCTCACCCCGCTGGGACAGGTCAATAGCGGCGTGCGTATCAAACGCGCGCAGAACGAAGCGGAAAAGGTGGCGCGCCGTAACGGAGAAAAGCCTGCTGACGCAGCGGCTGGAGACGTGCAGTGATCGCCTGGTTTGCTCGTAATCATGTCGCCGCCAACCTGTTGATGCTGACGATCCTGGCCTTGGGCCTGGGATCATTGAGTCAGCGTCTGCCGTTGGAAGTATTCCCCTCTGTTGAACCCTCCACCATCTCGATTTCCGTTTCGCTTCGCGGCGCCACCCCGGAAGAAGTGGAGGAGGGCGTCAGCGTCAAAATTGAAGAAGCGGTGCAGGACCTGGAGGGCGTCGAGCAAATCGTCAGCCGTTCCTCTGAAGGCAGCGCATCGGTCACGGTCGAAGTGGACAGCGACTACGATCCCCGTGAGCTGCTGGCGGATGTGAAAAGCCGGGTGGACTCCATTAACTCCTTTCCAGGGGATGTGGAAAACCCGGTTATCAGTCTGGCGCAGCATACCCGGGAGGTGATTACCGTCGCTATCGCCGGGCCCTATCCCGAGTCGGAAATCCGTACGCTGGCGGAGCATGTGCGCGATGACATGTTGCGCCTGGACGGCGTCACGCAGGTGGCCCTGGATGGCGTGCGCAACTATGAAATCTCCATTGAAGTGCCCAAAGCGACGCTGCAACGCTACGGCATTACGCTGCAAACCATCGCCCAGGCCATCAGTAAAAGCTCCCTGGACGTGTCGGCGGGCAATATCCAGACCGATGGCGGCGAGGTGCTGATTCGCTCCAAAGGTCAGGCCTACCGTCGCGATGACTTTGAAGATATCGTCGTGCTGACCCAGCGCGACGGCAGTTTCGTGCGTGTCAGAGATCTGGCCGCCGTCGTTGACGGGTTTGAAGAAGGGCGCGTGCTCACCCGTTTCAACGGCCAGCCGGCGGCGTTTGTGGATGTATTCCGGGTGGGAGATCAAAGCGCCATTGGCGTCGCCGACAAGGTTAAAGAGTATATCGAACGTAAGCAGAGCAGCCTGCCAGTTGGAGTAGAACTGACCTATTGGCGCGACTTTTCCAAGCTGGTGAAAAAGCGTCTGCAGACCCTGACGGACAATGCGATTCAGGGCGGTATTCTGGTGTTGCTGCTGTTGACGCTGTTCTTGAGGCCGTCGGTGGCGTTCTGGGTTTTTTGCGGCATTCCTATCTCATTTATGGGCGCGTTCCTGGTGATGCCTTACTTTGGCGTCACCCTTAACATTTTTACCCTGTTCGCTTTTATTCTGGTGCTGGGGATCGTCGTGGACGACGCCATCGTCACCGGCGAGAGCGTTTATACCCACTTGCGGCGTGCGGAAAACGGCTTGCAGGCGGCGATTCAGGGCACCCAGGAAGTGGCGGCGCCAGTTACGTTCGGCGTACTGACCACCATGGCCGCCTTTATGCCCATCGCTTTTATCGAAGGCGTACGCGGTCAGCTATTTGCGCAGATTGTGGTGGTGGTGCTGCCGATTTTCGTGTTCTCGCTGATCGAGTCCAAACTCATATTGCCCGCACACTTGAAGCATGTGCGCATCAATCCCGATCCCAACGCCGGATCGCGCCTGGAGCGCTGGCAGCGCGCCTTCGCGGACGGATTTGAAAACGCGATTCTGCGCTACTATCACCCGGTGTTGCACTGGACCCTGCGCAATCGTTACCTGTTTTTGTCGTTCGCAGTAGGCTCTTTTATTCTGCTGAGCACGTTGGTGGCGTCCGGCTGGATCAACTTTGTGTTCTTCCCCAGAGTACAGAGCGAGATCGCCAGGGCGTCGCTGACCATGCCTCAGGGCACGCCTTTTGAGGTGACGGATCGCTATGTCTCCAAAATGGCGGACGCCGCCTTCAAGCTCAAGGAGAAGTATCGCGATCCGCAGACTGGAGAAGACCTGATCCTGGATGTGCTGGCCACCAGCGGCGGCTCTAGCGGTTCCCATGTCGGGCGAGTGATCTTCGAAATTGTGGCCCCGGAGGAGCGCGATACGGCGGTCACCAGCAATGAACTGGTCAATGAGTGGCGTCGCCTGATTGGCGTGGTTCCCGGCGCTGAGTCGTTAACATTCCGTGCGGAGATCGGGCGGGTCTCCGACCCCATCGACATTCAGTTTTCCGGTAATAATTTCGAGACCCTGGAGGCGGTGGGAGAGCAGGTGAAAGCGCGTTTGGCGAGCTATCCCACGGTATTCGACATTACCGACAGCCTGTCCGACGGCAAAGAAGAACTGCAGGTGGAACTGAAGCCCGAAGCCTACGCCCTGGGGTTGAACCGGTCGGACGTCATCAATCAGATCCGTCAGGCGTTCTATGGTTATCAGGTGCAGCGTATCCAGCGGGGGCGTGACGACGTGCGCGTCATGGTGCGCTACCCACGCTCCGATCGGCAGTCCGTCAGCGATTTGCAGAGCCTGCGTATCGCCGCCTCTGACGGGCGCTTGATTCCGTTGGGCGAAATCGCTGAACTCAAGCCGGGCCTGAGCCCCACCACGATCTATCGCATAGACCGCTATCGCACCATGAACGTGCGTGCGGATATCGATAAGCAGAACACCAATATGCTGGCCTTGCAGGAAGACATGACTCGTTTCCTCGACGACCTGATGCTGCAACATCCTGACATTCAGTACAGTTGGGAAGGCGAGGCGAAAGAGCAAAGGGAGTCCTTCGGCAGTCTTAAATGGGGGCTGCTGTTCGTGCTGTTCATGATCTACAGCTTGTTGGCGATTCCATTCAAATCCTACGTCCAGCCGTTGATTGTCATGACGGTGATTCCGTTCGGCGGCATTGGCGCGGTGCTGGGCCATTGGGTCATGGGGATGGATCTGAGCCTCACCAGTTTACTGGGGATGCTGGCGCTGATCGGGGTGGTGGTGAATGACAGTCTGGTGCTGGTGGATTTCATTAACAAACACCGCAATGATCGGGAGAACGGCGGTAATCTGATGACTGCGGTGCTGAATGCGGGCGTGGCCCGTTTCCGCCCGGTCATGCTGACGTCATTGACCACTTTTATTGGATTGATGCCGTTGCTGTTCGAGAAGTCCACTCAGGCGCAGTTTTTGATCCCAATGGCGGTGTCGCTGGGCTTTGGGATACTGTTCGCCACCTTCCTGACGCTGTTGCTGGTGCCTGTGAACTACGTGGTCATCGAAGATCTGAAGCGGCTGTTCCGTCCCAAACAAGCCCTACGTGAAGACGCCGCCTGAAAACGGCGTCAATTGCTCAGCCAGTCCGCATCCTGGCCCAGGTAGTTGCGATACAGCTGCCGAATGGACTGGTCCTGATACATCCTCTTGAGTTCGTTTTGTAGTCGCTCCACTACGGTGGGCGACGTACTCGGGTTGCAGCCCATCGCCCTTAGCGTGGTAAGGAAGACATGCTCCAGCTTGATGGGAAGGTTGCTCTGGTTGATGATCACCGCGGCGGAAACGGTATCGCTGGCCCACAGGTTCACCCGTTTGAGCTGCAACTTGCGGATGTTCAGATCGTTACTGGAAGTGAGGTCCACATTGAACCCCAGCTTCTCCAGATATTCGCCCACGCCGCTCCCCAGATAGCTGCCTATTACCAGAGGCTTGGCGTCGTTCAGCGTGCGGATATTGTAGTTGTCCGTCTGATTGGAATAGAAGCCGTGCCGGGTGATGAGAATAGGGCTGACCCATTGAAACAAGGCTTCCCGCGCCTGACTGCGTTCGATCGCCAGCACGCAGTTATTGGGTTCTGACAGGGCTGTGACGTAGGCGCGCTTCGGCGGCAGAAACAGAATGCTGTAGTCCACCTCCGCGCGCTGGAACAGCATGTTGAGAATGTCGATAGCCAGCCCCGCCGGCCGATCATGACGCAGCTCCATGAAAGGCGGCTGCGCATACGCCAGCACTTGAATTTTCTCTCCCTCCGCAAGAGCTGGAACGGAGTGAAGCAGGACCCAGGTTACGCAAGCGGCCAGCAGTCGCGTCATGGGACTAGTTCCAGACTTTGATTGACTCTTCATAGCTTAACGTCTTTCCAGGAGGATGTTCGTTGCGTTCCGGTTTGGGGGCTCCTGGCGCCTTCAGCCAGAATTCGCGGGAGGACTCTGGGTTCAGGCGGGGCGAACAGACGCCGGGCTCTTCCCGTCCCACTGCGTCCAGGCCTCGGTCCATCGCCCGGGCGAGATCCTGCATGACCTCATCCACCGGGCGGGCGCCTTCCAGAGCCAGAGAAATATATTTCCACCACAAAGGGGACAACTTGGCGTAATTGGGCACATTGGAGCCGGTCGGCGTCCAGTAGTTGCGGGCGTTGGAGCGATAAAACTCCACCAGCCCGCCCAGCATGGGAGCCTTCTCCGACATGACCGACGAGTTGATGTCCGACAGGCGGATGGGCGTCAGCCCCACCAGAGTTTTCTTGAGAGAGACGGTTTTGGATACGGTGAACTGGGCGTAAAGCCAGGCTGCCCGACGACGGTCTGCGGGGGTGTTTTTCAGCAGGGTCCAGGAACCTGCGTCCTGATAGCCGGACTTCATGCCTTCCTCCCAGTAAGCGCCGACCGGGGAGGGGGCGATGCGCCATTTGGGCGTGCCGTCGGCGTTGACGATGGGGAGACCGGGTTGCGTGGCCTGGGCGACGAAGGCGGTGTACCAGAATATCTGCTGCGCGATCTGTCCCGTGCCGACCCAGCCGCCGGCTTCAGTGAATGTCAGGTTCGCCGCCTGAGGCGGCGCGTATTTAAACCAATCGACGAACTTGCGGATAGCGTAGTTCGCCGCCGGACTGTCCAGCGCCCCGCCTCGTTGCACGCTGGCGCCCACCGGGCGGCATCCATCCACCCGGATGCCCCAATCGTCCACGGGAACGCCGTTGGGAATGCCGCGATCCCCCATGCCCGCCATGGACAGCCAGGCGTCGGAGATACGCCAGCCCAGGGAAGGATCGGTTTTGCCGTAATCCATGTGTCCCCAGACCGGATGGCCGTCCAACTCTTTGACGTGGACGGTGAAGAATTCCGCAATATCCTCGTAGGCGGACCAGTTGACCGGCACCCCCAACTCATAGCCGTAGAGACGTTGAAAACGCTCACGCAGGTCTTTGCGGTTGAACCAGTCATAGCGATACCAGTACAGGTTGGCGAATTGCTGGTCGGGTAGCTGATAAACCTTGCCGTCCGGCGCCGTGGTGAAATTGAGGCCGATGAAGTCCTGCAAATCCAGCGTTGGCAATGTGACGGCGGCCCCGTCCTGCTGGATATAGTCGGAGAGCGCGACGACAGCGCCGCTGCGATAGTGAGCGCCGATCAGATCGGAATCGCTGATGAAGGCGTCGTAAATATTGATGCCTGTTTCGATTTGCGAAAGCAGTTTGCGGACAAGGTCGTCTTCCCCTGTGATCTCATGCACGACGCGGATGCCGGTGACGTCTTCGAAAGCTTTGGAGAGAATATTGGCTTCATACCAGTGCGTGTCGATGGTTTCTGACACCACATAAATGGTCATGCCTCGAAAAGGCTCCGCCGCCTTATGAAACCAGGCCAGTTCAGCAGCCTGCTCTTTCCGGCTGAGAGTGGAAACGGAAAATTCGCCGTCCAACCAATAGGAGACGGTTTCCTCCGAGAGCTTGGGCGCTGCGAGGGCGTCGCCGCACAACGCGAGACAGAGCACTCCAGAGGCGAGAATTTTGGGCGCCACGGATGCGCTGCGACACCGTATGTTGGAAAGCACCGGGATTGAACGCTCGCTTGTCATTGGGGGTTATTATTGTCGCTCTAATACAACAATCTAGCCCAATATGCCGCTTTCATCCATGATCTGGATCGGAAAAGCGGTTGAAAGTCGTTAAATTACAGCGGTTAAGCAGGTTACCTTGAGCGGCGCAGCGAGTGGCGCATTTCATTCAGCAGGTGACTGCGCAGCGCGCCGATAAGTCCCAGGTTGAGATCCGGTTGACGGCGGTTGGCCAGATGCAGAATCTGCTGATAATACCAGGCCGCCTGAGCCTGATTGTTGAGCGCCCGTATTAGTTTGGACGGGCTCTGCGGTCCCCAATAGCCGGCCAGGGCCAGCTCTTTCTCTGTCGGGTGCGTCCGGGCGATGGCGCCGGCGAACAGCTTGCTGGGGAAGTCCGGGTCTGTGCAGAAGGGGCGGGCGACGCCGATCATCTGTGTGGCGCCGGCGGCGATGGCGTCATTCATGCCGGGACGGCTGCGGAAGCCGCCTGTAACCATCAACGGCGTGGCGACCGCTTCCGCGTATTCCAGGAAAAACGCTTCCCGACGCCATGCTCCGGCGGGACGCTTGTCGCTTTCTGTGGCCAGGAACGCAGGGTTCTCGTAAGCGCCGCCCGATAGCTCCAGTAAATCCACGCCGGCCTGCTGCAGCCAGCGTGCGACTTCTACACATTCTTCAATCGCGAAGCCGCCCTGCTGGAAGTCGGCGGAGTTCAGTTTCACCGCCACGGGAAAATCGGCGCCGACCTGCGCTCTGACTTCCGCCACGGTCGCCAGCAGAAAGCGGGCGCGATTCTCCAGGCAGCCCCCCCATTCATCTTTGCGTTGGTTGGTCAGGGGCGATAAGAACTGGCTGCCCAGGTAGCCATGGGCGCTGTGTATCTGCACGCCGGTGAAGCCCGCCTCTCGCGCCAGGGCGGCGCTGACGCCGAAGCGCCGAATGATCGCTTTGATCTCGCTGCCCGGCAGGGCGCGGGGCATGGCGAAATTACCCGCCATGCGCAATTGCACGGCGGAGGGCGCGACGGGCTTGCTATTGCTGAATCGGGAGCATTGTCGTCCCGGATGATTGAGCTGCATCCACAGATGAATGTCGCATTCGGTGACCACCTCCGCCCACAGACGAAAGCGGGAGAGGGAGGAGGCATTCTCCAGCACTACGTTGCCGCTGCGCTCCAGATAGCGGCGATCCACCATGACATTACCGGTGATCAGGAGTCCGGCTCCGCCTTCCGCCCAACGTTGGTAAAGCTGGTTATGCTGCAGCGTCGGGAGATCATCGCCGTCCGCCAGTCCCTCAGTCATCGCTGATTTGGCGATACGGTTGGGAATCACGGCTCCGCAGGGCAAGGTCAGCGGCGAGGCAATATTCGCGGCGACGGCGGGCGTGGGCGTTGAAGCAATGGCGAGGGACATGAATGGCTCCTGACAACCTGATCTGAAATCGAAACGCCGCTCTGGTTATGCAGCGACGCATCGGCGGCATGAAGTTTATAACCGCAAATGCGTTCAGGCGCCAGTATCCGGCGGTGCGGTGGAGACTATCCTGCGTCGTTGTTGCCGGCGCCTTCCGGTGTCTCGTTGCTGTTGACCGGGCGTCGGTTAGAGCGTTTGTCGTCCCAGCTGAGATTTTTCGGATCATACCAGCCGATGCTGTGCAGCACGGCCTGACGGGTATGCTCGGAAAGGGTGTCCCAAAGCGCCTGAAAACTTTCCAGACCGCGTTCGCGGCGAACGGCGACTTTGCTGTTTAATTCGGAGGTGATGGTGGGAAGGCGCAGCGCGTCGCCCAATTGCCCGGGCCTGACGATCACCTGGCCCCACACTTTTTTCTTGTGGGTGCGCGCGGCCAGCACCTGTTTGAGTGCGTCGGCGGCGAGGCGGGCGCTGATAATATCGAAGTCTTCGCTGAGCATAACAATCGTGTTGGCGATCAATAAAAGATCGCAGTATCACAAAACGTATAATTTTAGCACGCTTCCTCAGGGATTGCGTCAGTGGGTGAGCATCTATAAATTGTCATATTTCAGTCATATGACACTGTTAGGTTGACGTGGTTTGCTGACCTGAATCGGCGACGGGGTCTTTTGTCCCGCGCTTTACTGGGAAATAAGGAAAGATCATGAAGAAAGTATTTAAGAGAGCATCCCTGACGTTATTAATCGGCGCTTTGGCAAGTAGTGTCGCCAATGCTGAAACTTTACGATTGCTGACCTGGGGCGGTTATGCTCCGGATGAAGTGGTGGCGCAGTTCGAGAAGGAAACCGGCATCGACGTGGAAGTCACCAAATCCAACAATGAAGATATGATCTCCAAAATGCGCGCCACCGGCGGCTCCGGATTCGATCTGGCGCAGCCGAGCCAGGATCGCGTCACCAGCGCCCAGGCGGACTTCAACATCTACAAACCCATCGACCTGTCTAAAATCGACGCTGACAAATTCATTCCCTCCATGCTGGAAGCGACCCGCAAGAACACGCAGCTGGACGGCAAAGTGTACGGCGTTCCTCACGTCTGGGGCACCAGCGGCCTGATCGTCAACCGTAAAAGCGCGCCTGCGGTGGCGGACTACACCGACCTTTGCGCCGCCGGCCTGAACGGCGACGTGTCCTACCGCCTGAAGCGTCCAACGCTGATCGGATTCGCCTTCGCAATGGGCGAGGACCCGTTCTCCGCTTACAGCGATAAAAACAAATACCAGGCCATTCTGAATAAAGTCGAAGAAAAGCTGATTTCCTGCAAAGGCGCGGTAAAAACCTACTGGAGCGGCGGCGACGACCTGCTCAACTTGATTCGCTCCGGCGAAGTCAAAGCGGCCATGGCCTGGGATTCCGGCGGCTGGAAACTGAACAGCGAAATACCGGACGTCACTTTCGTAGCGCCGAAATCTGGAGCGTTGGGCTGGATCGACACCTTTGCGCTGCCGCGTAAAACCAAAGCGGAAGACGCCGCCTATAAGTGGATCAATTTCGTGATGCGTCCGGAAATCGCGGCGAAAATCACCGAATCCGCCGGCAACTTCACGGCATCCAAAGGCAGCGACGAATATGTCAACGCCACCCTCAAGAAGCAGTTCCAGGAAAGCTTTTCCGCGCAAGCCGTGGATAACATCAAATGGTATCCACCGGTTCCTCCCGGGTTGGAAGAGATGGAAGGCAAAGTTCTGGATCGGGTGAAAGCCGCCAGACTGTAACTTCCGTTACTCTATCGTCATAACAAAACTCCCGCCACGATGCGTTTGTATCGTGGCGGGTTGCTTTTTTTCTGGCGAGGTCGACAAAGGCGAGCCCGGTTGATGACATGGTCGTTGGGCGCGCCCGCTGTCGCCATGCGCCGACCAACTTCAGTGTGTAAGTACGCCTATGTCCGATCCAGTCACGACTTCCTTCGACCTTGAGTGTCGCAACGTCCGCAAGAATTTCGCCGCTTTTACCGCAGTGAACGACGTCTCCTTCCAAATACCTCAAGGCAGTTTTTTTTCCATCCTCGGCCCTTCCGGGTGCGGCAAGACCACTTTGTTGCGCATGCTGGCGGGTTTTCAGCAGCCTGATGCGGGGGATATCCTCATCAAGGGGCGCTCGGTGTTGGATACGCCGCCGAACAAGCGACCGGTGAATATGGTGTTTCAGCACCTGGCGCTGTTCCCCAATATGACGGTGGCGGAAAACGTGGCTTATGGTTTACGGCGAAGAAAAGCGCCGCGTCATGAGATTGAGACGGCGGTGAAGGATATGCTGGCGCGGGTTGGATTGCCGGATTCCGGCGGCAAGCGTATTGACCAGTTGTCGGGCGGACAAAAACAGCGTATCGCCATTGCTCGCTGTCTGGTGCTGAAACCGGACGTCTTGCTGCTGGATGAACCGCTGGGCGCGCTCGACCTGAAATTGCGCGAACAGATGAAAGTAGAGCTGAAACACCTGCAGGAAAAGTTCGGCACCACCTTTGTTTATATCACCCATGACCAATCCGAAGCGCTGGTGATGTCCGACCATATTGCGGTGATGAACAAAGGGCGTTTTGAGCAAGTCGGCACGCCGCAGGAACTGTATTATCAGCCTGATACGGCCTTTGTCGCCAGCTTTGTCGGCGATAGCAACTGCTGGCGCGGAACCTTGGTCAGCCGTGACTCAGATGGTGCGGCGATTCGCACGGCGAGCGGGCTGCAGTTTCGTGTGGAGGGCGCGCTGGAAAATCTGCAGCAGGGACAGGAGGCGCAAGTCTACTTACGGCCTGAGGCGGTGAAAATTGAGTTAGCCTCAGCATCGTCTCACGGCGATGCGGGAGCTGGCCGCGGAGGCGAAAACTGCTTCAGCGGTATGGTGGACGCGGTGTTGTTCGATGGCGCCCGCAGTCAGGTGCAGGTGAGCCTGGATCACAGCAGCGAGTCTATTTCTGTGGCGCTGCCGCAAACGCCAATGTTCCACAATATTGGCAAAGGGCAGCGAGTGCTGTTGTCCTGGGCGGCTGGCCAATGTAGCTGTTTTCCAGTGTAGGGGGCGCCATGAAACCCCAACACTTCAAATTCGGACTGGCGTTGCTGCTAACGCCGATTCTATTGTGGCTGACGCTGCTGATTGCGCTGCCTCATGTGGACATGGCGATGATCTCTCTGCGTGAACGTGTGTCCGCCGGGACCTATGCGTTCAGCTGGAGCAATTACACCGCCTTTTTTACGGAGCCCCTGTATTGGCGCACCTTCATGCGTACGGCGGTGATGTCGATCATGGCGACCGCTTTGACGCTGCTGATCGCATTTCCGATTTCCTTCTACATCGCCAAGGTGGCGCGAGGCAGACTGCGGCCATTGCTGTTTCTGTTGTGTCTGGTGCCGTTCTGGGTCAGCGAACTGGTGCGAACCTACGGTTGGATGATCCTGTTGCGGGAAACCGGCGTGCTCAGTTCCCTGCTGCAATGGCTGGGCTGGGTGGATGGCCCGGTGGAGATGCTTTATCAGGACGCCACCATTATGGTCGGGCTGGTGTATACCTCCATGCTGTTTATGGTAGTGCCGCTGGTATCGACGCTGGACAGCCTCGACGACAGTCTGATTGAGGCCGCCTACGACCTGGGCGCCAGTCATTGGCGGGTCATGCGCGATGTGGTGATTCCCCATGCTGCGCCGGGAATCGTCAGCGGATGTATCGTGGTGTTCATGCTCACCCTGGGCAATTACCTGACGCCAACCCTGCTGGGCGGTAAAGACAGCCTTTGGTTCACCGAACAGATCTACACCCAGTTCATTACTCGATTTAACTGGGAGCAGGGTTCCGCTTTCGGAATATTGCTGCTGATCCTGTCTTCGTTGATTGTCTGGATTGGGTTGCGTCTGTCGCGGCAGTCCTTCACCAAAGTGATGAGCTAAGGAGCCTTTTTATGCTGGCCTCAATTCCGTCCAGTCGCTATTTTCGCGGCGCTTATCACGCCTATGTGGCGGCGTTTTTTGTTTATCTGGCTGCCCCGCTGACGGTGGTGGCGGTGTTTGCGTTTAACGATTCCCTGTTTCCGGCGATGCCCTGGAAAGGCGCGACGCTGGGCTGGTTTCTGGGAGAAAAATCGCCCCAGCTCGGCATCTTTCACGATACTGAACTGCTGGAAAGCATCCTGGTAAGTTTGCAGGTGGCGGTGTGCACCACTGTCGTCAGCCTGGCGCTGGCCACCTGTAACGCATTCCTGTTTGAGCGACATGACTTTCCCGGTAAAAATCTGCTGTATGTGTTGATGCTGACGCCACTGGTGATTCCTGGAGTGATTCTGGGGGTGTCTGTGCTGGTGTTCAGCAGCAGCATCGCCAACTGGGTGGAGGAAACCTTTTCCTATGATCTGGAAGCACTCCGTCCGGGGCTGGTTCTGGTGGTGATAGGGCAGTTTGCGTTCATCACGACTATCGCGACTCTGGTGATCTCCGCGCGCCTACGCAAGTTCGACGTCAGTCTGGAAGAGGCGGCGCTGAATCTGGGGGCGTCCCATTTTGACGTGCTGCGCACCATTACGCTGCCGTTCCTGAAACCAGCGCTGGTCGGCGCCGGTATCGTCAGTTTTCTGATGTCCTTCGAAAACTTCAACACCACTCTGATGCTGGTGGGATCGGACGCGCCTCTGACCATCGCCATGTTCGACCGCCTGCGGGAGGGTTCAACGCCGGTGTTGAATGCGGTGTCTCTGTTATTGATGGCGGGCTCCGGCGGACTGGCGGCGTTGTCGATCTTCGTGCGGCGTAAGGAAGAGTGAGGGGCGGGGCGGTATAACGCCCCGGTCATCATACGAAAGGTTGCTGGTTTGGAGACCGTTTTTCTATTTATTGGTCTTGGCTTAATAGTAACTTGTCGCAAGTAATCTTAGAGGTCCCATTGAGCCATCTTGCCGAGTCGGATAGTTGATTCTGTGTGGTTA
>NZ_JAPELK010000016.1:0-114294 GCF_029813005.1 Hahella sp. CR1
CTTTTTTAAGAAAAGTTTTTACCATCCCCATCAGCCGATCCCTAACAATAAAAAAGGAGGGCATTCGCCCTCCTTTTTTGAACAGCTTTTATCCCTGCCCCTTGATCTCTTTCAGGCCACGATAAGGCGCGCTGCCAGCCAACTCTTCTTCAATCCGCAGCAAGCGGTTGTACTTCGCTACGCGATCTGAACGACACAATGAGCCAGTTTTGATTTGCCCTGCACTAGTAGCAACAGCCAAGTCTGCAATAGTCGTATCTTCCGTTTCACCTGAACGATGAGAAATTACGGCTGTAAAGCCCGCGTCCTTCGCCATTTTAATAGCATCCAGCGTTTCAGACAGACTGCCGATCTGGTTGAACTTGATCAGGATGGAGTTGGCGATGCCTTTATCAATTCCCTGCTTCAAGATCTTGGTGTTAGTCACAAACAAGTCGTCGCCCACTAACTGCACTTTGTCTCCCAGCTTTCTGGTCAAAGCCGCCCAGCCATCCCAGTCACTCTCATCCATCCCATCTTCGATAGAGACGATGGGATAACGTTGAGACAAGTCACCCAGGTAGTCAGCAAACTCTTCAGACGAGAAAACTTTACCTTCACCGGAGAGGTTATACTGCCCTTCTTTGTAAAACTCAGAGGACGCGCAGTCCAACGCCAAGGTCACATCAGAGCCAAGTTTATAGCCAGCCTTAGTGACAGCCTCTTCAATCGCAGCCAGCGCCGCTTCATTAGATGGCAAATTGGGGGCGAAGCCACCCTCATCTCCGACAGCCGTATTCAGACCTTTGTCGTGCAGGACTTTCTTCAGGTTATGAAAAATTTCGGCGCCAACACGCAGCGCTTCACTGAAGCTGGCCACTCCCACTGGCTGAACCATGAACTCCTGAATATCGACATTATTGTCTGCATGCTCACCGCCATTGAGAATATTCATCATTGGCACAGGCATAGAGTACTGCCCAGACGTACCATTGACGTCGGCAATGTGCGCATAAAGAGGCACGCCTTTTTCTTGCGCAGCCGCTTTCGCCGCAGCCAAAGAGACAGCCAGAATCGCATTTGCGCCCAGATTGGCTTTATTTTCAGTGCCATCCAGCTCAATCATAATACGATCCAGTTCACGCTGCTCCCTCGCATCCTTCCCTATCAAAGCGGAACGAATGGAAGTATTAACTGCATCGACCGCCTTCAACACGCCTTTACCCATGTAACGCGCAGGATCTTTATCGCGCAACTCCAAAGCTTCGCGAGAACCCGTGGAGGCCCCTGACGGCGCGCATGCGGAACCAACAACGCCAGACTTCAGCACCACATCCGCTTCAACGGTGGGATTACCGCGAGAGTCAAGCACCTCTCGGGCGCGCACATCTACTATTTCCGCCATATCTCAATTTCTCCTGTAACAGTTGGTAATGTTTCGGAATCAATAATTATTGTGGTTATTACAGTCATCGGAAGCGCCTTACGACCCGCCACGAGAGGCAATCGTTTCAGCGCCACGACAACTCACCCTTCCTCACGCAGTATCAATATTGGGAAATTGTTTGACCATATCGTCCAGCGCTTTCATTTGCGCCAAAAACGGTTCGAGCTGGGACAAGCGCAACGCACAGGGGCCATCGCATTTGGCCACATCAGGATCAGGATGCGCCTCCAGGAACAACCCCGCCAAGCCAACAGCCATTCCTGAACGAGCTAACTGCACAACTTGCTCTCTACGACCGCCAGCCGAACTAGATAGCCCACCAGGCATTTGCAAAGAGTGCGTCACGTCAAAAAATACCGGGTAGCCAAATTGCTTCATAATGCCAAAGCCAAGCATGTCGACCACTAAATTGTTATATCCAAACGAGGAGCCACGCTCACAAAGAATCAACTGATCATTCCCTGCTTCCTCACACTTGCTCAGAATGTGCTTCATTTCTTGTGGAGCCAAAAACTGAGCCTTCTTGATATTGACTGGGCGCCCTGTCCTCGCCATTGCAGCCACAAGATCAGTCTGACGGGACAAGAAAGCTGGCAACTGAATAATATCAGCCACTTCCGCTACAGGCTGCGCCTGATGCGGCTCATGCACATCCGTAATGACAGGAACATTAAATGTGCGTTTGATTTCTTCGAAGATTTTTAGGCCGTCATCCAGACCCGGACCACGGTAGGAATTGATTGATGAACGGTTGGCTTTGTCGAAAGAGGCTTTGAAAACGTATGGGATGCCCAGCTTCTGGGTAACTTTTACATAGGATTCTGCGACTTGAAGAGCCAGATCACGCGATTCCAGCACATTCATACCGCCGAACAGAACAAAGGGACGATCGTTTGCGATATCAATACCGCCCACTTTCACAGTTCTAGTTGACATGTATTCAACCTTATTGTTGAGCATCCCCATCTAACGCCCGGGGTTGCATTGGGCCATAAAATGAAAAGGCCGCTATTTTAGCAAAAGCGGCCTCTCAAATAACCCTCAACTTTTGTTCATGGAACAAAATGCATGGAACCGCCTATTTTTCGACAGCATTCTCCAAAGCTGCGCGAACAAAGCCTTCAAACAGTGGATGTCCATCACGGGGCGTCGACTTGAACTCAGGATGGAACTGACAGGCCACGAACCATGGGTGATCTTTTACTTCAACCACTTCCACCAAAGAACCGTCCTGAGACCAACCCGCTACCTGCAGGCCAGCTTCCTCCAACCTTGGAACAAGATTACCGTTCACCTCATAGCGGTGACGATGGCGCTCTTGAATTATGGACTTACCATAACATTCGCGCACTGTGGAGCCTTCAACCAACTTACATTCCTGTGCGCCCAGGCGCATGGTTCCGCCGAGATCGGAAGCTTCATTACGCTGCTCGGTTTTGCCGCTCGCATCCTGCCATTCAGTGATCAAGCCTACAACCGGGTGAGCGGATTTGGGATTAAACTCAGTACTGTGGGCGTCTTCCATACCCGCCATATGGCGAGCATATTCAATTACCGCAACCTGTAATCCCAAGCAGATACCTAAATATGGGATTTTATTCTCACGAGCATAACGGACTGTTTGGATCTTGCCTTCCACGCCCCGCTCACCAAAACCGCCTGGCACCAAAATCGCGTCTACGCCTTTGAGCAAATCAACGCCTTGCTGGTAAACCTGTTCGGAGTCGATGTAACGAATATTCACCTTCGTCTTATTACGAATACCCGCATGCTTCAACGCCTCAATCAAGGATTTATAGGCGTCCAGCAGCTCCATGTACTTGCCAACCATGGCGATGGTGACTTCATGTTCAGGGTTGGCTTCATTGTCGACGACATTCTGCCACTCACTAAGGTCAGCCGCGCCGCATTCCAGCCCGAAACGCTCCACAATAATCTCATCCAGTCCCTGGGCATGTAGCATCATGGGAATAGAGTAGATGGATTTGGCGTCTTCCAGAGCGATAACCGCACGCTCTTCAACGTTAGTGAACAGCGCGATCTTGCGACGGGAAGACTGATCAATACTGTGCTCAGAACGGCATACCAGAATATCCGGCTGCAAACCAATCGAGCGCATCTCTTTAACAGAGTGCTGGGTCGGCTTGGTTTTCACCTCGCCGGCGGTGGCGATATAGGGCACCAGTGTCAAATGCATAAATAGCGCACGCTTGGAGCCTACTTCCACTTTCAGCTGACGAGTGGCCTCAAGGAACGGCAACGATTCGATGTCTCCCACTGTGCCGCCGATTTCAACCAGCGCCACATCCGCATCGCCAGCGCCTTCAACGATCCGGCGCTTAATTTCGTCAGTAATATGCGGAATGACCTGTACGGTGCCGCCCAAATAATCGCCGCGACGCTCTTTGCGCAACACGGTTTCATATACGCGACCAGTGGTGAAGTTATTACGCTTGGTCATGGTCGTGCGGATAAACCGCTCGTAGTGGCCAAGGTCGAGATCCGTTTCCGCGCCGTCTTCGGTGACGAAGACTTCTCCGTGCTGGAAGGGGCTCATGGTGCCCGGGTCCACGTTGATGTAAGGATCCAGTTTCAGGATGGTGACTTTTAGTCCGCGTGCTTCAAGGATAGCGGCCAATGATGCGGATGCGATGCCCTTCCCCAAGGAAGAAACAACCCCACCTGTGACGAATATATAGCGCGTCATGCAAAACCCGTTGGTGTAACAGATGTTAATCGGAAAGGAGGGAGATATTCATCTCAAAGATGGGACGCCAGAATAACAGAAACAGGGGGGTATCTCAACGAATGATGCGATGAATTCCCCGGATTGACAACGACGCATCCTGCCGCCGCGACCAGCTAAAAAGCGCGTTATGGGCAAACGCCCCGGCTGTTTCCAGTCCAATGGCTATACTTCAACTATGGCTGGCTCGAACTCAAAAAATCAATCCGCGACAAAATGCGTCACTGCGACGTCACGACCTTTTCGTTTCACATTGCAAGCGACTGGGGCGATTCTCTTGCTGTCACTTTCACTTTTTGCAGAGGCGTTAGAAGTAACTAAAGTAAGATATCCAGTTCCTGAATCCGAAATGGACCTTCGATATGAGTATCCGAGGCAGCTGCTAAAGCTGGCCCTGGAGGAGACGCTCAGCTCTCACGGAACCTATACAATAGAAGACGCAAAAATCAGGGCATCCCAGACTCGCAACGAGATATTCCTGCGCCAGGGATTCAACATCGATATCATTTGGAGACCTGAGAACGGCTCATTAGATGACAACTTCCTCCCCGTTCGCATTCCCATACTAAAAGGCGCTCTGGGATATCGTGTATTTTTGATTCGCCAATCCGATCAAGGTCGCTTTCACGCCATCAAGTCCCTAAATGAGTTAAAAACCCTGACCGCCGGCTTTGGCCATGACTGGCCCGATGTTCATGTACTCAAGGCGAACAGCATCCCACTTGAACTCTCCTCAGATTACGAGACGCTGTTCAAGATGCTCATTACCGAAAGGTTCGATTATTTTCCTCGGGGTATAAATGAAGCATGGGATGAATACGAGCAACGCCATCCGTTTCTTCCAGAATTAAAAGTGGAAGACTCCATTCTCATGTATTACCCCCTGCCCGTTTATTTTGTTGTGAACAAGTCAAACAAGGATCTCGCGCAGCGCGTGGAAACCGGTCTACAGAAGGCGATTGCAGACGGCAGCTTTGATCAGCTTTTCTTTTCTCATCATCAGAGCATGCTGGAGAGAGCCAATCTTAGCGGCAGAAAACTATTCGTTTTGGACAACCCTTATCTGCCGGATTCCACGCCGAAAGGGAGCCAATATTGGCTTAAAGTGGGCTTCAATCAGACACAGTAGAATTACGAGCTAGAGGATTGGATGGAGCGCCGGCAGCCATGCATTTTCCGAAGCGACGAATTGCTCCGCTATGCCGTAACTCCCCACCGCAGCCAGCTCATCATTGAAATAAATCAACGGAATGCTGTCCCGTCGCCACGGAGGAATGCCCTGCTCCTGCAACCATTTTTTTAAAGGACAGGAACCACCGCGCCCCTTGGGTCGAAAACGCTCCCCTCCACGACGAAATCGAACAATTACCGTTTCATCGGTTGTAGGTTGACGCAGCCCCTCGGTAGCGGGCTCAGCCATCAGCCTCCCAACAGGGGTCAACAATGCCTCAGCCAGAGGCCAGACCACTTCGTACTCCGATGGAGGCGCATCAATCCTTTCCGTGATATATAGCTTCCCATCGTGCCGACGCAAAACGCTTTCGCCTAATGGATAGCATGGCTGACGGGAGCCTTCTGCATGAAGCATCTGCGCCAGAATTTCGACCAGATCGCCTTCAGATGGCGTAAAGCCGGCGGTTTGCAGCCAGTATCGCAGCGCATTTTTTCTGCGATGAGGCGACAAACCTGATAACACAGCAAGCTCCAACTCGTCCGCACTTATTGATTCGCCCTGTAAATCCATCTCCGCCAACTCATCCAACAGATTCGCGGCTTCCGACATACGCCGGCCGGTCTCGGCGATCATCGCCACAGCATTTCGCCATCGCGCGCTCATTGGCCGAAGTATGTCATTACGAAGAAAATTTCTATCAAACACGGCGGCGACGTTACTTTCATCCTCCACCCAACTCAATCCCCAGCGTTGCGCCAGCGCTTCCAGCTCCGAGCGAGTGAAGCCAAGCAAAGGCCGTCTCAGCATGCCTTTGCCCAAAGAGCGCTGACCAGGGATGCCAGCCAGCCCTTTCACACCATGTCCTTTTAGCAGCCGAAACAGGATAGTTTCAGCCTGATCATTCTGATGATGGCCCTGCAACAACACCGCTCCCGCACACTCATTCAGATAATGCTCGAATACGATATAACGGGCCTCTCTCGCAGCCGCCTCAAGACCATCGCCATTCATCGCCACGCTCACGGGATGCGCATGGCATCTTATGTCCACACTCCGACATTCCTTCTGACAATGCTCCATCCAGGCGTCGGCATTCGGGCTGAGTCCATGATGCACATGAATCGCTTCAATATGCGCCTCTGCAGGCCAAACGCGCCGCGCAGCATGCAGCAGCACGCTGGAATCCAGGCCGCCGCTATAGGCGATATACAAACGGGAAAAGTCAGGCAGGCCGCGCAGGGCCGAGAGAAGACGCCGCTCGATTTCAGCGGCGTCATGGGGAGTCTTAGAGGAAGCGCTCATAGGAGGTCAGGCGTTTATACCGCTCTGCGACCAGCTCCTCGGTATCCATTTCCAGCAACTGGCTTAGAGAATCTTTCAGAGCCGCTTTGATATGACCAGCCATCAGTTCAGGGTTGCGATGCGCACCGCCCAGAGGCTCATCCAGCACCTTGTCCGCAAAGCCCAGCTCTGCAAGACGCTTGGCCGTAATGCCCATCGCTTCCGCTGCGTTGGCGGCGTACTCAGCATTTTTCCACAGAATGGAGGCGCAGCCTTCTGGAGAGATAACGGAATAAGTGGAATATTGCAGCATGATCAAGCGGTCGCAAACGCCAACCGCCAGAGCGCCGCCGGAACCGCCCTCACCGATGACCGTTGAGATGATCGGCGTCTTCAAGCGGGACATGACCGCCAAGTTAAATGCAATCGCCTCGCTTTGACCACGCTCTTCCGCCCCGATGCCCGGATAGGCGCCCGGGGTATCAATGAAAGTCAGAATCGGCATTTTGAAGCGCTCGGCCATTTCCATCATGCGTAACGCCTTGCGATAACCTTCTGGGCGCGGCATGCCGAAGTTACGCTTCACTTTCTCTTTGATTTCGCGACCTTTCTGATGTCCGATGATCATAACGGGCTCATCATCCAGTCTGGCGATACCACCAACGATAGCCTGATCGTCAGCGTATTTACGGTCGCCATGCAATTCGTCGAAATCTTCGAAAATCATCCGCACGTAGTCCAGCGTATAAGGACGCTTGGGGTGACGGGACAGGCGGGAAATATCCCAAGAGGACAGATCCGCAAAAATATTTTCCGTGAGCGACACGCTCTTGGACTTCAGACGGTTGATCTCGTCAGTGATATTCAACTCACTGTCGTTACCAACCAGACGCAACTCCTCTATCTTTTCCTCCAGCTCAGCGATCGGCTGTTCGAAGTCGAGATAGTAAGGGTTCATCTGCTTTTCATGCTTACTCATAGTTTTTCTTGCTCGGCTATGTCTCTTGAGCTTGAGCTGGCGCGCATGTCATTCCATGCCTTGCCGGATACAAGCGAGGGATCAACTGTAGCGCAGTTGCACCCGCTCCTTGCCCAACAAATATCGCAGCCCCTGAATCAATTCATCGCTTGGATTAACCCGCCAATCTTCCGCCAGACGCAGTCTGGTGCGGGCGGTTTCCGTTTCATAATTGATCAAAACCGGGCAGCCCTCGGCGCGATGTTCTCCCAAAACGCCGCCCAGTTCGTCAATAAAGCCGTTATTAAAGTCTTTTTCGTGTACAAAGAGAATAAGCTCTTTGGCGAACTTCAATCGTGCTTGACCAATGTCCGAAGTCAATTTCGCCCGGACAGAAAGCCCACCAGAGTAGTCATCTTCGCCAACAACGCCCTCCACAACCAGAATGCGGTCGTTGTGCAGCATTTCTTTGGCTTGCTCGTAGGCGTCGGAGAAAAAAGTCACTTCAATACGGCCGCTACGATCATCCAACGTAGCAAAACCGATATATCCGCCGCGTTTGCTCTTCATCGTGCGCACCGCCACCACCAGACCCGCCACATTTTGCGGGCTCTTGCCGGGACGCAACTCCGAAATGGGCGTACGCACGAATCGGCGCACTTCCTGCTCATATTCATCAAACGGGTGGCCAGTCAGATACAGGCCCAGAGTCTCCTTCTCTAATTTCAGACGCTCCTTATCGCTCCACTCCTGCATGCCTTCCGTCGCGCTGTAGGGATTCGGATCGGTTTCCGGCACCACCTCGCCGAACAAGTCCAGCATACCGGCGTCTTCATTACGGGAATGTTGATCCGCGCGACGGACTGCTTCATTGATGGAGGCCATCATACGGGCGCGGTTTGGCCCCAGCTTGTCCATCGCGCCTGAGCGGACCAGCGCTTCCAAAGCGCGCTTGTTGACCCGGCGTAAATCCACTCGCTGACAGAAATCGAACAGGTCGCGGAAGGGGCCACCTTCTTTGCGGGCGTCCAGAATGCTCTGCACAGGGCCTTCACCCAGCCCTTTTACGGCGCCCAAGCCATAGACAATGCGATGCTTATCGTCGACGGTGAAGGTATAACTACTGTTGTTAACGTCCGGCAACACCAAATCCAGTTTCATACGCCGGCACTCTTCCACCAGCGTCACCACTTTATCGGTGTTCTGCATATCCGCAGTGAGCACCGCCGCCATGAACGGCGCTGGAAAGTGACACTTCAGCCAGGCGGTCTGGTAGGACACCAAAGCGTAGGCGGCGGAGTGGGATTTGTTAAAGCCGTAACCCGCAAACTTTTCCACCAGGTCGAAGATCTTTTCCGCCAGATCCTGCCCAATCCCCTGATTAATGCTCCCCTCTACGAAAATCGCCTTTTGCTTGGCCATCTCCTCGGGTTTCTTTTTACCCATGGCTCGACGCAGCAAGTCCGCGCCGCCAAGCGTATATCCCGCCATCACCTGAGCGATCTGCATGACCTGCTCCTGATACAGGATGATGCCGTAGGTGGGCTGCAGGACGGGTTTCAATGATTCCAGCTGATAATCCGGATGCGGATAGGCCAGTTCGGCGCGTCCGTGTTTACGGTTGATAAAGTCGTCAACCATGCCTGACTGCAGCGGCCCCGGGCGGAACAGGGCCACAAGAGCGATGATGTCTTCAAAACAGTCCGGCATCAGACGCCGGATAAGTTCTTTCATACCGCGGGATTCAAGCTGGAACACCGCAGTGGTTTCACCATGCTTGAGCAGATTGAAGGTCGGCGCGTCATCCAGCGGGATAAAGTTGATATCCAGCGGCGGCTCGCCTTTTTCCGCCTGCTGGCGGTTAATGATATCCACCGCCCAATCAACGATGGTCAAGGTACGCAGCCCCAGGAAGTCGAACTTGACCAGACCTGCCGACTCTACGTCGTCCTTATCGAACTGAGTCACCAGACCCGAGCCGGTTTCATCACAGTACAAAGGCGCAAAGTCCGTCAACTTGGTGGGCGCAATCACCACCCCACCGGCGTGCTTACCGACGTTACGGGTGACCCCTTCCAGCTTGCGCGCCATTTCCCAGATTTCCGCCGCTTCTTCATCCGTGGACAGATATTCCCGCAGCGGCTCTTCCTGCTCATAGGCCTTGGCCAGAGTCATGCCTACTTCGAAGGGGATCAGCTTGGACAGGCGATCGCCCATGGAGTACGGCCGCCCCTGCACCCGCGCCACGTCCCTCACTACCGCCTTCGCCGCCATGGTTCCGAAGGTGATGATCTGGGACACCGCATTACGCCCATAGGCTTCGGCCACATAGGCGATAACCCGGTCGCGGCCTTCCATGCAGAAGTCGACGTCAAAGTCCGGCATCGACACCCGCTCTGGGTTCAGGAATCGCTCGAACAGCAAGTCGTAGGCGAGAGGATCCAAATCGGTGATTTTTAGCGCATAGGCCACCAGAGAGCCGGCGCCGGACCCCCGTCCCGGTCCTACCGGCACGCCGTTGTTCTTGGCCCACTTGATGAAGTCCATAACGATGAGGAAGTAGCCGGGGAACCCCATCTGGGTGATGATATCCAGCTCAAACTTCAGCCGATCATAATAGCTTTGACGTTTACTCTCGTACTGAGGGTCGTCTTGTTTGAAAAGCGTAGCCAGTCGCTCCTCGAGTCCATCTTCCGAGACCTTGATGAAAAACTCATCAATGGTCATGCCTTCTGGAATGGGATAGTTCGGCAGGAAGTATTTACCCAAGCGCAAGCTGACGTTACAGCGCTTGGCGATTTCCACCGTATTCTCAATCGCCTCGGGAATATCCGAGAACAGCTCGCACATTTCCTCCGCCGACTTCAGGTATTGCTCTTCACTGAAGCGGCGCTCACGACGCGGGTCGTCCAAAGTGCGGCTTTCGTGGATACAGACCCGCGCCTCATGGGCTTCAAAGTCGTCGCGCTCAAGGAAATGCACATCGTTAGTGGCGACAACCGGGCAGCCGGTTTCCATCGCCAATTCGACAGAGGCATGCACGCACTCTTCGTCATTAATCCGACCCGTGCGTTGCAGTTCCAGATAAAACGCATCCGGGAACATTTCCATCCAAAAGGCCAGCCGCTCGCGCGCCAGCTCCGGTTTGCCCGCCAACAACGCCTGACCGACTTCGCCGTATTTGGCGCCGGACATCGCCAACATGCCTTCCGCCTGGGCGGCGATCCAGTCTTTCTTCAGAATGGCGCGACCATGGGACTGGCCTTCAGTGAAGCCGCGGGATATGAGCTCCGTCAGGTTGCGGTAGCCGGTTTCATTGCGGGCGAATAACGTGAGTCGAGATGGAGCCAAGGGGTCGTCCAGGTTTTCAACCCAGACATCAGCGCCGACAACCGGCTTCACGCCTGCGCCCGACGCCGCTTTGTAGTACTTGACCAGACAGCACATGTTGGACTGATCGGTCACCGCCACCGCTGGCATCCCCATTTCGGCCAGCTTTTTAACTAAAGGTTTGACCTTTACCAGTCCGTCAACCAGAGAAAATTCTGTGTGAATGCGTAAATGAATAAAATCGCCCATCGGGCCTTTATCTCCAGTTTCTTCGTGCAACACGGCTTTCAGATCCGCGCTAGCCAACAATTCTCAGTAAAGTCACAAATTCTTAAATATAGACGCCAATTGGCGGCGATTATTGTGGAATAGCCGACAAAATCGCATTTTTCGTCTGTGCGCCGATCATCTCGCGCTGCACCTTGCCGTCATGAATCAACAGCGTGGTCGGCAACACCTTGGGGATTTCCACTTTCCAATGACGAGTCGGTTCGCCTTGCAAAACCGGGAAGTTAATGCCCATTTTGTCGATGGTTTTGGTCAGCGCCTCCCCGTTGTGGCCATCATAATCCACCCCCAGAACAATGACGCCGGGATGTCTATTTAGCTCATTCAACTCAGGAATTTCAACCTTACAGGGGCCACACCACTCCGCCCAAAAATTCAGAATGATCCACTGCCCGCCCAGATGATCCAGATTGATTTCTCCACCATCCGCCAGCTTCACCACAGTCGTCAGCGGCGCATCGCCTTTGTCTTCCGAACAGCCCGCCAGTAACGCCAGCAGGGCTCCTGCGATCAGCGCTTTGAATATGACCTGACGTATGGTCGAGACGCCACTTGCGATGACTTGAAACAGTCCGAGGGTAATTTGACGGGCGATCAAAATGGTTCTCCAAGTAATACGCTGACCGGCATTCTACACGAAAAAAGCGGGGGAAATGGGAGTCTGGCCTTTCCGTCATTGAAAGTGTTAGAAATGCGTTCCACAGATGCTTAAACTTGCCCCCTTACTGCAACAACAGGAAACCGACGATGAGTAAAAGCGCCCTCACTATCTGGCATAACCCACGCTGCTCAAAATCCCGGCAGACACTGCAAATTATTGAAGACAGCGGCGTGGAGCCCACCGTAGTGAAGTACCTGGAAACGCCCCCCAATGCTGCAGAGCTGAAAGCGGCCTTGGCCAAGCTCGGCATTTCCGCCAGAGACCTGTTGCGTAAAGGTGAAGAAGAATACAAAACTCTTAACTTGGCTAACGCCGACTTGAGCGAAGACGCCTTGATCGATGCAATGGCGGCCCATCCCAAACTGATCGAACGCCCGATCGTCATCAAAGGCGATCGCGCAGTCCTGGGCCGCCCGCCGGAAAACGTCAACGAACTGCTGTAATTAGTCCATCTATCTATATAGAAGAAGGAAACCATGAAGTCAGCGACCGACTCCCCTTATCTACTGGTGCTCTATTACAGTCGTAACGGCGCCACCCGCGTGCTGGCGCAACATATCGCCCGCGGCGCGGCGCAAGTATCAGGCATGGACGTGCGCGTACGCACGGTGCCTCCTGTGTCCGCGGTCAGTGAAGCGACAGCCCCTGCAATTCCCGAAGAAGGCGATGTTTACTGCACCCTGGAAGACCTGGAAGGTTGTAGCGGCCTGGTCATCGGATCGCCGACCCGCTTCGGCAACATGGCGGCCCCTTTGAAACACTTTCTCGACCAGACTGGCTCTCTATGGCAAGCGGGAGCTCTCATCGATAAACCCGCCGCTGCTTTCACCTCCACCAGCAGCCTTCATGGCGGCCAGGAAACGACCCTGCAGACCATGCTGACGCCTCTGCTACACCACGGCATGCTATTAGTTGGCCTGCCTTATACCGAGTCCGGCCTCAGCGAAACACGAGGGGGCGGCTCACCCTATGGCGCAGGCCACTGGTCTGGCTCCGATGGCGCCCGTCGTCCGGACGAGACGGAACTGCAATTGTGTCGGGCTTTGGGCCGCCGGGTGGCGGAACTGGCGCACAGACTGGCTATCACCAAGGCTTGAAACCTACCGCGAAAACTGGAGATTAACGTTGTCCCTATCGCAAAAAGTTAAAATCGCCCGTTCCACAGTGACGGCGAGCTATCTGATCCTGACCCTTTTGGTGCTGTTCAGCACCTGGCAGAGCATTTCTCAAAATACCGAAACCTCATGGCTGTTGATTGTCAGCGTCAAGTGTCTGCCGCTGCTGGCGTTTTTTCCTGCGGTGTATCTGGGCCATGTGCGCGGCCTGATCTGGTTATGCTTTGTGCTCTGCCTATACTTTATAAGGGCCGTCGGCGATTACGCAGCGGGACAGAATTTAATGATCAGTGGCGCTCTCGCCGTAATGAGCGTTATCCTGTTCAGCACCATACTGTGTTTTATTAAATGGAACGCACAAGCGCGCCGCGCCGCCTGAATCGGGCGTCCAGGCCGCATTGACAGCGATGTCGGCGGCTTGGGGCGGGCAACTCACTTTTTCGGAATAGACAACAGTAAAATAAGCCAATGAGCATCGCCGCCTCCGCACAACCCCAATGGCTGACCACCGTCGACATCATTAAGCGTCTGGTGCGTCTGAAACGGATCACTCAGGAAGAAGGAGAAAAGTTCCTGAGTTCTCCCCGCAGTAAAAGCGAACTGGCCCTTCACCCTATCGAGCAGGTCGTCAACTCCGGCCTGATTGATCACAATTCCGGCAAAGCCTTTGACCTGGAGGAGTTATCTTCCTGGCTGGCGAAGGAAGCGGGGCAACCCTATTTCCACATCGACCCTCTGAAAATAGACGCCCGCGGCGTGGCCTCCCTGATGTCCTTCGCCTATGCGCAACGTCATCGCATCCTGGGCGTGGAAATTCACAAAGATCACGTGGTGATCGCCAGCGCCGAGCCCTTTGTCACAGGCTGGGAAGACAACCTGCGCCATGTCGTCCGTAAAGACATCAAACGGGTCGTCGCCAACCCTGCGGATATCCGCCGTTTCACGGTTGAATTCTATCGGCTCGCCACGTCAGTGGACAAAGCCGTAGGAGGACGCGGTGAGACCTCCGCCGCTATCGGCAATTTCGAGCAGCTGCTAGAGCTGGGCAATGTCGCCAATCCTGACGCCAACGACCAGCACATCGTCAATATCGTGGATTGGCTGTTGCAGTACGCCTTCGATCAGCGCGCCAGTGATATTCATATTGAGCCCCGACGCGAGATTGGTCAGGTGAGGTTCCGTATCGACGGCGTGCTGCACAACGTTTATGAGCTACCCATGCAGGTGTCCATGGCTGTGGTGAGCCGGCTGAAAATACTGGGACGCCTGAATGTAGCGGAAAAACGCAAACCCCAGGACGGCCGCATCAAGACCAAGAATCCGGATGGCCTGGAAATCGAATTGCGTCTTTCCACGCTACCCACCGCCTTCGGCGAAAAGCTGGTCATGCGGGTATTTGACCCGGACGTATTACTACGCTCCTTCACCGACCTGGGTTTCGGCCAGGACGACAGCCGTCGCTGGAACTCCATGACCTGCCAGCCCAATGGCATCATTCTGGTGACGGGGCCTACCGGCTCGGGCAAAACCACCACCCTTTATTCCACGCTGAAGAGTCTGGCCACATCGGAGGTCAACGTCTGTACGATTGAAGACCCCATCGAAATGGTGGAGCCCGCCTTCAACCAGATGCAGGTGCAAAGCGGCATTGGCGTGACTTTCGCCAGCGGCGTCAGAGCGTTGCTGCGACAAGACCCCGACATCATCATGGTGGGCGAGATTCGCGACCTGGAAACGGCGGAAATGGCGATCCAGGCGGCGTTGACCGGTCACTTGGTGCTCTCCACGCTGCACACCAACGACGCCCCCAGCGCCATCACCCGTCTGCTTGAGCTGGGCGTACCCGGCTACTTGGTGAAAGCCACGGTATTGGGAGTCATGGCGCAGCGTTTGGTGCGAGTGCTGTGTCCTAACTGCAAAGAGCCCACCACGATTGACGATAAGGACTGGCAGAATCTGATCCAGCCCTGGAAAGCCTCTAAACCAGATCACGCCTGCGCTCCGGTAGGATGTCTGGAGTGCCGCAACACCGGCTATCGCGGACGGGCGGGCGTTTACGAAGTCATGCTGCTCAGCGAAAGCGTGAAAGAGTCTATCAATGAGCAATGTGACCTGGAGCGCATCCGTAAAGTGGCGGTGAAGGAAGGCATGCGCACGCTGCGCCTGAGCGGCGCGCAAAAAGTGGCCAATGGCATGACCACGATTGATGAAGTGTTACGGGTCACGCCGTCATCCAGTCTGGCGATACTCTGACGCCATTATTTACCGGCTTCCGGGCGCCAACCCGCATTGCGCCAACATCTCCGTCCATATCGCCGCATGCGCCGCGGCGTTGTGGCGGAATTCCCACCACAGACTGAACTCCCCTTCCTGCAAGTAGCGCCGTGCGAAATCCCGCAACGCCGCTGACCGATCTCCTTGCAATTGTTTATAAGAGCGCTGCAAGGGCGGCAGCCAGTCACGACGCGCCTTTTCCAGCTGCGCCAGATACGGCTGCACCCGGGCGCTGTAGATATTGACCAGCACATTTTGCAGGATGCGGCTACGTTCTGTAGGAGCCCCGTTCACACAGAGCGGCCGCTCCGCCAGTCGGCGGCGCAACCCTTGGACTATCGCGCCCATTTCCGCAGAAGCTTCTTCCGCAGAGAAAAGCAGCCGTCCCACCATCGGATACGTCAGCAAGCGACGATTCAGCGCCTCCAGACTATCGGCGTCCAAACCGGGCGACTCCGGCCGCGCCGACCACTCGGCCAATGCGGATAACGCCAGACTCAGTTCCGCCCAGTCGCCAGCCTGAAAGTCCAGGTCGAAGCCACCTTCTTTCTGCGACATTAGGGCTTGCCATTCCGGCCCGGCCCAGGTTGCGTTCCAAGCCACATCGCCAATCTCATCGCGTTTACTCGCCAGCGCGCCACGCAGCTCTAGGGCGAGATCCGCCTCTTCGTCTTGCGCCTCAAGCGTCGTCAGACAGGCATCGCCCAAGCTCAAAAACTGCTGCTCATATAGCCACTTCTGACTGGCGGGCATCATCTTGCCTAGCGAACTATTACGAAAGCCCACCAGCCGGTTCAACTCACAGCCGGTAAGTCCCAGGAAATCCAGTAAATTGATCTTCAGCTCGGCGACGTCCCTCAGCAGCACTTTGCTGCGAGGATAAACCGCAACGGGAAGCGTACGATCAGCGGTAGGAAAGTCAGTGTCTAACACCCGCTCCAAGCGATCACGGTAATCCTGAAATAATTCAGCGCTGGTGTCAGGGGGACCTAGGCAGGCGGTCAGCGATAGCATTGCAAGCAGCGTCAGCGTAGCCGCCCATAATCGATGAGAAAAAACGAACATGAAAAAAAGCGGCCACTCCGATTGCCCTGTCAGTATCGAAATTGTCGGCCGCAAGCAGTCTGAAAGTCCAGCCCTCAGGTCAAGGGCTTAGGGGAGTTCGCGCATCCTGCCGCAAATCCCCTGTCTGTATTTAGAAAAAGCCTAAGGGGTTGATGTCATAACTCACCAGCAGATTCTTGGTTTGCTGGTAGTGCTCCAACGCCACCTTGTGCGTTTCCCGGCCAACGCCGGATTTCTTGTAGCCGCCAAAGGCCGCATGCGCCGGATAGTGGTGATAACAATTAGTCCACACCCTGCCCGCCTTGATTTGCCGCCCCATCCTGAACGCCAGATTGATATCCCGCGTCCACACGCCCGCGCCCAGCCCATACTCAGTGTCATTGCCGATGGTCAGAGCTTCCTCCTCTGTTTTGAAAGTCGTGACGCCGACCACCGGGCCAAAGATCTCCTCCTGAAACACTCTCATGTCATTGCCGCCTTTCAACAGGGTCGGCTGGATGTATAAACCGTCCTGCAAGTCGCCGCTCAGTTTTTCAACCCCGCCGCCCAACAGCACTTGCGCACCTTCTTTGCGGCCAATTTCGATGTAACTCAGAATTTTATCGAACTGCTCCTGAGAGGCCTGCGCCCCCACCTGGGTGTCGGTATCCAGAGGGTTGCCGCGCTTAATGGTTTTGGTGCGGTCAATGACTCTGCCGATAAAGTCGTCATAGATTGACTCATGAATCAGCGCCCGAGAGGGACAGGTGCACACTTCTCCCTGATTGAAAAACGCCAGCACCATGCCTTCCACGCATTTGCTGATAAAAGCCTCTTCCTGACGCATGATGTCCGCAAAATAGATGTTAGGAGACTTTCCACCCAGCTCCACGGTGGAAGGAATAATGTTTTCCGCCGCGCACTTCAGGATATGCGAACCAACCGGGGTTGAGCCGGTGAAGGCGATCTTGGCGATACGCTTGCTGGTGGCCAGTGCCTGACCCGCTTCCGCTCCCCAGCCATTGACGATATTCACCACGCCCGGCGGCAACAGATCACCGATCAACTCCATCAACACCAGAATTGAAGCAGGCGTCTGCTCCGCAGGTTTCAGCACCACGCAGTTGCCCGCCGCCAGGGCTGGCGCCAGCTTCCAGGCCGCCATCAGGATGGGAAAGTTCCAGGGAATAATCTGCCCCACTACGCCCAGCGGTTCATGGATGTGATAGGACAACGTATTGGCGTCGATTTCCGCCAGCCCGCCCTCCTGAGCGCGAATACAGCCGGCGAAGTAGCGGAAGTGATCCACCGAGAGGGGGATATCCGCCGCCAGAGTTTCCCGCACCGGCTTACCGTTATCCCAGGTTTCCGCCACCGCCAGGATCTCCAGATTTTGTTCCATGCGGTCAGCAATTTTAAGCAGTAGATTGGAGCGCTCCGCCGCCGACGTCCGCCCCCAGGCGTCTTTGGCCTTATGCGCCGCATCCAGAGCCAGATCAATATCCTCCGCACTGGAACGGGGAATTTCGCAGAACTTCTTACCATTAACCGGAGAGATGTTGTCGAAGTAGCGACCTTGTACAGGCGCCGTCCACTCGCCGCCAATAAAGTTCTGGTAGCGGGCTTTAAAGTTAACCAAGGCTTTATCGTGACCGGGCTGTTCGTAAATCATGCCGTTATCCTCTCTGTTTTTGTTATGGCTACTTGTCGTTATGGACAGCGCCTGCCAGGCGCGGCGGTACTACCGCCATGGAACCACTTTAAACCTCTGGACAGCGGCTCTGCTTATCTGTTAGTACATATCTGTTGCCTGTGAGTCCACGGGCGATGAAGTCTGCTGGTTACTCCAAAAATAAAAACATGACGGGTGACAGAGGTGACAAGAGCAATAGCCATTGCAGCCCGCGAGCCACGCGAGCTGATAGAAAACAGGGTATCTTTCGCCGGCCCCAACTCGGAGTTGAGCGTCTACGACACCTACCTGCCCGCGCAAAGCGTCGGCCTGTCGGCGGACGAACTGCTTTATTGCGGCATGATCAGCGGCCGTAAAATTCTGCACGGTCGCGACGACTACACGGCGGAGTTTCTGCCGCAGGAATCCTTCGTGATGGCCCCCGGCGAAACCATCAGCATAGATTTTCCCGACGCTGAGCTGGACCGCCCGACGTCCTGCCTGACGGTAGAGATCTCGCGCACACGGGTGGACAGCATCTGTTCGCATATGAACAAAGTGGCGCCGCTGCATAAAGACTTTGAAGAATGGCGCTACCGCACAGAGACGTTAATCCATACTCCCCATACTCAGGCCACCCAGGCGCTGCTTGAGAGAATGATCGCCACGTTCAGCGAAAACGGACCAGACCGGGATATCCTGATCGACTTGGGCGTCAGCGAATTAGTGGTGAGGATGCTGCGCCAGCAGACCCGCGCCTTCTTACTGGGCGCCTGCGAACGTCAGCCCGACATTAATGGGTTGGCCGCCGCCCTCAGCCATATCCAGAAACACATCACGCAGCCCCTGGATATTGATCAGCTCTGCAAAATCGCCTGCATGAGCCGCAGCCGTTTCTTCGCTGAATTCAAAAGCCATTTTGGCTGCGCTCCCTCGGAGTTTCAGCAGCAATTAAGACTGCAACGCGCCGGCGAGCGCCTGCGCCAGGGAGAATCCGTCACCCGGGTCTGTTTCGATCTGGGATATCGCAACCTGAGCCATTTCAGCCGACGATTTCAGCGACAGTATGGGCGCAGCCCCAGCCAGTATCAGAAGCAGCTAACCTCCACCTAAAAACACGACAAAAAGTTCAGTTTTTGTTCAGAGCAAAAATCAGGCAATCATAATGTTCCGGTAAGTTTCTCCTGATTAGGATGAAATTGGCTCACTCATAAAGTGAGCCAGTCTTCCTACTTAACTAATAATTAGAACCTCAGGAGATCAGCAATGACCCAGAAGTTATTCGGTCCTTACATTTCCGCCAATCCGCCCTTCGCCCGCAGGCGCCTGCAACCCGCACTGGCTGCGGCGACGCTAGCCTGCGCATTGGGTCTCACCGCCTGCAACTCCGACGCAGGGACTCGGGATAATGAGACAAAAGCAACCAACAGCAGCTCTGCCTCCAATGCAGGATCGCAAAACACCGCCAATATCTGGCGTCCCAAACCGGGAACAACCTGGATGTGGCAGCTGCAAAACTACGGCTCCATGAATATGAACCTGGATGTCACCGCCTACGACATTGACCTGTTCGAAGGCAGCGGCAGTGGCTCCAACAGCCTGATTCGTCAATTGAAGAACAAAGGCAAGCGCGTAATTTGTTACTTCAGCGCCGGCACCCGCGAAGACTGGCGTCCCGATGCAGATCAATTTGCTCCTGGCTCGGTGATCGCAGATGGCGGCATGCAGGACTGGCCCGGCGAAACCTGGTTGAACATCGGCAATAAATCCGCTCTGGAGCAGACCATCAAACCCATTATGGAAGCGCGGCTGGATTTGGCCCGAGACGCGGGTTGCGACGCCGTCGAGCCGGATAATGTGGACGGTTACACAAACCGGGATGAAACCCATGGCGCCATCAGCGCCGCGGATCAGTTGGCCTACAACAAGTGGCTGGCGGAAGCCGCACACGCCCGTGGCCTCAGCATTGGACTAAAAAATGATGTCGACCAGTTACAGGCGCTGGCTCCGTATTTTGACTTCGCCGTCAATGAACAATGCTACGCCTGGGGCAATGAGTGCGTTGCATACGAAAATACCTTCCTCAGCGCCGGCAAAGCCGTATTCAACCAGGAGTACTATAAAAAAGGCGAGGAAGGGATCATCACTAAAGAGCAATTCCTCGGCAACGCCTGCTCCTACTTCGTCAGCGCAGGCATTTCCGCACTTTGGCGGCAAAGTTTCGAGCTGAACGGCGGAACCAGCCTGTCCTGCCCCGGCGCAGTAGATCCTGGCGATGATGGGGATGACGACGGAGGCGATAACGGCGGAGATACTGGTGGCGACGACGGCGACAATGGAGACAATGGCGGCGATACCGGTGGCGACGATGGCGACAACGGGGACAACGGGGACAACGGCGGCGATACCGGTGGTGACGACGGCGACGACGGGGACAATGGCGGTGATACCGGTGGCGACGATGGAGACGACGGCGACACCGTTGGCGATATCTGGAATCCAACGCCAGGAACAACCTGGATGTGGCAACTGCAGCGTTATGGCTCCATCAACATGGACCTTGACGTGGACGCCTACGACATAGACCTGTTTGAAGGCAGTGAAAACGGCTCCAACAGCCTCATTCATCAGTTGAAAAACAAAGGTAAGAAAGTCATTTGCTACTTCAGCGCAGGCACCCGCGAAGATTGGCGTCCTGACGCCAACCAGTTCACCGAGGATTCTGTAATCGCTGACGGCGATATGGACGACTGGCCCGGCGAAACCTGGTTGAACATCGGTAACCAAACGGCTTTGGAGCAGACCATCAAACCCATCATGGAAGCGCGACTGGATCTGGCCCGTGACGCAGGCTGCGACGCCGTCGAGCCGGATAATATGGACGGCTACGACAACCGCAGCGAAACTCACGGTGAAATCAGCGCCGCGGACCAGCTGGCTTATAATATCTGGATCGCACAGGCGGCTCACGCCCGTGGTCTCAGCGTGGGTCTGAAGAACGACGTCGGTCAGGCGGAAGAGCTGGTGGCTTACTTCGATTTCGCCGTCAATGAGCAATGCTTTGCGTATGAAGAGTGTGAGGCATATGAAGATACCTTCCTCAACGCCAATAAGGCTGTGTTCAATCAGGAGTACTACACGGACGGCGACGACGGGGAAATATCCAAGCGTCGTTTCCTGCGCAAGGCTTGTCCTTATTTCGAAAGCGTGGGCATTTCCGGCCTGTGGGCGAAGGGTTACAGTCTGAACGGGCGTAACGTCGTCGCCTGTGAAAGCAATTAATCAGACAGCTAATATAGAAGGATACTATTAGCTTGAAACAACCGAGCCTGCGCCGGGCTATTAACATGTCAATGTAGTCGCCATGTTGATAAAAATTGAGGCGGAAGGGCGCAGGGACGCGCCCGACTCATCCGGGCGAACGCCCCTCACAACAGGAAGCTAGTCCCTTTTATGCGTTTACTGGTCATTGAAGACGCCGACATTTTACGCCAAAGCCTGGTCATCGGATTGGGCGACGCCGGTTATGTGGTCGACGCCGCCGCAGACGGCGAGGAAGGCTTATGGCTCGCCAGCGAGCAATCCTACGATTTGATTATTCTCGATATCATGCTCCCACGCATGAACGGCTTTGAATTGCTGGACCGTCTGCGCACTCTCGGCGCTGACAGTCTGGTGCTGATGCTGACCGCCAGGGACAATGTTGAAGATCGCGTACTGGGCCTGCGCAGCGGGGCCGACGACTATTTAGTGAAGCCTTTTGATTTCGCTGAATTGTTGGCGCGCATAGAGGCTTTGTTACGCCGTCGTGCCGGTTGCGCCAGTAATCTGGTGGAAATCGGTGAGCTGACCATTAATTTACACAGCAAACAAGTCAACGTCAGTGGCGTTCCAATCACCCTCCCGCCTCGCGAGTATACGCTGCTCGAATGTCTGGCTTTGAATCGTCACCGTGTGGTGTCCCGACAGGAAATCGAACACAAGATCTATGACGACAAAATCGAACCAATGAGCAACGTCGTGGATTCCGCCATTTCCAGCCTGCGAAAAATGATTGATCACAAAGACCGTCCTTCGTTTATCCTTACCCGCCGGGGACATGGCTATCAGATACGCCAGTCATAACCATCGACGCTCAATTTCCAAACGTTCAATACGATGAAATCCATCCGTTTCACCACCACCTGGATGACCTTCGTAGGCGTCAGCCTGCTGGGGCTGGCCCTGTGCTCCGCCGCCTATCTGGTTGCGCGCAAGATTCTCATCGACAACTTTGATCGCGACCTGCTGCTGGAATTTCAAAATGTCGCCAGCGTCGCCCGAGTCTGGCCGGACGGCGACTTCTACATCGATATCGACTTTGACGTGGCGACCCAGTACAACGCTGGCGGCTCACGCATATTTCAAGTGTGGAGCGCAGACGGCAAAGAGATCGTTGACCAATCTCCTATGCTGGAGGAGGAAAATCGCCGCCTGTCCTATCCTCCCCGCCCTGCGGATAAAAAACCCTACTTTTTCGATCTGCAGGACAAGCATTCTGCGCGAGCCATTTTTCAAAAAGTCGACGCGCAATGGGGATGGATCGAAGAACAACCGGATCTAAAAGTGCCGGAGCACGTACAAGGCATGCAAGTGCAGCTCCTGGTTGTCCGGGAACGCACGTCCCTCGACCAGTCTCTCTCTCTGCTGCGCAACTGGATGCTGGCCATTGCGGCTATCCTGCCAGCGCTGACGTTTCTGATTGTTTATCTCACCATCGGCCGCGGACTAAAGCCGTTACGAGAGCTCGCCACCAAAGTCAGCGCTATTCGCTCCAGCGGGGAAAAACTGGAAGCCGATCTACATTGGCCGCAAGAAATCACGCCGGTTGCAGAGACCCTAAACGCCTTACTGAAACGACTGGATTTCACCCTGCAACGGGAGCGCCGTTTCACTTCCGACGCTGCTCACGAACTGAGAACCCCGCTGGCGGAATTACGCATCGCCACGGACATCGCCCTGCGCGCCCAGCAAAATCAAGAACGCCTGCTGACAGCGGTGCGTCACGCCAACCACCTATCCCACTCCATGGCCAACCTGGTCAACTCCATGCTACTCCTGGCCCGCTTCCAATCGGGATCGAGTAAACCAGAAAGCGCGCCCATCGACGTCGCCGCCTTGTTCGACGAACAACGCCAACGTATATATGGGCTGGCCAAGAAGCGAGGGCTGGCGGTGCAAGCGCAAGCGCCAGAGACGCTTGTCATAACCAGCGACAAAGGCCTGCTCACCACTATCATGGCCAATTTATTCACGAATGCGGTGGAATACGCGCCGCTGGAATCCACTGTCACCCTGACCCTGTCCGCCGCCCCCAGCGGATTCGCCCTGGAGACACGCAACGCCGCGCCGGACCTGACACAAGAAGACCTTGAGCGCTTATTCCATCCCTTCTGGCGCAAAGGCGAATCCCGCAGTCAGCGCGACCACTACGGACTCGGTCTGGCCATCGTACAGGAAGCCGCCGCCTGTCTTGCTTTGAAGTTGGATGTAACCCTGGAGAAAGAAAACGTACTGCGTATTCGCGTCAGCTCACGCATAACGGAAACAATTTAGCGACGAAGAAAAGAGTGTCACCAAAGCCAACTTCTCGTTAAAGAGAGAGCCTTAGATTAGAAGTCATCAATAAGGTGAATTAGGGACTGATAAGATACGAATGGTAGCGAGGAAGCGGGAAGAAGCGAGAGTGCGACGCCTCTCGCTTCTTATTATACTCAGGCAGGTTTAATCACCAGATCAGCAAAGCTGGCGACCGCCGGATAAGCTTCCTGACGCTCGATGCCTTCGCCTCTCACCAACTGGCACACCTGCAACTCGGCTTCCGCGGCTGCACTGAGTTCAGCCGGCACATCGGAGAGAAACAACACGCTGGATGCAGGCTCCGACACCTCACGCACAATCGCCCGATACGAGTCAGCTTCTCGTTTGCCGCCGACGCGCGTATCAAAATAGCCGCTAAACAACGGCGTCAAATCGCCCGCCTCGGAAAAACCGAAAATCTGCTTCTGCGCCGCAACTGAGCCAGACGAGTACACGAACAAGCGTATACCCAGCTCACGCCAATGACGTAAACGCTCGGCCACTTCCGGGTAGACATGTCCTTTGTAGGCGCCTTCGTCATAGCCTGCGCGCCAGATCATGCCTTGCAACGCCTTCAGCGGAGTAATTTTCTTGTCTTCCGCAATCCAGTCCAGCAGCTGTTTGATCAGCGCATCAGGACTTTTGCGATCAACGCCGCTCAGGCGAGCGACCTCATCCAACTGCTCCGCAACGGCAGGCGCGGAGAAATTTTCCCGGATAAATGCGTCCATATGCTTGGCGGCATAGGGGAACAACACCTCATGCACAAAACTGATGCTACTTGTTGTGCCTTCAATATCCGTGACGATAGCTCTGATACCGTTAAACTCAGCCATTACGCCGCCTCGATAAGTTGCTCAAAACGAGGCGCTTTCAAAGCGATTTCGTCGCCCGTAAACTGCGCCACCCAGCCCTCAGGGTTGGTGAACAAACGCACGCAGGTGAACTCCGGCGCCGGGCCCATATCAAACCAATGCCTGATTCCGTTAGGAACACTGATCAGGTCATTCTTGCGGCACAGCACGACATAGACCTTGTCATCCAGGTGCAAATAAAACAGGCCTTGACCGCGCACGAAAAAGCGCACTTCGTCTTCACTGTGACGGTGCTCGTCGAGAAATTTCTTACGGAAATCATCTTTTTGCGGATGAGTTGGGGTCAGGCTGACCACGTCCGCCGTGGTGAAACCATTTTCCGCCTTCAACTTCTCCACTTCCGCCTGGTACGCCGCCAGAATTGAATCCGGCGTAGCGCCCTCTTCCAGCTCACGGGTGGACCAACGCTCAAAGCGAATGCCCACTTCGTTCAACTGGCGGGAGATCTCCGCGCCATCTTCGGTAAAGACCAGGGGTTGCGAAAAATCGTTATCGTTGTATATACGCAGGCTACTCATGACTTGATCCTCATCATTTCCAATTCACAGGCTAGCAGGAATTCCATGGCTTCCACATGACGCAAACATTCCGCCATGGTCTCTCCCCAGGTATACATACCGTGGCCGCGAATCAGGTAACCGGGACAATCTGAATGCTCTTTCAGATACTCCACCGACAACGCGGACAACGCTTCAATATCCTGAGTGTTATCAAATATGGGAACGACACAGCGCCCTTCGTGGGTGTATACGCCACGGAAGGCTTTTTGGAGTTCGTAATCTTCAAATACGATCTCCGTATTGGGACGCAACGCGCGGGAAAGCACCGTGGCGTTCACTGAGTGAGTATGCAGCACCGCGCCGACATTGGGTTTCAAGTCATAAATAACGGTGTGCAGCAGCGTTTCCGCTGAGGATTTCATCTGACTGGCCACCGCCCGACCCTGCAGGTCCACGACCATAATATCCTGGGCCTGCAGACGCCCTTTGTGCTTACCGGATACCGTGATGGCGATGTTGGCGTCGTCGATGCGCGCGGAGTAATTGCTGCTGGTGGCGGGAGACCAGCCGGCGCCGTACAAAAACTTGCCGGCCTCAATGATTTCCTGCGCGCGAAGGGAAAATTTATGCAAATCAAACACAGTGGGTCCCCCTGAAATAATTGGCCGGTATTATAAGCGCCTCCGCCCTGCATTTCTAAGGTTTCATCGGCTTTCCGCTCATCTATATGAAGCGACGCGGCGCTGCTAACATAGACAACACACAGTCGGCGTGTTTGCATAGTCGGCTCCACGGCTAATCACAGTGAGGAACTCAGGATGAACATTTCAGCGGAATTGAGCTTTTACCCCTTCACAGACGATTTTAAACCGCCCGTTCTCGACGTTATCAAGCACTTAGAACAGCAACCCGGCGTGGACGTCCACCCTAACCGCATGAGCACTCAGGTCTTTGGTTCTTTCGACGATGTCACCGCCGCCATTAACGCCACCATGCGCTGGTCGTTCGAGCGCTATAACAGCTGCGTCTTCGTCACCAAAATCATGAACAGCGACCGTAGCCCCAAAGACTGACCCTGCGAGACCAGCACCCACCATGCAGTATTCCGCAATGTCTCAAGAGGAGAACTGGCGCGACGCCCTGGCGTCCGCTTTAGCCCGCGCGCGCGCCGCCAATTTCAGAGCGCCGGTTTTGATTCAAGGTGCAGCGCCTGAAGTGGAGGCGGTGATCTGGCCAATACTTGAGCATTTCGCGCCAGACCAACGGGTTGTCTGGGTGGGCGCGCCCTCCTCGCCGCCATCCAGTTTGCAGACGAAATTGGAAGTGCTGGAAGCCGCCCGCTTTCAAACCAGGCTCGGACAGGAAATCGATTGCCTGATATTCGACGCCCGCTGCGGATTTCATGCGGACGCCTTCGCAGCCCTAACCGGAACCGTGCGTGGCGGAGGCTTATTGCTTTTGTTGACTCCACCTGCGCGGCAATGGCCATCATTCGATGACCCGGATTATCAACGGATATTGGCGCACCCGCTCACCCACCAAGATGTGGACGGACATTATCTGCGACACTTGCAGGAGCGTCTGGACAGCGCCAGCGGGTGGCTGCGGATCACGTTCGCCAAAAGTCCGACGCCCATTATCCGTTACACGGACTTGAGTCCCCCATCCAATACAAGCGCGCATACTGGAGCGGTTTCGCAGTCCGCCGTGATTACAGCATTGCGTACGCTGGCTGCGGGACAGCAGGACGCCTTGGCCATAACCGCCGACCGCGGCCGGGGAAAATCCGCCGCACTTGGCATCGCAGCCGCACACAGAATCACAGAGCAGGCGGAAACTATTCTGGTGACGGCGCCCTCCTTCGCCGCCGTGGCCACACTATTCAAGCATGCGGAAATCACTGCGACCGAACTGGGTCTCGATCAGGAACGACTCAAACAGCACCTGACATTCATCGCTCCCGATGACTTATTACAACGACGCCCCGAGGCCGACCTGATATTAGTCGACGAGGCCGCCGCCATACCCACCCCCATTCTGGCGTCGTTACTGGAGCATTACCCCAGCGTTGTTTTCGCCACCACCCTTCACGGTTATGAAGGCACAGGACAAGGCTTTTCACTGCGGGTCTTTCCCTGGTTGGACAAACGCCGTCCTGGCTGGCGACATGTGACCATGTCGCAACCCATGCGCTGGTCGCAAGGCGACCCACTGGAAACTTTTATCAACGACGCCTTATTGCTTAACCAGTATCAACCTGCGCCTTTACCAACCGCTTGGGATGAGAGTGAGCTGAATTTCGAAAGACTTGATGGCGAATCCTTGCTGCGTGCGCCGCAGCGGCTATCGGAAATATTCCAGCTACTGACTCTGGCCCACTATCGCACTACTCCAGACGATCTAAGAACCCTGCTGGATAGCCCGGGACTGGACGTATTTGTATCAACCGTGCGGGGCCGCGTTCTCGGCGCAGTCTTGCTTTCCCATGAGCGCCCTTTCACCGAGCCACCACTCATCGACGCCATCTGGCGCGGAACCCGTCGTCCACGGGGCCACTTGCTGCAACAACTGTTCGCCCAGCAGATGGGCGTCAGAGAGGCATTACAACGTCCGATGGCTCGCGTCATTCGCATCGCCGTACATCCTGAACGTCAGGGGCGCGGCGTCGGCTTGTGGATGCTGCAGGCATTAAAGAAAATCCTGGAGCAAACCGATTGTTGTTTGATCGGAGCCAGCTTTGGCGCCTCCGACTCCCTGCTGCAATTCTGGGAGCATGCAGGATATCGACTGTTGCGCCTGGGCGGCAAACGCGATCATGTCGCCGGCGCCTACGCCGCTTGCGTCGCAATGTCTCTCGATTCCGAGGGGGAAACATTGATATCTCAGGCGCACGATCGTTTTGTGCGACGCAGCGCCTTCGACAGCCACCATGCCTTCGCCCAAGAGCCATGGATATTATCCCGACTTCACTCCCAGACGCCGAACGCTTTGCAAGCCGGAGAAATCGAACTTTTGCAGCTATTTGTAGAAGGAAGCCGGCCGTATGAGAATGTTGAGGATCTCCTGCTGATTTTAGACGCCTACACAGAGTTAACTTATCTGGAAGAGAAAGCCGCCACGCTTTGGCGAGCCAAAGTGCAGCAGCAACAAGACTGGAGCGAAATCGCCCGCCTGACGGGTCTAAGCGGCAGAAAGCAAATCACCACTCAATTGAGAGAGTGCGTCCGCATGCTGTTAGCGTCGCTCGAAACCGCTGGAGCCCCCGCAGGATAAGTGATTCTACGAGATTGCAGCGGCTGGGCCGCCATGTTTCCATTGCTTGCATATTTGTTGGCCATGCGAGATGTATCTATGACCGAGGTTCGAATCGAACACGACTTACTGGGTGATGAGCCCGTTCCCCGGGACGCGTATTACGGAATTCAAACCCAACGCGCCAAACAGAATTTCAATATCACTGGCGTTCCCATCAGCCACTTCCCCGAACTGATCAACTCCCTGGCCATGGTCAAAATGGCGGCGGCCCGCGCCAACCAGCAAACCGGTCAGCTCAGCGACGCCAAAGCGGAAGTCATTGAAGCCGCCTGCCGCGACATTATCAACGGCGGCTATCACGACCAGTTTATTGTCGACCTGATTCAAGGCGGCGCAGGCACCTCCACCAACATGAACGCCAATGAAGTGATCGCCAACCGCGCGCTGGAGATCATGGGACACGTCAAGGGCGAGTATGAATTCCTGCACCCCAACAACGACGTTAATATGTCGCAGTCCACTAACGACGCCTATCCTACCGCTGCGCGACTGGCGATTATTTTCGCTTCGGAGCCATTGAGCGCTGCGTTGTCGGATTTGATCAAAGCGCTGGAAGAGAAATCTCGGGAGTTCGCCGACGTCATCAAAATGGGTCGCACCCAGCTTCAGGACGCAGTTCCCATGACGCTTGGCCAGGAGTTCGGCGCTTACGCCGTGACCTTGCGCGAAGACATTGACCGCATCAGCTACGCAGCAGGCTTGCTGCAGGAAGTGAACCTCGGCGGAACCGCCATCGGCACCGGCCTGAATGCTCACCCTGACTACCCGGATCTGGCGATTGACGCGCTCGCCGACATCTCCGGCAAGCCCATGCAATTGGCGCACTGTCTGGTTGAAGCCACCTCGGATATGGGCGCCTTTATTCTGTTTTCCGGCGTACTCAAGCGTCTGGCGGTGAAGCTGTCGAAAGTCAGTAACGACTTGCGCCTGCTTTCCAGCGGCCCTCGCGCCGGTTTCAATGAAATCAACCTGCCGCCCATGCAGCCCGGCTCTTCTATTATGCCCGGCAAAGTGAATCCGGTTATTCCTGAAGCCATGAACCAGACTGCGTTTCAGGTCATCGGCAACGACCTCGCCATCACCATGGCGGCGGAAGCAGGACAGTTGCAGTTGAACGCCATGGAGCCGTTGATCATTTACAACCTGCTCAGCGGTATGCGCATGCTCGGCGAAGCCATCAAAATGCTGGAAACCAAGTGTGTGGCCGGCATCACCGCCAATAAAGAGCATTGTGAAAATACCGTTAAGAACAGTATCGGCATTATCACCGCGCTAAACCCATTCATCGGTTACCAAAACGCCACCCGCATCGCCAAGAAGGCGCTGCATACCGGACGCGGCGTCGTGGAGCTGGTGCTGGAGGAAGGGTTGCTGACAGCAGCGCAACTGGATGAGTTGTTGCAGCCATCCAAGATGCTGTCGACCCGCAGAATCCGGCCACGCGGTTAACCTGTCTGACCGACAAAAAAAACCGGGCCTGATGCCCGGTTTTTTTATTTAGAGACGCCTAACGACAGGAGTTAAGCCTGCTCGTAGTTCTCAGGGAAAAAGCGACGCTCCACCAACTCAATAAGAATATGCAGGACTTTGATGTGCAGTTCCTGCACACGGTCTGCGTACGAGCCGCCGGGAGCGCAGATACATACATCCGCCAGACTCTCCAGGGGCGAACCCGCTTTACCCGTCAGAGCGATCACGCTGACGCCCTGTTCTCTCGCCGCCTTGGCCGCATTGAGAATAGTGGGGCTCTTGCCGCTGGTGCTGATGGCGATAAGGCTATCGCCTTCACGGCCATGGCTTTCGATATATCTTGAGAAAACGTAGTCGTAGCCAAAATCATTGGCGACGCAGCTCATGTGGCTGGGATCGCTGATGGCGATCGCGCCCAATCCTGACCGATTCTTGCGGTAACGCCCGGTCAATTCCTCTGCAAAGTGCATGGCGTCGCACATGGAGCCGCCGTTGCCGCAGGAATATACCCGCCCCTTGCGCTCATAGGTTTTAATCAGCGTCTCGGCCGCCGCCTCCACGCTACGCAAAGCCTCCGCGTTGGCGATAAAGTCATCCAGAGCCCGCTGAGCTTCAAGCAGACTGCCTTTGATATGTTCGATCACAGTGGAGACACCCTTCATAAAAATTTAATAAAAGCTTCTAAGGTCACACGACCTGCATCCGATAATAAGCGTCAGAGATTAATTTTCCTAATTTTTCATACGCTTTATCGTCAGCAAAGTGATCTGCGAACAGAACGCCCCCTATTGAAAAAACGCATCCGTAATTAGCCGCTTCAATTAATTTATTCGAAAAAAGTATTTCTTTATTTCCCCAGGTTATTTAGAGCGGGCGTTATGCCGGAAAGCAGATCGTCCACTCATTTTGAAATAAGCCTAGGCCATTGATTTAACAAGCCATACGCCCTCCTGCATAGCTCCTAGGAACTACATAAAAGGCCTCCGCTCCTGTGTATTATTAAGCGGCTATGCTTATCAATTAACCAGTCCGGCGCAGAGGGAGTTAAGGCTCCGGGCATGTCATTAACCATGAGAAATGGATGATTCCGGATGATGCCGCCGATGCACAAACTCCGGCGCATATCCCGTCCATGGACCTCTTGCCTGAAAGGAGAGCTAGAAATGAAGGCGCTTGCGAAGTTATTCATACCTGTCTTTTTGCTGTGCTCATCCGCCTTCGCCACAGCAGAATCAGTGACCGAGCTGCACATCCAATTGGATCGCACTCAAGTCAATGCAGCCAATCCCAGCGATCTTTCCGCCGGCGTCAACGCCAGTGTGAAAGACAAAATCGCCAAACAGGCCAAATTTTATCAGGACGATGAAATCGTTTCCGACGACCAATTAATGGTGATAGGTAAGGACGCCGAGGGCCGCGAAGTCTATCGACAGGCGGTCGACAATCCTTTGTTGATGCATGCGGAAGCTTTCGACCCTGACAGCGGCCAAGTGGAAATTGCGGAAGAGATCGTCAAAAACACAGGAACGCTACGTCTGGACGTTCCCAACCGTTTGGATATCCGCACCTTGGAGTTGAACGCCATCAAGAAACAGCGTTCCGGTTACCAGTTCAACTTATTGCAGCGCATCAAGCTGGGAAAGAAACAGACGGCGCAGACAGCGGCCTCAGTGAGCCTGGAAGCCCGGGCGGATAATGGCGTATTCAGCGTTTTCAAAACCGGTGATTCAGAAAACCGGGCTGACCTGGTTTTAGTCTCCGAAGGCTACACCAGCAGCGACCTCAGCAAGTTCGAAGAAGATGCACGCAAAATTGTAGAAGGCTACTTCGGCGAAGATATCTATAAAGAGTACAAAAATCATTTCAACGTATGGCGCGTGGAAGTACCGAGCAACCAGAGCGGCGCTGGCAACGGCGGCCCTATCGACACCAAGTTCGGCGCCTATTTTAACTGTTACAACATTGAACGCCTGCTGTGCGTAGACGAGAGCAAAGTACTCAACTACCTGAAATCCGTCATGCCAGCTAACGCCATGGATAAAGTCCTGGTCGTAGTCAACACTGAAAAATACGGCGGCGCAGGCGGCCAGGTGGCCACCATGTCCCTGGCCCCGCAAGCCATCGATCTGGCGTTGCATGAGCTGGGCCACAGCTTCGCCAAACTGGCTGACGAGTATGATTATGGCACCTGTCAGGTGCACGAGCCGGACAACGCCAACGCCACCGCCAATTCCAGCGGCGCCAAATGGCGGCATTGGATGGATGTCGACTCCAACGTCGGCGTATTTGAGGGAGCGATGTACTGTACTCGCGGCATGTACCGCCCCACGCAGAACTCCATGATGAAAGAGCTGGGCCAGCCTTTCTACGCCGTCAACGAAAGTGAAATCGTGCGCCGAATCTATGGTCGGGTGAATGTCATCGACGCCGCCAATCCCGCACAGACCGACATTTCCATGGGACAAGGCGAATCCAGAGACTTTTCCGTTACGCCAGTGGATACCGCATCTCATACCGTGAAGACCTTGTGGTATCTGAACGAACAGCAAGTCGGCGAAGGCGCGTCATTCACCTTCAACAGCGGTAAATATCAGGAGGGCGTGTATAAACTGAAAGCCGTCGCCGCGGACAAGACCTCCCGCGTCATCAAAGATCCCAACAAGCTGCTGATCGCCGAGAACACCTGGACAATCACGCTGGGCGACTCTGATTCCGGTTGCAAAGAAGCGCCCGCTACGCCAACAGGCCTGGCTTCTGCGAATATCGGCGCAACCTCATTCAGCTTCACTTGGAGCGCCGTCTCTGGGGCGGAAAGCTATCACACTGAAATCTGGAACGAATCCGCTTCCAAGTGGGAAGCCCTGGAAGACACAGCTGAGACCACTGTTTCCGTCAACGGACTGGAGCAAGGCAGCACCCAATGGGTCAGAGTCTCCGCCAAAAACGCTTGCGGCGCCTCCACTCCATCCGAGTACCTCGCCGTGGAGCTGACTGACAGCCAGGACTGCACGCAGCCTCCGGGCGTTCCCGGCGCCTTCGCCGCATCGGATGTTAACGATGGACGCTTCACTCTGAGCTGGAGCGCAGCAGACGGCGCAGCATCCTATGCGGTGCAAAAATGGACTGGCCGGGAATGGCGCGATCACAAGGAAACGGATGCGACATCCATGGAAGTCACGGCAAGCCGTCTGGGCACAACCGAGTACTATCGTGTTTACGCCAAGAATCAGTGCGGCTCCGGACAAGCGACCAACTGGATCAAAGTGGTCATCCCCCAGAGTAAAGGCTGTACGAATCCACCCGCTAAGCCGGCCGGTTTGCAGTCCTCCTATGTCTACTCCACCCAGTTCAGACTGACCTGGCCCAAAGTAACTGGCGCTACGCAGTATGAAGTGCAGACCTGGGACGGCTACGCCAGATCCTGGAAGCCATATCAGAGCACACAGGGTAACTACGTGGACTTCTACCAACTGCAAAAAGGCTATGTCTACTATCCAAGAGTGGTGGCGAAGAACGCTTGCGGCGCAAGCACTCCGTCCAACTACCTGACAGTCAGACTGCCACGCTGATCCCAACATAAAGAACCCGGCTCACGCCGGGTTCTTTTTTGTCTTCTCAGAATTTTCTATCAGGGACCTTAGCGCGCTAAAAGCTCCGCAAACTGCCCTGCTCCCAATGCGGCTCCCACAATCGCCACTGCGATAATGAAACGCGCCAATGCAGGCGCAACGCCATCCGCAGTCTGGAAACGGTCCCAAAGTCCAAGGCGCTTTTGCCGCTTACGTTCAGAACCTGGCAACAGCACCGAATATTGCGCAGGCGCCCGGGAAGGCTTCGGAGCTTCTCCTATTTGCTCTCCGTCTTTCAGGCTTTTCGCCACTTTGGCCTCCGTTAGCAACAGCTGCTCCAACGCCGCATGTCTGAGCGCAGAAAAGCAGCCGGCGGCGCTGTCTATCCAGCTATCGATGGCCTGCATCCATTCATTGATATTGTTCTTGCTGGGCGGCGGCAGCTTGAACTCGCCAAACGCATCACTCCAGCGGGACAAGCCAAGCTTTTCACTCAATGTGGCGTCCAACGTCACCTCCACCGCCACAGCAAAGTCCAGGCGCAGAATTTGATAGACCTCTTCCGCCACGACCAACAGACGCTTCAATTCACGGGAACTGACATTGCGGTCCGCAGTGATGACTGCGACCACATTAGCCATCAATCCCTGCGCGTCTCTTAAATTGGCCTCTGAATGATCCGCGTAATGCAACATGGCCGCCAAACCTGTCAGATAGGCGTCCCAGCCCCCTGGCACTCTCTTCGCCGCAGCGCGAAACACACTGCGACAACGGCGGTCGTGGCGACAAATCTGTTCGCGAGCGTCTTGAACCTCTTTTTCCAGCTCAGCGATGACGCCCGGCAACTCCGCCCTCTTGAGCTCTTGTCCACGGTGGCGGATAACGCCTCCAGGAGCAGTGAAAATTTTGTCGTATACCGCTTGCAGCGAAACCCGTTCCTCTTCCAGATTGCGCAAGCGCTCCAGATCCACCGTCAAGGTTTCTGGATACAGCGCCGCCAATTCAGTGCTGATGGCGTTCGTAATAGGTTTCTTGTCATATAAATCATCAACCGTCTCGGCGCTACGCACGACTGAGCGTCCCAGATAAGCGCCCCGGTAGGCAGGATTCAGATACGCCCGATCAAACTGGCTGTCCAGTTTCAACAGAGACTCTTGAATATCCGCCGGCTCCGCTTCTTCTTCCAGACGAATCAGATGAGCGCTCATTTGCGCTTTCATCGCCGCAGGGTCAGAAAATAACTCCCAGGCCGAGCGCCCATCCAACGGCGCCGCCACATAGACGCGCTTGGCGTTGTTCTCCCTTTCCGAATTCTCCGGGTGCGTCGCCCACATGCGAGGCGGTTGCGCCAAAGCAGATTTAAACACTCGATGCGCTTCCGGATTCGCCTCTGGCAGCAAAGGGGCGCAGCCATAGTCAGGTTTATCCAGTATCTTGCCGATGCTTTCGATGACGCGACTTTGCACGGCGAAAATATCCTGTACTCCGCGCTTCTCGCTCAACTCGCCGCCGACAAACCGCAACGCTCTGTCCCAGGCCTCGTCTGCGGCCTGCAATCGATGCAACGCGTGCACCAGGGCGTCGCTGCCGGTCAACGACACCGCCACCAGATCCGCCTGCAATTCCATTTCCCGCGACAACGCGCGCTGCGCCATCACCACCAGACTGAACACCGTGTCCAACAGGGATCGTATGGACCAGACGATCAAAGACAGCAGCCAACCGATCCAGGCTATACGTAAATCGAATCGGGACAGCCCGCGTAGAAAGTTATCGAACATATCCCGTTCAGCGATGATGTAAGCAGCGATTTGATGCGCCACATACACCCATCTCCCCACCGCCATCGACCGCTGGGCGAAGTGCCCGAATTCATGGGCCAGAACAGCTTTCATCTCGCCCAAAGTCAGCACATTCACCAGCCCGAGGCCGATCTCCAGATTTTTCTTGGAGGGAAAGATCAGGTTGAGGATCGACAGGTCGTAAAATACTGCGGCATTGACCCGTGGCGACAAAAAGACGCGGTGCGGTCTCGGCGCCCCCGCCTCGTCCGCCAACCGATATAAAAATTCGAAGAGTTTAGGCTCTTGTTCCGGCTTGATTTCAATATCGCCGGACTCGTGTCCATGTTTGACAAAAAACAACGCCTTCAACAGGAATAAAGCCAGAAACGCGGCGAGAGCGCCGGCGATTGCGTTAAACAACACTTCATCCCCACCCAGATAGGCGGCGTATAAGCGTTTACCTGCTATCCAGCTGAACCAGCCCGCCAGAAAAAAATAGAGTGTGACAAACAAAGCCAGCCCGGCCATGGCGAGCCAGGCCTTCTGCTTATAGCCCGCAGTGGGACGGGTTAGATTCTCAGGAACTGAGGAAGGACCAGCGGGGTACATATTTTCCATTCACTTTGCTCCAACAAAGTTTTTACAACAGGACGGGGACAGGATTTCCCCTGATGACCGAAGGCGGACTTGCGATAGCTTTCTTGCGACTGGCGCTGGCGAACAATCCCTTGCATTAATTTTGGATTTCGAATGGCTGGCGTATACGCAAAATCTATGGCGAAGCCGACCACCTAATATAGTCGATAGGTTCTTTTTTCGCCATTTTTATTACAGATCCCCTTTTTTCAAACACTTAGACGCCCTTACATCAAGATGAGAAAATATCGCATAAACCCCGCTTTAATCTGCACCAATTAATTTCGGCGTTTCACAATACGGGTGCATACTTATACGTTTCATGCATGAGACGTGTCGAAATTTCGATTGTCTGATTCATAGGCGAGCCATTAGTCTGCTTATCTCATGATGCAGTACTCGCTTCTAACGACCATGTATCATTTCTTTAGGGATAACCTGAATCAACGCTAACTTGATTTAACGCCTTCTAATGCTGACCTGTCGGCAGTAGACGCGGCTGGTGGCTCCAGGACGGATATTTCCGGTCGCTCATAATAAACAGTCATTCCCAACAAAGAAGGAAGACGAAACAATGAAAAAGACTCTTGGTATCATTGCCGGGGCAGTTCTGTCACTAGGCCTGGTAAACGCTAACGCCGCGACACTCAAGCTCGCGCTGGACGCAGACCCCGTTTCACTCGACCCTCATGAACAACTTTCCGGCGGCACCTTGCAGCTGTCTCATTGGTTGTTCGATCCTCTGATTCGTTGGACCAAAGATCTCACATTCGAACCGCGCCTGGCGGAAAAATGGGAGAGAGTCGACGACCTGACCATGCGCTTCCACCTGCGCAAAGACGTTAAGTTCCACTCCGGAAACACATTCACCGCCAAAGATGTGAAGTGGACTTTCGATCGTCTGAAACAGTCTCCAGACTTCAAGGGAATCTTCGAGCCATTCGCGGACGTTAAAATCGTTGACGACTACACCATTGATCTGGTGACCAAAGAGCCTTTTCCATTGGTGCTGAACAACGCGACCTATCTGTTCCCGATGGACAGCGCTTTCTACAGCGGCACGGATGACAACGGCCAGCCAAAAGACCTGCTGGTCAAACACGGCAACTCTTTCGCCTCACGCAAAGCCTCCGGCACCGGACCTTTCACTGTGTCCTACCGCGAACAGGGCGTAAAAGTTGAATTCGCGCGCTACCCTGGCTACTGGGACACCAAGTCTCCCGGAAACGTCGACAAGATGATCCTGACGCCTATCAAAGAAGACCCGACTCGCGTCGCGGCGCTGCTTTCCGGCGACGTGGATTATATCGCGCCAGTACCGCCTACCGACCTTAAGCGCATTGAGTCCGACAAGAACTCCAAACTGGTCACCATGAGCGGCACTCGCATCATCACTTTCCAGATGAACCAGAATCGTCGTGCTGAATTCAAGGACCCTCGCGTCCGTCTGGCGATCAACTACGCGATCAACCAGGAAGCTATCAGCGACAAAATCATGAAAGGCTTCTCCACGCCTGCCGCTCAGTTAAGCCCGAAAGGCTACCTGGGTTACAACGCGGACCTGAAGCCTCGCTTTGACCTGAAAAAGGCCAAAGAGCTGATGAAAGAAGCGGGTTACGAAAAAGGTTTCTCCATCACCATGATGGCGCCGAACAACCGCTACGTGAACGATGAGAAAATCGCGCAGGCCGCCGCCGCCATGTTGGCGAAAATCAACATCAAAGTGGACCTGAAAACCCTGCCGAAAGCGCAATACTGGCCTGAGTTCGATGCTCGCTCTGCGGACATCATGATGATCGGCTGGCACTCTGACACCGAGGACTCCAATAACTTCTATGAGTTCCTGGTGATGTGTCCAAATACCGAGACTGGCGCAGGACAGTACAACAGCGGTAACTACTGCAACCCTAAAGTGGATGAAATGGTGAAAGAGGCCAACAAGGTCACTGATACCAAGAAGCGCGCAGAAATCATGCAGAACATCGAGAAGACTCTGTACGACGAAGGCGCTTTCATCCCGCTGCACTGGCAGGACCTGGCCTGGGCCTCCAAAAAGAATGTCGGAGCCGAAGAAGTGTTGAACGTTATGGACTTCCCGTACTTCGGCGACTTGGTGATTAAGTAAGCTAACCAAGCTTGATTAGTCCGCCATTCAGGCAAAGAATCAGAGCCAGATTCTGGAGGGGATCGGACAGCAGTGATGGGACTGCTGTCCGAAGGGAAAGAATCTGGCTCTCCTTTTAACGCCTTAGGTATCTATTAGATGTTGGCATTTTTAATTCGCAGAATCGCTCAGGCTGCGGTGGTGATGTTCGTCATCAGCCTGATCAGTTTCTCCATTCAAGACAATCTTGGCGACCCACTTCGTGAACTGGTGGGACAAGCCGTATCAGAACAAGAACGTAACGCTTTGCGGGAAGAAATGGGACTCAATGACCCCTTCCTCACCCAATACTGGCGTTTCGCAAAAAAAGCCGTTCAGGGAGATCTTGGCGACTCTTACTTTTTTAAAGAGCCCGCCTTGCAGGTTATCCTCAAGAAACTTCCCGCCACCCTGGAACTGGTATTCGGCGCTACGCTGATCATCGTCCTTCTATCGGTGCCGCTCGGCGTGTTTTCAGCCATTCGACCGCGCCACTGGCTTTCCAAACTGGTGATGGGAGTCAGTATTATCGGGATATCCATACCAGTATTCCTCACAGCCATACTGTTAATGTACGTCTTCGCCATAGAACTGGGGCTGATGCCTTCATTCGGGCGCGGCGAACTGGTCCATGTGTTTGGCTATTGGGACTCTGGCTTCTTTACCTGGGATGGCATCAAACACTTGATTCTTCCCTCAATCGCCCTGTCTTCCATCATGCTGCCATTATTTATCCGCCTCATCCGGTCGGAAATGATGGAAGTACTGGAATCGGAATACGTCCGTTACGCCTGGGCGAAAGGCCTGAATCCGAAACGTATTTACTTTCTGCATGCGCTTAAAAACACCATGCTGCCCGTCATTACTGTCGGCGGCGTGCAAATAGGCACCATGGTCGCTTATACGATATTGACCGAAACGGTCTTCCAATGGCCTGGCATGGGCTTCCTGTTCCTGGAAGCAGTGAACCGAGTCGATACGCCCTTGATCGTGGCCTATCTGATTGTCGTCGGCGCCATCTTCGTGATTACCAACACTATCGTGGACCTGATTTACGGATTGGTTAACCCAACCGTAAAACTGGCCGGTAAGCAATAGCATCAGGAAGGAGAGTAACCCTCATGCAATCAAACGTAAAAGCTTCACCGAGCCGATGGGCGCAGTTTAAAGACTCTCACTTTTGGCACAGCTTTAAGAAAGACAAGATCGCCATCGTCAGCTTCACGATATTCGCACTGATTTTGTCCGCGAGCCTGCTGGCGCCGGTATTGGCGCCCTTTGACCCCTACGACCTCACCCAGGTCGACATCATGGATGCGGAAATCCCGCCAAACTGGCAGGAGAACGGAGACGAGCGTTTTGTGTTCGGAACCGACTCTCAAGGGCGCGATATGTGGAGCACGATTCTCTACGGCACCCGCATCTCATTGATGATTGGCGTCTGCGCAGTATTGCTGCAAGCGTTCCTGGGCATCGTCATTGGTCTGATCGCCGGCTATTTCGGCGGCAAGGTCGACAACTTCCTGATGCGTCTGGCGGACATCCAGCTATCGTTCTCCACATTAATGGTGGCGATTATTGTCCTGGCCGTGTTCCAGGCCGCATTTGGCGCAGAGCTGTATCAGGAGCTGGCGCTATTCATGCTGATTATGGTTATCGGCATCGCCGAATGGCCGCAGTACGCCCGTACTGTTCGCGCCACCGTGTTGGCTGAACGTAAGAAAGAGTACGTGGACGCCGCCAGAGTCATCGGCCTGCGTTCTAACCGCATCATGTTCCGCCATATTCTGCCGAACACGTTGTCGCCAGTATTGGTCATCTCCACGGTGCAGATCGCCAACGCTATTATCTCGGAAGCTTCCCTGTCCTTCCTTGGATTGGGCATGCCGCCTTCGAAACCGTCTCTCGGTTCCCTGATATCCAGCGGATTTGAGTTTATTTTCTCGGGCTCCTGGTGGATCACCATCATTCCCGGCATCGTGCTGATCTGTCTTGTCCTGGTGGTGAACCTGCTGGGCGACTGGATGCGCGACGTTCTCAATCCCAAGCTTTACAAGGGCTGATCCATGGCGCTATTAGAAGTTAAAAACCTGGAAGTAAAATTTGGATTGCGCAGCGGCGCCGTTACCGCCCTGCGGGATATCAGCTTCACCGTTGACCGCGGTCAACGCCTGGGCATCGTGGGCGAATCCGGCGCAGGTAAATCCGTCGCTGCATTCTCCATACTCAACTTGCTGAGCCGCCCCGGCTATATCTCCAGCGGAGAGATCAATTTCGACGGCAAAAACCTGTTGAAGATGTCTCCCGACCAACTGCGCAACGTGCGCGGAAACCGTATCAGCATGATCTTTCAGGATCCCATGATGACCCTGAACCCCGTGCTGACAGTTGGCGCTCAGATGGTTGAGTGTCTGCAGGCGCACACGCGGGTATCCAAAGAAGACGCGAGAAAAATCGCCCTGGAAAAGCTCAAGCTTGTACAGATTCCTTCTCCGGAAAAACGACTGGATCAATATCCTCACGAGCTTTCCGGCGGTATGAAGCAACGCATCATTATCGCCATCGCTCTATTGCTGAATCCAGACATCATCATCGCCGATGAACCTACAACCGCTCTGGACGTCACCATCCAGGCGGAGATCATGGATCTGCTGCTGGAACTGTGCACAAGCCAGAACCTGGGACTGATTCTGATCACTCACGATCTGGGCGTTGTATCCCAGGTCACGCAACAGATGATCGTCATGTACGCAGGAAAAATAATCGAGCAAGGCCCGACCAAGGAAATCATCAATGACGCACAGCATCCCTACACGCAAGGCCTGATCAACGCCTTACCGCAGCAGGGCGTGCCTGGAGAGCGTCTATACCAGATTCCCGGAGCGATGCCTCCGCTGCAACGCATTCCCAAAGGATGCGCCTTCCATCCTCGTTGCACCTATGCGCAAGAGCGATGCGAGAAGGAACAGCCGGACTTTACTATATCCGGTGGATGCCGCGTGGCATGCCATATGGTGGAGGACATGATCAAACAGGCTAACGTCCCCGCTTCCGAAGAGAAATAGAATTACAAGAGTCCGGTCTTATGACAGCATTGGTGAATATAAAAAACTTATACAAAAAGTTTCCGATTCATGGCGACTGGTTGGATCAAATCAGTTTCGCCAACGGCCGCTTCCACATGAAGCGCGAGTACGTGCACGCCATTAACGGCGTTTCTCTGGACGTGCAAAAAGGCGAAGCGCTATGCGTAGTCGGCGAGTCTGGCTGTGGAAAGTCCACCGTCGCACGCGTCGTAATGGGACTTCTTTCTCCCAGCGGCGGCGAAATTTGCTACGAAGGCCAGCGTATAGACCACCTTTCGTCTAACGCGATGATGCCCTACCGCCGCAAGATGCAGATGATCTTTCAGAATCCATATGCATCGCTGAATCCACGCATGACCATCAAGCAAACCCTTGAGGAGCCGATTCGCTGGCACCAGCCGAAACTGGCCACCGGTGAGCTGAAGGACAAAGTGGCGGAAGTCATGAAGTCCGTGGGCGTGGACCCTTCCTGGGGCGAGCGTTTTCCTCATGAGTTCTCCGGCGGTCAGCGTCAGCGTATCAGCATCGCGCGCGCACTGATTGTCGATCCCGAGTTTATCGTCGCCGACGAACCTATTTCCGCCTTAGACGTATCAATTCAGGCGCAGGTATTGAACCTGCTGATGGACGCTCAGGAGCAACGCGGCCTCACCTATTTGTTCATCACCCACGACTTGTCCGTCGTTGAGCATTTCGGCACCCGCGTCGCGGTAATGTATTTGGGTTCTCTCTGCGAAGTCACTACGGCTCGCAAGCTGTTCGCAGCGCCCCGGCACCCCTACACCCAGGCCCTGCTCAGCGCCATTCCGCGACTGGAAGACGAGAAGCCTGACTTTATCCGCCTCAAAGGCGAAGTGCCCACCCCGGTAAATCTGCCTTCAGGCTGTGTTTTTCACGGCCGCTGCCCTCACGCCAACGATCGCTGCAAACGTGAAGTCCCCGTATTAAGGGAGGTAGACGGAACACAGGTGGCATGTCATGCTGTTGAAGAAGGCCGGCTAGATTAGCCGGCTTTTTCAACCACCCCCAACAATAAAATCATAGCGGACTGTAGATCTGTGGAAATTCGTTGGCTTGAAGACTTCATAGCTCTCGCTAAAACCCGGCACTTTTCACGCGCCGCGGACGAGCAGAATGTGACGCAGCCGACATTTAGCCGTCGGATAAAACTTCTGGAAGAAGAAATGGGCGTACAGCTGGTGGACAGGAATACCCTGCCGCTTTCGCTAACGCCAGCAGGCGAGCTGTTTCTCGACGCCGCTGACAAAATCACCCGCATCCTCAGGGACACACGGGAAGAATGCCACGCGATTCGCGAAGAACAATCAAGCCGACTGGTTTTTGCAACGACGCAAACGCTTTACCTTTCTTTTTATAAAGCGTGGCTGGAGCCGTTCAGTCGCGCGCTGGACATTGTACTGGACCTGAATCTCCACTCAACCGCCTGGACCGTTCGCGATTTTTCCCATGCGTTGATGGAACAGCAGTGCGATATCATGCTGTGCTATTGGCACCCCAGCATCGAGCTGTTGGCGGATGCATCGCCCAATGTATTTGAGTATGTAAAGATCGCTGGAGAGCGGCTGCTGCCATGCAGCTCCGTGGATGAATCCGGCGCTCCCAAGTTCGTTTTACCCGGACACAAAAGAAGACCCATTCCCTTTATCGACTACCATGACAACGCCTTCCTCAAGCCGGTTGTTCATCATACGATCACTCACGCACAGAACGACCTGCACCTGGTGACCGTCAACAAGAACTTCCACTCTGTCAGCGTCAAAGCCATGATTCGGGAAGGGTTCGGCGTAGGCTGGATTCCATTCAGGCTGGCGCAGGAAAGCATTCGCTACGGCAGAATGAAACCAGCGGGGGATGAGAGATACTACACAGACTTGGAAGTGCGCTTTTACCGCAAGAGAGATAACAAGCACCCCAGCCTGGAGAAGCTGTGGAATAAATTGAAGGAGCATACGGAAGCCAACGTGAGCGTGGTCTAGCTTCCGTCATTAAGCGGAGTTCAGCTTAGTTATTGCTGCGAAACCTGATAGCCCTGTTTTTGCAGCAAATCCACAACACTGCCGGGCCCCACCAGGTGACCTGCGCCAACCACGACAAAGCAGACTTCCCTGTTTTTCATGCAGGTCTCCACTGACTTCGCCATTTTTGGATTACGGCCATCAAACATCAGTTCGTAGACAGGTTTGGCGGCTGGAGTTTCTTTCAAGGGGTCGCCAATCGCCAGCCGATACATCGTATCCGCATCTCCTTTTCTCCACGCAGTCGCCATTTCTCCCCAAATCTTCTCGTACTCGTCCATTTTGGACAGCTCTTCCCGAGTAGCCTCTTCAACCTCGGGTAGCTTCATCACCAACTCCATCTGCTCCTGGAAAGATTCTATCTCACGGATGGGCTTACTGCCTCTCGCCTGGCTCATGAAGTAGAAGTCGATGCCTCTATCCTGCGAATAGCCCAAGCGCATTGCTTCCAGAGCCGCCAGGGTCAATTCGATGAAACCAATACGCTGGCGCTCAATCGCCTGCAATGGAATCTGATGCAGGCTGAGTCGATCTTTTAGCAGCTTTATAGTTTCTGGAGATAAGTGGTCATGAATCGTTTCGCCGTTGGGGTAAAACGCCGTACGTTGAATGATTTCCTGCTGTTTCTCGGGGGGAATCGCCTTATCGTCCATTTCCACAACCAATACATCGCTGCGTTTGAACGCATCCATGATCTGGCGACGCATGGGGTAAAACTCATCAGACCCGAAGTGAATGGCGCCAAGCAGATAAGCCGTCGCGCCACCGGACTCCACCCGCCAGAATAACCCTCTATCATCAGCCGCCTGAGCGCTGACAACCATCCACTGCAAAACGATAAAGCACAGAACGCGCTTCAGCATGACATGCATTTTAGCTCCTTGATGCGATAGTAATCCGAAGGCCAACACAATCGTCGTCCCAACACCGCCTAGCATAACAGTAGAACTTTTGAGGTAAAGGTTAATTGTCTGGCGAAAAAAGAGGAAGTTTTAAGGCAGGAGAATTAAAAAAGGCCGGGCTTTATCCATTGCAGACAGGCTTCCGGCCTTGATCCATTCCAGCGCGCTCCGCGCCAATGGTTATTTAAAGGTTTTGGACAAGGTTTTGGATGAGTCGCTTTCCAGTCCGTTCACATCCACCGCCGTCACAGCAAATGTATTGTAGCCAGCGGGCAGATCCGACAACTCAATGCTGGTTTGCGATGGGTTGCTTATCTGTATCACCTTCTCGTAATTCTCATCTGGAGCGCGATGGTAAATGCGGAACCCTTTCAATTCAGCTTTAGCCAGACCGTCGCCATTTTCACGAGTAGTTGGAATATGCCAGGCGATCTTCACTTTACGCACTGGCTTAGAGGAAACTTTAAGGCTGGCGCGATTACTGGTGACGCTACTCACATCATTGCTGACCACTACATCGTAATTACCACTGCTGCTTAAAGTCAGACCTTTAAGCGCCAACGAGCTTTGAGTGGCGTTAGGCAGATTGACGCCATTCTTGCGCCATTGATAGCGAATGGGGTCTGTCCCTGTCGCTGAGACATTCAAAGTCACGGACTCTGACACATATACGCTGGCCGACGTGGGCTGTATGGAAATCTTAACTGGCGTGGAATCTCCCAACGCCGCCCGCTTGGCGAAATCAGAAGATTGCTGACTGATTTGAGACAACAATGACTGTACTGATTTATTGCCAGTCATCGCCTCCAAGTCAGTAGAAATAGCAGACGCCTCATTGAACAACACGTTCATGGTCACCAGCGCCTGAGTATTGAAATCACTGGGAGGAAGCTCGCCGGAATCAGTATAAGACTTAACTGCGTCCCCCATTACTTTAGCAATGGACATACCTTGACGCTGCGCCAAACCTGCAAAAGCAGCATTAACCACACTGGCGCGCATGTATTCAATCCCCACGTCAGCGCCCGCTGCATCGCTATTGGAAATAGCAACCAGGTCTACTGGGCGCTTATCAATGAGTCCGGCCTGAATCCCTAAGGATTTCGCCAAATCCGTTTTCGCCTTACTCCAGGATACGGAGGTTAATCCTTTACTGCTCTTGTGAGACAAAGCGACCGCCAAGTGAGTCAAAGCGGAAATATTCAAAACCGCTTTATCGGCAGTCGGAAGCGGCAAATAAGAATCGAGGACGAACCCTTCAGATAAAGACATCACATCGCCAAAGGATGTTCCCTGACCGGACGCATTCAGGCCGCAGCCAGCGGTGGCGTCGCAGGTCATACGCGTACTCTCGTTGGAAGTCGCTTCAATCAGATAGCCGCCAGCCACCGGATTTTTAATAACCAGCTCGTAGCTTCCATCGGAATTGGTCAACGTAAGCGCAGCGGGATTTTGATAATCCGCATCATTCGCCGCGCCTTTCGCTACAACTGGGAACGCCGCCACCAAAGCGTTTTTCAGCGTCCCTTTCATCACATAACCACTAACCATTAACGAACGTTCTGGCTCGGCTGGCGCATCATCGTTGGATGAATCGTCATCGCCGGGTTGTGAAGGAGTTGTGGGCTCGGAAGGCGTGGTAGGCTCCGTTGGAGTATCTGGCTGTGAAGGGTTCGTAGAGCCGCCTCCCCCATCTGGAGTTGAAGGAGTTGAAGGCGTAGTAGAACCAGCATCTGAAGATCCTGAGTCGGCGCCAGAATCATTGTTTGTGGCTCCATTGGAGCCAGAGCCGTTTTGCGTTGGGGAGGATGTATCCACAGGGGCGCTGTTGGACTGTCCGCTATTTTGCGCAGACTTGTCCCCATTGGAGTCATGTTCGTTACAGGCTGCCAATCCCAAAGCGACAGCAAAGCATCCTGCCATTAGCAGCACACGGCGGTGAAAGGTATAGGAGATCATTGTGTGTCGTTCTCTATTAGTCGCACGGTAAGGATACTGATCACAGTAAAATCCACCATTGGCCGTTAGGCCTATTTACCAAAACCGCACGCAATCCATTTGGACGATTTTCATCCAAAGACAACACATTGATTGCGTTAAGGAAAACACTTGAGGCCGGAAAAGCGGGGCAGTATAAATTTCAGCAGCGTATAAAGAAAGAGGGTGGTAATATTGCGCCGCCTGACTTGCATGCCGCAATGGATGCATTTACCCTGAGCACATCTGTATATTTTTCAACCAACATCAATTTCACTTATTGTATACATTGCATGCTGCAAGCAAATGTGATCAGCCTGCCGCAAAACGTAAATCGGCACAAACATACGCATTACCAACTAGTGCTGGGTCTAACCGGCACTGCTGAGATCGATATGTGCGGTCTCGCAGCTCGTTTGGACGTCAGTCACGCCTGCATCGTGCCGACCGATACATTCCATGACTTTTATGGACGTCCTCGCAATCATGTTTTGGTCATTGACTTAGACCAGGACTACCCTGCCTTTCTCGACTCCCATCACCCCGACTACGACCTTTTAAACCCTATGTTTGAAAGGCCGCAGCTGGTGACGCTGGATCGCGGACTGCAGCAACTGACGCAGGTCTCCATTCAGGAGATCCAGTGGGCGCAGGACGATCGCGCCCTGCGTCACCATTTGGCGTGCAGCATTATCCGCTGCCTCAGCCGAAGAATTTCGCCCAGCGTAAAACGGCAAAAATCTCCGGTGCTCGACATGCACCGGATTGACCAGTTCATCTATAAGCATCTGCATGAGCGCATCTGTATTTCAGATCTCGCTGGCAGTATCTGCGTGAGTGAACGTCACTTCCACGAACTCTTCAAACAGGCGACAAATCAGACGCCCCATCAATATGTCATCCGGGCGCGCCTGGATTACGCCAAGCGCTTGATGCTGGAAACCAATTTGTCTATAGCGGAAATCAGCCAGAAGTGCGGATTTTCCAGCCAGAGCGCACTGACCAACTGCATGCGTAAGCATGACGGACTCACCCCCAAACAGGTGCAAAAACGCAGTCAGCAATCCGACAGGATGTAAATGCGACAGGTCAATTTTTGATTATTGCAGTTCTGTAAAGCACAGTTTTTTGCAAAATCCATGCAGTTTTTTGTAAGACCTGAACGATAGCAAAACATTACATTCTGTCCATTCGCCCCGTATCAGGCCGTTGCCGTTCTTTTGAACAAATTAAACGACAGCGGATCAGGCCGGGCCGGCTCCTTTCAAAAGCCGGATCTTTACAGACAATAACGCCAATTATCGCGGTTCTGGAGTACTCCGTATGTTTAAAGCTTCATCCGTACTTTCGCCCGACATCCAAGCTGTTAGCCTGGACTCGCTGTGGACGGCGATAACCCAAAACTACGCCGTTGACGAAGCGGCTTATCTTGAAGAACTCATGGCTCTGGCCACGCCCGGAACTGATGAGTTAAGAGCCATCACCCAAGGCGCCACCAAGCTGATTGAAGATGTCCGCGCCCAGGACGATTCTGTACACATGGTCGACGCCTTGTTGCAGGAATACAGCCTGGATACGCAGGAAGGCGTGTTGCTGATGTGTCTGGCGGAAGCCTTGATGCGTATTCCCGACAAAGCCACCGCAGACGCACTGATTCGCGACAAAATGTCCGCGGCCCAGTGGGAAAAGCACATGGGCAAGAGCGAATCGACGCTCGTCAACGCGTCCACCTGGGGTCTGCTGCTGACCGGGAAAGTCGTCAAGCTTGACCGCAATATCGACGGCACGCCCGCCAATGTCCTCAAACGCCTGATCAACAAGTGCGGCGAACCAGTCATCCGCAGCGCAATGAACCAGGCCATGAAAATCATGGGCAAGCAGTTCGTTTTAGGCCGCGACATTAGCGAAGCATTGCAAAATGGCCGCAAATACCGCGACAAAGGCTACAGCTACTCTTTCGACATGTTGGGCGAAGCCGCTCTTACCGCGGAAGACGCAGAGCGCTACTTCCAGTCGTACATAAAAGCGATTGAGACGGTCGGCGCAGACCAATACGACAATCGTCCAGGCGCATCCAGCATATCCATCAAGTTGTCCGCACTGCATCCCCGTTACGAACAAGCCCACCAAGACCGCGTACTCACAGAAATGTACGAAAAGGTCCTGTTACTGGTGCGCGCCGCTCGTGAACGCAATGTCAGCCTGACCATCGATGCGGAAGAGATGGATCGCCTGGAGCTGTCCCTGCGTCTTTTTGAGAAGCTATACCGCTCACCTGACAGCCGCGGCTGGGGAGAGTTCGGCCTGGTTGTGCAAGCTTATTCCAAACGCGCCCTTCCAGTTCTTTGCTGGCTCACAGCGCTGGCGGCGGAGCAAGGCGACCGTATCCCCGTGCGCTTGGTGAAAGGCGCATACTGGGACAGCGAAATCAAGCTTTGTCAGCAACGCGGCTTGCCCAGCTACCCTGTTTATACTCGTAAAGAAAGCACCGACGTTTCTTATCTGGCTTGCGCCCGCTTCCTGTTCAGCGAATATGCGCGCAACCATATCTACCCGCAGTTCGCCACTCACAACGCGCACACTGTCGCGTCCGTACAGGCCCTTGCGGAGAAAACCGATCGTCCTTTCGAATTCCAGCGCCTTCACGGCATGGGCGACGCACTGTACAACGCACTATTGGCCAAGCAGAAGCGCACTGTCCGCATTTATGCGCCAGTCGGCGCTCATAAAGACTTGCTGCCCTATTTAGTTCGTCGACTGCTGGAGAATGGAGCCAACTCCTCTTTCGTACACCGTCTGGTGGATGCAGAAACGCCCATCGACAGCCTGGTGCAGCACCCGTTGCATGAGTTGACCCGGTATTCATCGCTGGCCAACCACCGCATCCCGCTGCCTGCACAGATATTCGGCAACCGTATTAACTCTATGGGAGTGAACCTGTTCGTGGAAAATCAATATTCGCCGTTAGAAAAACAATTGAGAGCCTGGGATCAGCACCAGTGGAAAGCCTGTCCCGTTATTAACGGTGAACACCGCACTCTGGCTGCGCCCGATCAGGTGCTGAGCCCTTACGATCAGACCCAATCCGCTGGCACGGTTTACTGGAGCCAGTCCAACGATGTCGACGACGCACTCTCAGCCGCTTACGTCGGTTTCGAGAAGTGGAATAACACTCCCGTTGATAAACGCGCACAAAGTCTGGAAAAGCTGGCTGACCTGATGGAAGCCGGCATGCCTGAACTGATGGCGCTGTGCTGCCGCGAAGCAGGCAAGACGCTGCAAGACAGCATCGACGAAGTTCGCGAAGCCGTTGATTTCTGCCGCTACTACGCAGAGCAGGCGCGCAAACACTTCAGCAAGCCTAATGTGCTGCCTGGACCCACTGGCGAATCCAACGAACTATACCTGGAAGGCAAAGGCGTATTCGTCTGTATAAGCCCCTGGAACTTCCCGTTGGCGATTTTCATTGGTCAGGTCACCGCAGCACTGGCGGCGGGCAACGCCGTCATCGCCAAGCCAGCGGAGCAAACCAACCTGATCGCGGCGCGCGCCATTGAGATGATGCTTGAAGCCGGCGTTGCTAAAGAAGCGATCCAGTTCCTGCCAGGCGACGGCGCTCAATTAGGCCCGCAACTGCTGAGCGACAATCGCGTATGTGGCGTTGCATTCACTGGATCAACTCAAACAGCGCACATCATCAACCGTACTTTGGCCGCCCGCGACGGCGCCATCGCTACTTTGATCGCAGAAACTGGCGGCCAGAACGCCATGATCGTGGATAGCACCGCATTACCTGAACAGGTAGTCAAAGATGTAGTACAATCCGCCTTCGCCAGTGCGGGGCAGCGTTGTTCCGCACTACGCGTACTGTTCGTGCAGAAAGACATCGCAGACGGAATTCTGGAACTGCTGTCCGGCGCGCTGAAGGAACTCAAAGTGGATCACCCGAAACACTTGAGCACCGACGTGGGCCCTGTCATCGATGCAGAAGCGCAGGCTGGCCTGTTGAAGCACATCGAAGAAATGAAAGCCAACTCCCGTTGGAAGGCTGAAGCGATTCTGCCTGGCGATCACAATAAAGGCTTCTTTGTCACCCCAAGCGCGTTTGAAATCGGCTCTATCAGTGAGCTGAGCAAAGAGCACTTCGGACCGATTCTGCATATTGTTCGCTTTGCTGCGGAAGACCTGGACAAGGTCATCGACAGCATCAACAACACTGGTTTCGGACTGACGCTGGGCATTCACAGCCGGAATGAAACCACCGCCGCTCATATCGAGAAGCGAGTGAAGGTAGGCAACACCTACATCAACCGCAATCAGATAGGCGCAGTGGTCGGCGTTCAGCCTTTCGGCGGTCACGGTCTTTCCGGCACTGGCCCGAAAGCGGGCGGCCCTCACTATTTGCTGCGTTTCGCCAATGAGCGGACGCGCACCATTAACACGACAGCCGTCGGCGGTAACGCAACTCTGCTGTCGCTGGGCGTAGAGCACATTTAATCCCGCTCAGCGCCGCACTCATAGCGGGCGTCCTGCGTACGCCCGCGTTCATAGAACAATTAAAAAACAAGCAGGAGTAACCTAGCATGATTGAAAATCAATTTGCTGTGGGAATGACTTTCTTAGTATATCTGTTAGGGATGCTGGGTATTGGAGTTTGGTCATACTTACGCACTAAGAACCTCTCCGATTATATTTTAGGCGGACGTAGTCTCGGCCCATTCCCCTCCGCGTTAAGCGCCGGCGCTTCCGATATGAGCGGCTGGTTGCTGTTAGGCTTGCCTGGCTACGCTTACGTCGCTGGTTATGAAGCCGCCTGGATCGCCATTGGCCTGCTGGCTGGCACCTGGCTGAACTGGCTTATCGTTGCGCGTCGTCTACGCGTTTACAGTAAAGCAGCCAACGACTCTCTGACTCTGCCCGAGTTTTTTGAAAACCGTTTTGAAGACAGCAGCCGCCTTCTGCGGGTGATCTCCGCTTTCTTCATCCTCTTGTTCTTCCTGTTCTACACCAGCTCCGGTCTGGTAGCGGGCGGCAAACTGTTCGCAACCGTATTTGGTCTGGACTATAACTGGGCGGTATTCGCTGGCGTATTGGCCGTTGTGTCCTACACCCTTTTCGGCGGCTTCCTTGCAGTTTCCTGGACAGACGTGGTGCAGGGACTGTTGATGGCGGCGGCGCTGATTATCGTACCGGTTATCGCTATTAACGCAGACGGTGGCTGGAGCGCAGCCAACGCAGCTATGGCGGCCAAGAACCCTGAAATGCTGAACGTATGGACCAGCGTAAAAGGCGAACCTCTGGGTCTGATCGCTATTCTGTCACTACTGGGCTGGGGCCTGGGCTACTTTGGACAGCCGCATATCCTGGCTCGTTTTAAAGCCATCCGCTCAGAAAACGATATCCCCATGGCGCGTCGCATCGCCGTGTCCTGGACCGCTCTGACGCTGATTGGCGCCCTCGCCTGTGGTTTCGCTGCGATTTCTTACTTCGAGAATCCGCTGGAAGACTCTGAAAAAGCCTTCATGCTGCTGATCAACGCCCTGTTCAACCCAGTCGTAGCCGGCATCCTGTTAGCCGCCATCCTGGCTGCGGTAATGAGCACCGCGGATTCCCAGCTGCTGGTTTCTTCTTCCGCTCTGGCTGAAGATTTCTATAAGGCGCTGTTCCGTAAAGACGCCAGCCAGCAGGAGCTGGTTAACGTAGGTCGTCTGGCGGTCGTAGTAATCGCCGTTATCGCCGCGTTGATCGCTCTGAACCCTGAAAGCAAGGTACTGGGTATGGTGAGCTACGCTTGGGCAGGCTTTGGCGCCGCGTTCGGACCTGCGCTGATTCTGGCCCTGTTCTGGAAGCGTATGAACCGCAACGGCGCTCTCGCCGGCATCCTGATCGGCGGCATCACGGTTGTCGTATGGAAGCAGCTGAGCGGCGGTCTGTTCGATCTGTATGAAATTATCCCAGGCTTCATTCTGGCGACCATCTCAATCATTGTCGTATCTCTGGCGACGGAAGAGCCTTCCGCTTCTATCCAGAAACAGTTTGACGATGCTGTAGGCTGATAATTCAACGGCGCAATCTGCGCCGTGAATAACTAGCCGGGCGCAAGGATGCGCCCTATCCCTTCGATTCAGCTTATTCTCCTCTTAAGGTTATACTGACCGCCGACAGTCCCATTCATCGAACGGCGTTGCAGAATGTTTCATAACCTTGTCCAAGGCTTACGTTTGGCCTTCTTCCTTCCCGCGTCATCTATTCGTTTCCGTTTAAGCCCAGGCGCCTTCTGGTTCATTGCTGTGTTAGGAGCCTTGATAAGCTTACTAGTCGGCCTGTACGCAACGGAGCCTCCTCGCATATTCCAAGCGGAAGGGCTCTTCAGTGAAACCTTCTTGTTAGCATCAATTCTGGCGGGCAGCTTTATCGCCAGCAAAATCGTTGGAGATCCCTACTCTCAGTACCGCATCCCTACTCTGTTTCTGAACTCGATTATCGCGCCTTACGTTATTTATTCCGTATTCGAGCAAGAAATCACTCTTATCTATTACTCAGATTACCCAGAGCTGTTCTGGTGGTCATACTACGCTCTGATCGCCTGGACGCTCGCTATCGCCTATCGCGCAGTAAGACTGTCATCATCAGGCGCTACGCCGCGACACCTTTCCGCAGCGCTGGTTCTAACTGTTCTGACCTTCCTGCCAGCGCACTATTTATACTTCTATGACTTCTGGATCACCGACTACACCCAAACCATGGCGAAAGAACCAGAAGCACCTACTCTGGATGCTGAGCGCATCCTTAGCCGCCAAGGCCCCTTGCTACAAAAACAGCTGGACCAGATGCGAGCGTCCAAGCCCGGCGAGCAGGATATGTTTTTTATCGGCTATGCCGGATGGGGCGACCAACAAGTGTTCGCCAATGAAGTCGCTTTCGCCAAGCGCCTGTTCAATCAGCAGTACACTCAGTCAGGTCAAGAATTGATTTTGGTGAATGACGTTAATAACCCGGAAGGAGCGCCCCTCGCCACCGCCACCAATCTGGAGACAGCGTTGAATCACATGGAAACGCTTATTCAGCCTGAGGAAGATATTCTATTCCTCTTTATGACCAGCCACGGCGGCAACGACCACAGCATCGCAACACAGCTCAGCAACCTGCCGCTCAATGATATTCCCGCAGAAAAACTGGGGAAAATTCTCGACGCCAGCCCATTCAAATGGAAGGTAGTGGTGGTCTCCGCCTGTTATTCCGGCGGCGTCATCCCATACCTGGAAAACGAAAACACATTGGTCATTACCGCCGCCAAGCCGGACCGCACTTCATTCGGATGCAGCGATGACGCGGAGTTCACTTATTTCGGTCGCGCCTTCTTGGTAGAGTCGTTGACGCAAAACGCATCTTTTGTAGCGGCGTTTGATCAAGCAAGAGACTTGGTGAGTCGATGGGAAAAGAGAGATGGATTCACACCATCGGAACCACAGATCCGGGTAGGAGAAAAAATCCTGCAGCAGCTGGTGAAGTGGAGCGAAGGAAGAGAAAGCTCCGAAAAGAAATGTCAGACCAAGTGTGAATAGTAAGCCGCCCTACGATGGAGCCTCGCTTGGAGCCATCGTAGGGAGTAGTAACACAAGTTATTACTTGCGAATACCTTCTACCGTCATATACAGCTGAATTTCTTCTGCGGCGGGGCCCAAGCTCTTGGGAATGCCAAAGTCCTTCAACTTAAAAGTAGTCGTGCCTTCAAAGCCCTCACGGTATCCACCCCAGGGATCATTACCACCCGCAATATGTTTAGCGTCCAGCACCACTTCTTTAGTCACGCCGCGCAGGGTCAGGTCGCCAATAATTTTCGCTTTGCCGTCGCCTTCAGGCACCACCTTTTTGCTGACAAACTTGGCGTCAGGAAATTTGTCCACGTACAGGAAGTCTTCGCTGCGAACGTGTTTGTCGCGTTCAGCGTGATTGGTATCTACGCTGGATGGGTCAATATTCACGGACACTTTTGCCGCGGCGGGGTTAGCCTCATCGTAGGAAAACTCGCCGTCAAACTTGTTGAAGCGCCCCAATACCCAGCTGAAACCGAGGTGGGACATTTTGAATTGAATAAAAGAGTGCGCGTTCTTGGTGTCCATGACGAAGTCCGCCGCATGAACCGACGCTGCGCCAGTCAACATAACGCCCAATACGGCGCCAACGATGCTCTTCTTCATTGCTGTTTATCTCCTTGGATTTAAGTTAAAAAAACACCCGTACAAAACCGCCGACAGCAAGAGCGGTTATTTGGGGGAAAACATTCTCATCAGAGTTTTATCTTTATCTATCACATGGTGCTTGATCGCCGCCAAAGCATGCAGTACGGCCAGCCCCACCAATGTCCACGCCAACACTTCATGAATCTCCCCGGCAATATCCTCCATGCCTTTAACGGGAGGCAACAACGCGGGAATTTCAAACCAGCCAAACACATCAATACCGCGCCCGTCTGCAGTGGAAATCAGATACCCGGCGATCATGGTGGCTATCAACAACAAATACAGCAGACGATGCGCCCATTCACTCGCGACTTTCTCGATACGGCTCAAGGAAGCCTCTGGTTCAGGACGCACATTGATAAACCGCCAAACCAACCGGAATACAATGACGAACAGCAGCAGCATCCCAATGCTTTTATGAATGAACGGAGCTTTTTGATACCAGGCGTCGTAATATGACAGGTCAGTCATATACAACCCCAATCCGAATAAACCGAAAACAACAAGCGCGACCAGCCAATGCAGCAAAATCGCTATAAGTCCGTAATTTTGTTGTGTATTTTTCCACATGTTAAGCTGCTCCCATCATCAATTGCCGTAGTCTAACCTCAACTATTTCGTATAAATATCGATAAATTTGAGATAGAGAATTCTATTTTTTAGAAAGCTTAGACCGAAGCCTTCCTTTTTCCAGCGAACAAATACATCACCCGCCGTAACTGCTCCCTGGGTATATTTATGATCACCACACCCAGCAAGGTCAAAGCGCCTCCGAGAGACAACTTCCAAGTCAACACATCTCCAAACCAGAATATGCCGAACACCATCGCGAATATCGGGGCCAACAACATCATCGGCGTAACCAGAGAAACGCTATAGCGCCCAAGTAAGCGATACACAATGCCATGACCAATAATAGACGCCGCCACCGCGGAATAAAGCGGCGCCCAGTAATCCGACCACTCGCTTTGAGTCAGACGCGACCACTGACCTTCTTCAAAAATATACGACAACAGCAACAATGACGGCGTCGCCACAAGCGCAATCCACGCCTGCAATCGCATAACCCCCAAGGTGGGACATTGCTTCATTAAAATCGTAGCGACAGCCATACTTGCCGCCGCGCCCACCACCCAGGCAAGCGCATCCAGATGATTAAATACAACTGGATCAAATCCGATAATGAATACTCCAGACAAAGCAAGTACGATTGCTCCGCCCTTAACCCACCCAATACTTTCTTTTAATATCGCCGCCGCCAAGATGGCTGAAAAGGGAACATATAGCTGCGTCGCAATAGCAACGGAGGCTATATTTCCTCCCGCATTAAGCCCCAGGAACATCATACTGAAGTGTAATACACCCAATACAAATGCAACTGACAGCAATGGCTTCATATATCCCTTCGCCGGCTTCAACCAAGGGGCCGTCAACGCCAGCAAAATGGCGAAACGCAATGCGGTAAATAAAAGAGGCTGAAAGTGTTGGGCGCCTTCCTTGCCCGCAATGAAATTAAATCCCCATGCGAGGTTCGCCAGCAGGCCCAACAACAAGTCCAATAGGCTCATAAATAATCTTCGCCTGCAGCGACGGTTTGATACGAATTGCAGCGCAAAAAGCATATACAAAATAACTTGGAATAGATCGTTAACATGCTGTAATCAGTGGGTCTAAACAGAGGTTGATAATTAGTACATTAGTATAGATAGGTAACTCTACCTAACTTGTTTTGTGGATAATTGGACTATATTTAACCAGTCCTTAAAAGGAGGGGAATCATGGAAAATCAATTTGACGAAGACGTAATTATCCCAAGCAACAACTAAAAAGTAGTTGAAGTATCACGAAGCCAGTTTATCGAACCGGCAATCGTAAAAATCCGCTGACGCAACGGCGGAACCGCGCCTCAAAAAGGCGCCAAATAGAATTCGGATCAGTTATTTTATCCAGACGCAGTGCGCCGTTGCGCGGCTACAACCGGTTGGTGCTATCCACCGGTCAGTTTGCGTAGCGCGTAAACATCAAACCGGCCGCTTTTACCTGTCACAGCAAAGCTCGGTTCACGCCCTAGCAGACATGGCGCACCTTTCGGTCGCTTAACCACTATTCGCTTAACGTCCTGACGCAACGCCGACGCCAGCAACTCGTCCGCATCGGGGTCAGCGCCGACAATATCCTTAAACGCCTGCATTTCCTTCTTTACTGCGCTGCTCTTGCGACGTTCAGGAAACATGGGGTCGAGATAAACCACATCTATCCCATCAGGAAATTCAGTAAAGGCCTCTCCCAGATGTAGTGTCATACGCGCAGCCACTGACGCTGCGTCAGAACAGTCTTGCGCACGACGCAAGCCATCCGCCAATAGACAATGCACCAGCGGGTTACGCTCGTACATCACCACATGACAACCCAACGCCGCCAATACATAAGCGTCCCGTCCCAAGCCCGCTGTAGCGTCCAGCACGTTCAAGCACTTTACATCGCCTTTCAGCCCGACCGCCTTAGCCACCATTTCACCACGACCACCGCCATGTTCGCGCCGATAAGCTAACGCGCCTTCGACAAAATCCACAAACACCGGTCCCGGCGCCTGCATGCGCCAATTGACTAACTCCACTCGCGCATCAGAGAAGTTCAGCAAGTACACTGATTTATCGCTCTTGGCCGGTAATGCCTCCAAGGCGACAAGTGGCAGTCCGAACCGGGATGAAAACGCTTCAGCCTCGTCCCGGCGTTGTTCGTAATAGCTCACCAACACCTGATTGTCATAAGAAATCATGGCGATATATCCATAGAAAAAAGAAAGGTATTAAAGCAGGAGTTTAAACAAACAGATCTATGCTGACCAAGCTGTCAACGCCATCGCGCGGCGCATTGTTGGCGGTAGACTGATAGGTTTCTATGGCCTGTTGCGCGGCTAGAGATACATCATCAGGCTCAGGCTTCCGTTGCAGCTGTGTTTGCTCTGGAGAATTGTTGGCGTTAACGCGACGAAACGGGATGCTCTCCTGCGTCCTGGTCTGCAACGCTTCCTCAGCGGGAAACGCTTGCTCAACACTGCGGCGCTGAGACTCATCACGACGCGACGCATCCGCATCGCTGATCGTTGAGCCGTCATTGCGCTTAATAGTGGGCAGTAACGGCAGCGATGAGCCAACTCCGCCAATCATGCAGCTATCCTTCCGGCGACTAACGCCCGGTCCATGTCAATGATTGAGACTTTCAATTAGCAGGGCTCCGAGCAAGTTGCCGGGGCGATTCTTAGAGTATAGACCGCCCCGTTACAGCCGTTATTGGCGACCCGCACAAATACGGGCGCCCGACTTAGGCTAGATACAACCAGATCAAAAGACCTGCGCCTAATAGCATGCGATAGATTACGAACGGCATGAAACCTATCTTCTGTAAAAATTTTAAAAATAAATGAATACAGGCATAGGCGCTGACAGCGGAAATAAGCACCGCCCCGGCAATCTCAGACCATTGCGAACTAGTGCCGGTGTCCGACAGCTCAAGCCCTTTGAACAAACCAGCAGCGGCGATCAAAGGGATGGATAGCAAGAAAGAGAAGCGGGCCGCCGTATCCCTGTTCAGACCAAGAAATAAGGCTGACGTCATAGTGATGCCGGAGCGCGACGTGCCAGGAATCAGCGCCAGCGCCTGGGAGACGCCGATAATCAATGCATCTTTCAGAGTAAACTGGTCAATATCACGCGTCCCTACCTTGCGGTCGGCCAGCCCCAACAATACCCCGAAACCTATAGTCGCCAGTGCGATAACCAAAGCGGAACGCAGGTTCTCTTCAATCCAGCTGTCCAGCAGTACTCCCGCCAGGCCCGCTGGAATAGTGCCGAGAATAACCGCCCAGGCGAGGCGCGACTCTTGCGATGCGCCGCCGCCAGTAATCTGCTTAATCCATCCATTGAGCAAGTTGAAAATATCGGCGCGGAAATAAACCATAACCGCCAGTAAGGTGCCGACATGAACGGCCACGTCAAACGCCAATCCCTGATCCTGCCAGCCCCAAACCTCAGAGGGAAGAATCAAATGCGCGGAGCTGGAAATAGGAAGAAATTCCGTCAGCCCTTGAATCAGCGCCAAAACAACGATTTCAAGCCAAGTCATCTAAAATGTTCCCATAAAATATTAAGCACAAAAAAGCCCCTTAAAGTTCCACTTGTCGCGGTCGACGTCAAGCACGACATTCGTGAAAGTTTGGAGAGGTAAACAGAAAAGAAACACTAACGGCTTTTAGCGACCGGGAAGTTTTTTCCAGGCCACTTCATCACGCAAATAAATAGGCTGAGCTTCAATGGCGGACACAGTGCGCCCCATCTCAAACATCGACACAGACATTTCCGCCATTGCAGCCGCACGCGGCCCCCACTCAGGCTCCTGTATGGACGAGCTTTCGATCAACGCTGCCGGCAGACGCTCAAGATAAACCAGACCGCTCCCCAATATCGCCAGCTCCTGTTCCGAGACTTGCACATCGACCATTTCTGGAGGAGCCACTTGCTCTGCATAAACTTCTTTAACGCTACCCGAGGAATGCTCATAGCCCGCCCAATAGACTTCGTTCATACGCGCATCGAGCAGACAAACAACTTGGCCGGCAGGGCTTTCCTGGCGTTTGAACCACGCGAACGCCATCGCTTGCAACGTAGAAACAGGAATAACGGGCAAATCGGAGCCAAAAGCCAATCCCTGCACAATACCGGCTGCAATGCGGAGCCCGGTAAATGAGCCCGGCCCTCTTCCAAACGCCAGCGCATCCAACTGCCCCACACGCAGGCCGCTATCGCCAAGCAAACTATCAATCATAGGCAGGCAGCGCTTGGCGTGAGCTCTTGGCGTCGCTTCCAGCAATTCGGTCAACTCGCCGTCGTTCCATAAGGCTACGGAACAGGCGTCACTTGATGTATCGAGCGCGAGTATTTTTGCCATGAGGATTGTTCAATCAATTCTGAAGAGAAGGCGGCGCAGAACAGCGCCGCCCGGAGATGAAGATATAAATATTACTTCTACAGACCAGCGAAGACACGGTCACGAATTTCGTCTACTGAGCCAACGCCTTCAACGCGCAGGTATTCAGGCGCAGCGTCCGCATCCTTCTCCGCCCAGTTGCGGTAGTAATCGACCAGAGGCGCGGTTTGAGAATGGTAAACTTCCAAACGCTTACGCACAGTTTCTTCTTTATCGTCTTCACGCTGAACCAGTGGTTCGCCGGTAACGTCGTCCTTACCTTCCACCTTGGGTGGGTTGTAGTCGACGTGATAAACGCGACCGCTCGCTTCATGTACGCGACGTCCGCTCAAACGCTTGATGATTTCTTGATCATCTACGGCGATTTCTACGACATTATCAATTTTCACACCGGCTTCACGCAGCGCTTCCGCTTGCGGAATCGTGCGAGGAAAGCCGTCAAACAGGAAACCGTTGGCGCAATCGTCTTCTTTAATGCGGTCTTTGACCAGCGCGATAATGGTTTCATCTGACACCAATCCGCCCGACGCCATGACCTCTTTCACTTTCAGGCCCAGAGGAGAGCCTGCTTTTACCGCAGCGCGCAGCATGTCGCCAGTGGAAATCTGGGGTATCCCGAATTTCTTCATAATATTCTGCGCTTGCGTGCCCTTTCCGGCGCCGGGTGCGCCCAACAAAATAATTCTCATACCAATTACACTCCTGATCCAAGCAACAAATTCCTGTGCGCTTGCGCCGGCTACAGGCCGACGCAGCAGTCTGTCGACGAGTTATTATTGTCGAGTTCCATCATGGCCTTCTGTGAGACCACTCTCAACACATTGATTCTAATCGCATTTCCCCGCGATTCCGGCGACAATTCACATCCGATTAGAGACGCTGCACATTGTAGGGAAGATTAGCAAAGAGCTGAATTATACGGATATAGGCAGGTAACCTGAAGCGCCAATCTCGATAAAGCCGCCCGTGCGGCGGCTCCTTGGCGGATCTACCCCATCTGGAAGGCCAGTTGATTCAGTGAATCGCTGGATTGCTTCAGTTGTTCAAACACTTCAAATACGATCTCTGGCTGCATATCCAGACGCTTGGCGTAGTACACCGGATCATCTGGAACTTGATCGTCGCCTAGCTCAAGCTCTTTGAGCAAGCAGTTAGACAACTGAATCAGCAAGACATAATCCTCATAAGGGCCGTGATAATCTTTGACCTGATGCCCTGCGGCAGTCATGGAAACTTCCTTCGGCAACCGCCAATGCTCCAACAAAATGGAGCCCAGCATCCCATGCCCCAAACCGACCAGCTCCTTGGCGCCGCCCATGCCAAGCACTTGCTTTTCCAACACGGCCAACTCAGTCATCGGGTCCGCTTCCGCAAGTTTATTGAGCATGGTGTATTCGGGGCGGAACAAATGCCCCAAGAGCAAAATACCAAAGTTGTGCAGCAACCCGGTCAAATACGCCAGGGATGGATTGATGCGCTCATCCGGCACGTGAAAAGCCAGACGCTGCGCCAACAGGGAAACATGCAGCGCATGTCGCCAGAAACACACGATGCCAAGCGGGCCTTCATTGGGCAAATCAAAAGCCTTACTGGCGGAAATGGACAGCGCCAACTGACTGACGCGCTCAAATCCAAGGACGCGCATCACCGCATCTTTGACGCTTTCCAGCTTACCTCTGTATCCGTACAACGCCGAGCGGGCCTGTCGCATAATCTGCGCCGCAAGGCTGGGGTCCTGCTCAATAATCGCCGCCAATTCGCCTGCCGTCGCGTCTGGATCTGAGGTGGCCTGCAGTATCCGCGTCGCAACCGTTGGCATCGGCGGCAACTTGTAAAGACGCTTCAGCCGCTCCGCCACGCGCTCAGCGTTGGCTTCGCCTACATCGGGACTTTCTGGAGTATCTGATGATAAAGGATTCATTGCCTGCGCCTCGCAACAACCTTGCTTAAGTTTTATAGCACTACTCATCACTCTCTGAAAGCTTTCGCGATCCAAGCGCAGCAAAGTGTTATGACACCCTGACTGAATATATATCTGTTCCTTGGCGAACAGACGCTCATCGCATACGGCATGAACGCCATAAGCGTTGGCGATGGGGGGATGTGAGCCCGGTTCGCAGTCCCGGAAAAGGCGATCCGCCTGTCGGCCGGTCAGGCGCTGCAGGTTGCGCCGAATCGCGCCATTGAGGGCATCCAGGTTCATTTGCGTCCCGAATTCGGTGATCGCCATCACGACACCTTTGGCGTCCACCAGGATTTCCGCAACCGCCACACAATCAGGCAACACCTCAGCCGCCTTCAAAGCAGCGTCGATATTGCCTGCGCGATCATGGTGTATCTGTTGATACGGCACTCCCTGCCGATTCAGATACTGCATAACTCTGGATGCAAGCGGCACACTTCCCCCGTTCTACTAAATGAGTACAAATAATAGTTTAGTTTATATGTGGTTGAGGGGACGTGCGTGATATGAATCACATGCAAAGGTAAGCTTGCGTTGCGCAATGTTGGAGTTTGGTAACCGACCCGGCGACGCCGGGTCGGCGGCGGGATTAACCGGTATTACGCATACCGGCGGCGACGCCCGCCATCGTAACTTTGAGCGCTTTTTCAACCGTTTCCTTGTTGGTCTCGCCCTCAGCCCGATCACGCACCAATAGCTCTACCTGCAAGTAGTGCAGCGGGTCCGTATAGGGGTTACGAACCTGCAGAGAATGCATGAAGACCGGGTTATCCAGCAACAGTTCATCCTGCCCTTTCAGCTCATTGATCAAGCGCACGGCGCACCCCGCCCGGCGACGCAACTCATCCCCCAATGGATGCAGCTCGGGCTTAACCAGACGCTCCTCATAAAAGCGCGCGATCTCCGGGTCGACTTTGGACAACACCATTTCCAGCATGTCCACATGTGTCTCAAAGAATGGCCACCCGGTCAGCATCGCTTTCAACGTATCGGCGCCGCCATCGTTTACTGCGGTTTGCAGTGCGGTATCGCTACCCAACCAGGCAGGCAACATCAGTCGCATTTGCGTCCAGGCGAAAATCCATGGAATCGCGCGCAGACTTTCAACGCCGCCAGACGCCTTACGACGCGCAGGACGGCTGCCTAACGCCAGCTTGCCCAACTCCTGCTCCGGCGTCGCGGAACGAAAATACTCGACGAAACCTGGACGTTCACGCACCACTTCGCGATAGGAGTTCACCGCCAGTCCGGATAACTTGTCCATCATCTCGCGCCAAGCAGGCTCAGGCTGAGGCGGCGGCACCAGGGAAGCCTCCAATACCGCGCCGAGGTAGAGATTAAAGCTCTGCTTCGCGACCTTGGGCTGCCCGAACTTAAAGCGGATCATTTCACCTTGTTCAGTAATCCTGAAGTTACCCGCAACGGAACCTGGCGGTTGCGACAAAATGGCGCGGTTAGCAGGCCCGCCGCCACGACCGACCGTTCCACCACGACCGTGGAAAAGCGTCAGTTTCACATCGTGCTTCGCAGCCACTTTGACCAACGCCTCCTGCGCCTGATACTGAGCCCAGGCCGCCGCCATCTGCCCCGCATCTTTGGCGGAATCCGAGTAGCCGATCATGACCTCTTGTTTACCGCCGATGTACTCCCGATACCATGGAAGGTCCAACAAACGGCCAATGCTATCCGCCGCGCCTTGCAAGTCGCTCAGGGTCTCAAACAGCGGCGCAATCGGAATGCGATGGCGCATGCCGCTCTCACGCAGCAATAGAATCACCGCCAGCACATCGGATGGGTCGCTCGCCATGGAGATAACATAGGAAGCCAGTCCTTCTGGAGGCTGCATCGCCACCACCTTGCAGGTATCCAGGACCTCCTTGGCTTCCGCAGACGCGGGCCATTCTTTGGGAAGTAGCGGACGCCTGCCCTCCAGTTCCCGAATCAAAAACGCCTGTTTCTCTTCTTCCGTCCATTGCGAGTAATCGCCAATATCGAGGTAAGCGCATATTTCCTTCATAACGTCGCTGTGACGCTCGGAGTCCTGTCGGATATCCAGTCTTACCAATTGCAGGCCGAAACATTGCGCCCGACGAATAACGTCCAGTAGCGGCCCGTTGGCGATAACTTCCATGCCGCAATCCCGTAGCGAGCGATAGCACACCATTAACGGCTCAATCAGCTCCGCATTATTGAGCAATACATCAGCGGAAGGCTTTTTCGTGGAGTCCAAAGCCTCAGCGGCCCAGGCCCTTGTCGCCTCCAACCGGCTGCGTAACTTGGCGAGTATCTTCCGGTAAGGCTCACGGCTCTGCCCCGAAGCACGCGCCAGTTCGCCATTACACGCAGTCATAGATAGCTCTGAACGCAATGCCTCGATATCACGCAAATACAGGTCCGCCGCCATCCAACGACTCAACAAAAATACCTCGCGAGTGACCTCTGAGGTGACATTGGGATTACCGTCCCTGTCTCCTCCCATCCAGGATGCGAACCGCACGGGATTCACATTAATCGGCAGCCCTTCGCCAAAACGTTCCTGCAGAGCGGCGTCCATTTGACGCATGAAATCCGGCACCGCCTGCCATAACGAGTTCTCTATCACGGCGAAGCCCCACTTAGCCTCATCCACTGCGGTGGGACGCTCATAACGGATCTCATCCGTATGCCAGGCTTCGGTGATAAGGCGACGCAAACGCTCAACGATCTTGGCGTACTCTTCGTCCAGCAAGTCGCTACGGTCCAGGGATTCAAGACACTCAGAAATCTGGTCATATTTCTGAATCAAAGTGCGACGGGTAATTTCAGTGGGGTGCGCCGTCAGCACGAACTCCAGATTCAAGTCCGCCAGTTGCGCGAAGAATTTATCTTTACTGACGCCTTGGCCAATCAGGCGGTCAAACACGACTTCGATAGTGTCCAGGCGATTATCGACCAGTTCGCTGGCGGGCGCCCGACGCCTTACAATATGATATTGCTCAGCGATATTGGTAAGGTTAAGAAACTGGTTGAACGCTCTTGCAACCGGCGCCAGTTCCTCATCATTCAAGCCCGAAAGCACCTCTTTCAGCTGCTTTCTCTGGCTGATTTCCGCATTGCGGTCTGCTTTTGCGGCGATACGGATTTTCTCGATTTTATTGAATATTTCGTCGCCAAGGTGGTAGCGGATGCTCTGTCCCAACAACTCTCCCAGAAGGCGTACGTTTTCTCTCAGCTCTGGATGCAATTCCTTCATCATTTCTCTTACTCCGCCGCTTTTTCAAAAGTCTTTTCTTCGTTGACGTTTTGTTGCAATCGCTTTTTCTTAACTATAACTCAGTGAAATATCGAAAAATTCCGAACTAGAACAATAGCACCCCCCGTCTTGGTTGTCTCACCATTCATCCGCTTCGGAAGCCGCCCCGCCGTATACGGTCTAAACTGAATATAACCCCCGCGGAACCGCCCGCGTCACGTTCGGCCACCTTCTCAGGCCGCTACGTACATGCTCTTATGGCCCGATTATTGGGGGCCTCCTAGACTGAAATTGATGTCGTTTGTTTTACATAGGCCGCTTTATGAAAATTAACGCTCTCGTACAAAACTGGGAAAACACCGCTAACGTTCGCCTTACGAACAAGGAATATCCCCTGCGCCTGCGCATAGAAGATGCAGCCAGAGTCGCAGCCCTTGCAGAAATGTATCCACTTCGCAGTCAGGAAGAAATCATCAGCGAACTCCTGTCCGCCGCGCTGGATGAGCTGGAAAGCAGCTTTCCTTACGTGCAGGGAGTCAAAGTAGTGGCGGAAGATGAAATGGGCGACCCCATGTACGAAGATGTCGGCCCAACGCCAAGATTTTTGCAGTTGAGCAAGAAGTACATCAGCCTGCTCAAGCAAGAGCTGAAAGCGGCCAATAGCTAACCGTATGCAAAGATGCGCGCTGTCTGCGCGCATCTTGCCTTATAGGCCTTCTTCTTTAGCTTTATCCCAAAGCAAGTCCATTTCCTGCAACGACGCATCGTCCAGAGTCTTGCCCTGCTCTTGCAGTAGTGACTCGATGCGGGAAAAACGCCTGATGAATTTGGCGTTAGCCCTGCGCAAGGCCGCCTCGGGATCAGCCTTGACGAATCGCGCCAGATTCACGCAGCAAAAAAGCACATCTCCCAACTCATCTTCCAGCTTATCCTGATCTAGAACCGGCGCCGCCAGCTCGTGGCGTAGCTCATCTATTTCTTCATGGATCTTGTCGAGAACAGGGTTGATTTCCGGCCAGTCAAAGCCATGCAACGATGCTCGCTTCTGCAGCTTTTGCGCTCGCTGCAGCGCAGGCATGGCGTTGGGAATATCCGCCAATACACTTGAGGGCGCTGTCGACTCTTGCACTTCGCCCTGCTTCTTCAGCTCTCGTTCCTGCTGCTTAATGCGCTCCCAATTGGCCTTAATCTGTTCTTCGCTGATAGTTTCCCCTGGGGGCAAACGGCTTTCCAGGGTTCCATCAGGAAATACATGAGGATGCCGGCGCAACAGTTTACGCACGACGCCATCCACAATATCCGGCCATTGAAACAAGTCTTTCTCTTGCGCCAGTTGTGAATAGAAAACCGCCTGAAACAGCAAATCCCCCAGTTCATCACGCAAGTGCGGCCAATCTTCGCGCTCAATCGCATCCGCTACTTCATAGGTTTCCTCTATGGTGAACGGAACGATGGATGCAAAGTCCTGCTTCAAATCCCAGGGACAACCGTCCTTCGGGTCCCGCAGGCGGCGCATCAGATATAAAAGATCTTCCAGGGTGTATTGGACGCCCTTGTCTTTCTCGCTCATCACCCTTCTCCCGGTTTGGCGCGGCGCGCATCGATAATGTTGGGCAGCCTCCGAATACGGTCGAACATGCGGCCCAATACATCAATGGAAGTTACTTCCACGGTCAGACGAATATCCGCGGTACTCTGATTCTTGTCGGTATTTGTCAATGCCGCGGTCACGTTGATCTTCTCATTCGCCAGCAACAAGGTGATATCCCGCAATAGTCCGGGGCGGTCATAAGCATTAATAACCACATCCACAGGATAGGTGTACTCGGTATCGCCCCAACTCACTTCTATCATGCGATTGGGCTCGACCGTCTGTAGCTGCAGCGCGTTGATGCAATCTTGTCGGTGAATGGAAACACCCCGGCCAATAGTGATATAGCCGACAATGGGGTCGCCCGGGGCGGGCTTACAGCAGTTCGCCATCTGAGTCATCAGGTTACCGACGCCACGGATGTGAACATCGGAAGACTTAGCGCTTTCCTGCGCTGTTCGTAGGTGCAGCGACAACTGCTCATCCCGCGGCTCCAGCATGTTCTGCGCCGTGTGCGCCACCTGCATCGGCTTGAGATCGCCGGCGCCAATGGCGGCGAACATGTCTTCCGCGGAAGGATAGTTTACTTTTTGCGCCAGATCGTCGAAGTCCAGCTGCTCCAATGACAGACGTTTCAGCACACCTTGCAGGATATCGCGCCCTTCTTCGACATTTTGATCGCGATCCTGCAGCTTAAACCAATGGGTGATTTTCGCCCGCGCCCTGGAAGTATTGGCATAGCCCAGATCCGAGTTAAGCCAGTCGCGACTGGGGCGAGCCTGATTCGAGGTCAGAACCTGCACCTGATCGCCGGTTTTCAACTTGTAGTTAAGCGGTACGATTCGGCCGTGAATCTTGGCGCCCCGGCAAGCGTGCCCGATTTCCGTATGCACCTTGTAGGCGAAATCAATAGGCGTCGATCCTGCTGGCAAATCAATAACATGCCCGTCTGGCGTGAACACATAGATGCGGTCGCTGACGATGTCGTTGCGCCACTGATCAACAAGCTCTGAAGTCTTGCTTCCCAGTTCGTCCTGCCACTCGAGCACTTGCCGAAGCCAGGCGATTTTCTGCTCGTAACCGTGTGATTTCTGCTGCGTATCCGTGCCTTTATATAGCCAATGCGCACAGACGCCCAGCTCCGCTTCTTCATGCATTTTTTGCGTGCGGATCTGCACCTCCATGATTTTCCCGGAAGGACCCACTACTGCTGTGTGCAAAGATTGATACCCGTTTTGCTTCGGGTTGGCGATATAGTCGTCAAACTCATGGGGAATGTGGCGCCACAACGCATGCACCACCCCTAAGGCGGAGTAGCAGTCGCGAATGCTGGGAACCAGAATACGAATGGCGCGGATATCATAGACTTGCGAAAAGTCGATCCCCTTACGATGCATTTTGCGCCATATGCTGTAAATGTGCTTGGCCCGACCGGAAAGCTCCGCTTTGATGCCACTGGCTTCCAGCTCCTGACGCAAAGCGGAGAGCGCCTCCTCAATAAACTTCTGCCGGTCCAGGCGGCGCTCGTCCAGCAACTTGGCGATCTTTTTATAGGCGGTCTCATGCAGATAGCGGAAAGACAAATCTTCCAGCTCCCACTTCAGATAACCAATCCCCAAGCGGTGCGCCAACGGCGCGTAAATATCGAAAACTTCTCTGGCGACGCGGTGGCGTTTGTCGGACCCTGCGTTTTTGACGTCTCGAATGGCGCAGGTTCGCTCGGCCAGCTTAATCAACGCCACGCGCACGTCGTCGATCATGGTGACAAGCATGCGGCGAATGTTGTCCACCTGAGTCTGAGTCTGCCCCAGCACACTGCCCTGAATAGGATGACGCAGGCTGGAAATCGCCGCCATCTGGGAAACGCCTTCAATCAGTTTGGAGACTTCTTCGCCAAACTCTTCGTTCACTCTGACAAGGGAGAGCTTACCTTCACGCACCGCGCGGTAGAGCACAGCCGCAATCAAGCTGGGCGTATCCAGCTGCAGCTCTGACAGAATCTGCGTCATTTCCAAACCGGTCAGAAAGCTGCTGGAGCCTTCCGACCAAAGATTTCCGGCGCGCACCGCCTCTGATTCGATCTCTTTCGCCAGCAGGCAGGCGCGACGAAACGACGCCACATCCTCCAGTTCAACCTGTTGCTGTAAACGGTCAATCCAACCGTTGATATCAACTGACCCGTCCTGAGCCAAAGGATAATCTTCGCGAACTTTAACCATAGTGACGCCTTTCGCCAGACTCTCTTATTTTCTGAGTAACGGGCTTACGCTTTCTCGAATAAGGCCATTGACTCGACATGGGCCGTATGCGGGAACATATCCATTACCCCGGCCTTGATCAGCTTGTATCCCTGCGCCGCCAGAATGCCGGCGTCCCGCGCCAAAGTAGCGGGGTTACAGGACACATAAACAATTCGCTTCGCCCCAAAACGGGTCATTTGCTTCGCTAACTCTTCCGCGCCAGAGCGCGGCGGGTCCAGCAGGACTTTGTCATAAGTGCGCAGCCATGCATGCTTCGCCTCATTCACCGGAGCCAAGGGAAGATGCAGGTCCGCCGCATGAAACTCTACGTTGCTGACGCCGTTGATTTCCGCATTGGCGTAGCCTCGACGCACCATATCTTCGCTGCCCTCTACACCCACCACATGCGCCGCCGAGCGGGCAATAGGCAGAGTGAAGTTACCCAGTCCGCAAAACAGGTCAAGGATAGTCTCGCCCTCCTGCGGCTGCAGCCATTCCAGAGCCTGCGTCAACATGCGACGGTTGATATCGCGATTGACCTGAGTAAAGTCCATTGGATGGAACTGCATCGTCAAATCATAGTCGCTCAGTTGATAACTGAGCAGTTCCTGGCCATCTTTCGGCCACAATTTGGCGACGGTATCGGGACCTTTTGGTTGCAAATAGATTGCCAACCCGGTTTGCTCGGAGAAAGCGATCAGTTTTTGCAAATCATCTTCAGTAAGCGGGTCCATATGACGAATTACCAAGGCGCAAACATCATCGCCCGCCGCCACTTCGATCTGAGGAATGCGCTGATAGCCGGAGAGGCTTCGAATCAGCGCTTTCAGCTCAGGAATACGGCCGCCGACGGACTCGATCAATATCGGGCATTCGTCAATGGCGGTCAGGAAATTACTGTAGCGCTCGCGGAAGCCGACCAGAACTTCATCGCGCTTGGCGACATAACGCACGCCCAATCTTGCTTTTGTGCGATAACCGCGCCCCGCGCCCACCAGAGGCGGAACAACCTGCTCAGGCTTCAGGTCGCCAAAATGTCTTAGGTGATCCAGCAGCACAGACTCTTTGTGGCTGATCTGAAAGCCCAGATCAACATGCTGCATGCTGCAGCCGCCGCATAGTTTTGAGAATTGACAGTCAGGCTCAATGCGTTGTGGATGCTGCGTCAGCACCTCTTCTACAGCAAGCTCATCATAGCTGCGACGACTGTTTACATATCGCGCAGTCACAGTTTCGCCAGGCAATGCGCCTTCGACAAACAGGGTTTTGCCGTCTTTATGGGAGACGCCACGCCCTTCGTGACTGAGAGATTCAATTTCGCAGGTAATGGACTCTTGGGGTAACTTCTTTCTACGACGAGACATGCTTATAAACCTGGGCTATGGGGCCGATCTGGATAAAAAGCCGGCCATTATAGCGGCCTCCCGCAACAGATATAAGGGCTTTGGCGTCACGCTCCGGCGCGACCGCTTTAGCCGCGGAATACGCCGGTAGACAGGTAGCGGTCGCCCCGATCACAGATAATGGCGACGATCACCGCATTTTCAACCTCACGGGAAATTCGCAGCGCTCCAGCGATGGCGCCGCCGGAAGATACGCCACAGAAGATCCCCTCTTCCCGGGCCAGGGCGCGCATGGTCTCTTCGGCTTCCTGTTGAGCGATATCCAAAACCAGATCCACGGACTCAGGCTGGTATATTTTGGGCAGATACTCTTCCGGCCAGCGACGAATGCCAGGAATAGAGGCTCCGTCAGCAGGCTGCAGCCCGACAATCTGAATCTCCGGATTGCGCTCTTTGAGGTAACGAGAGGTCCCCATGATGGTGCCGGTGGTTCCCATGGAGCTGACGAAGTGAGTAATAGCGCCATCAGTTTGCCGCCAGATTTCCGGGCCCGTCGTCTTGTAGTGCGCCAGGGGGTTATCCGGGTTAGCGAACTGATCCAGCACCTTGCCTTTTCCTTCTGACTCCATTTGCTTGGCGAGGTCACGCGCGCCTTCCATGCCCTCTTCTTTGGATACCGAGATGATTTCCGCACCATAGGCGGTCATTGCGGCGCGGCGCTCTTCACTCATATGCGCAGGCATGATCAGGACCATACGGTAGCCTTTGATCGCTGCAGCCATAGCCAGAGCAATCCCGGTATTGCCGCTGGTCGCTTCAATCAACCTATCGCCAGGCCGGATGTCGCCCCGATTTTCCGCCTCATGAATCATGCTCATGGCGGGACGGTCTTTGACTGATCCCGCTGGATTATTCCCTTCAAGTTTCGCCAGAATGACGTTACTGGTGTCGCCGGGCAGTCTCTGCAATCGAACAAGCGGTGTGTTTCCAACGTAGGCTTCAATCGTGGGGTATGACATCTTTAACGTTCGCTTCTTTTTAAATTCAATCAATTAGCTGTAGAATCGGAAAAGTCCTTGTCCGCTGCGGCGGCGCTGTGACAATGACTCGACGTCGCCTGAGCAAAAATCCGGTCCCTGTTACGCCATCGAACCATTTCCGTCGATAGCCGCGTTCGGACTTGATATTGGCCGAACATCGGCCATGATAAGCAATAATCTGAGAGTGGCGATATATTCTTTTTTAATATAAAAATCACTTTATATCATAAATACCATAATATGCCGTTTATCCGCGCCTCCTCTACAAGCCGCCGAAGGGCCCCTGCATGAAACGTTGGGGAATAAAAGTAAAGGTCATCTTATTGACCTTGGCGCCATCGCTCACTATTGCGTTCACGTTGTCCGCAGCCTTTGTATTTACACGCCTGGACGATCTTAGCGACGTGCTTCTGGAGCGCGGCTCCGACTCCGCCCGTCACCTCGCAAACGCTGCGGAGTATGGCGTTTTCACCGGAAACCGTCGTCAATTGATTGGGTTAACCAACGCCGTATTGGAAGAGAAAGACATTCGTTCAGTCTCGATTTACGGACGCCAGCGTCAGATATTGGCCCATGCCGGTCCGCGCATTCAGGAAGAGCATACAATCCCCGCCAGCTTATCCACCCAGCTTACGATTTACTCCAGCGAGGATGTGCTGCGCTTCACCGCGCCGGTCACCTTACAGGACCTTAGCCTGAGCGAAGACGCCAACTTACAGGAGTCTGAAACCACCAATGGTCTGCAGGACAACATTTTGGGCTGGGCTGTCATTGAAGTCTCCCGAGCGCCGACACAGGTCGCCAAATATCGGACCATTCTCTTTGCCGTCAGCGCCGTGTTCAGCGCAATTATTGTCTGCACTATCCTGGCGTTGCGTTTAAGTCGCGACCTTACCTCGCCACTGTCTCAAGTGGCGCAAGCGCTTACTCGTATAAAAGAAGGCAAGCTGGACACACGTGTCTATATAGAAGCGAGCCCCGAGCTGGCTTTGCTGCAAGACGGCATCAACTCCATGGCGGAAGCTCTCGCCAAGGCCCGCAGTGAGATGCAGCAGAATATAGATCAAGCCACGGAAGACCTGAGAGAGACTCTGGAAACCATAGAAATCCAGAATATTGAATTGGACATGGCTCGCAAAGAAGCGATCGAAGCCAGCCGGGTGAAGTCCGAGTTTCTCGCCAACATGTCCCATGAAATCCGCACACCGCTTAACGGCATCATCGGGTTCACGCATCTTCTGCTGAAATCCAATTTGGGACCACAGCAACGGGACCAGCTCAACACCATCCTGAAGTCGTCCGAGATCCTGCTGACGATCATCAACGACATCCTCGACTTCTCAAAAATCGAGGCTGGCAAGCTGGTGCTGGACAACACCACCGTCAACCTTCAGGAAATCGTGGAAGACGTTCTCACCATGCTCGCCCCGGGGGCCCACGAGAAAAACCTGGATCTGGCGGGACTCGTCTATTCCGATGTTCCCAGCCACATCATGGGCGATCCGCTGCGCATCAAACAGATCGTCACCAATCTGGTCAACAACGGTATTAAATTCACTCAAAGCGGCGAAGTGGTGGTGCGCGTCATGCTGGAGGACGAGTCCGACGAGCGCTCGCTCATCAAAATAACGGTCACAGACAGCGGCGTAGGACTCTCTCGCGTTCAGCAGCAGACGCTCTTCAGCGCATTCAGTCAGGCGGATGCGTCAACGGCAAGGCGTTTTGGCGGCACGGGTCTTGGTCTGGTCATTTCCAGACGCCTAACCGAGCAAATGGGCGGTCAGATCGGAGTAGAGAGCGAGCTTGGCAAAGGGTCGACATTCTGGATCGAGCTTCCTGTTGAAATCGCCCCCAACCAACCGGACAACGAGCTTAACCACCGTTTGTTCGAGGGCGAGCGCGTCATCTATCTTGAGCACCAGAAAAAAACTGGACTGGCGGTGGAGCACACACTCAACAAATGGGGCTCCAATGTCACGCAGGTGGACAATATCAAAGACTTGGCGGACAAGGTGGAAGAGGCTCAACGCAAAGGCGAAGGCTTCGCCGTCGCGATTATTGGCCTGACCCGCCACCACTTGCGTTCTAACTCGTACCTGCAGACCGTGCGCAAGCTGGAATATAAACTCGACTGCCGAACGCTAATACTGACCCCCACCATCGACACCGGCAACGAAGAGCCGCCAATATTGACTGACGCCTCAACGTTCCTGATCAAGCCGGCGTCACAGCGACGGCTGGCGAATGCGCTTAGCTGGCTGATTGAAGGACGTTCTGAAGAAGAGGAAGCCCCATCAGCAATATCCATCAAGCAACTGAACGCCACCAGCGGCCGCAAGCCGTTGGTATTAGCGGTTGATGACAACCTCGCCAACCTCAAACTGGTGGAAGCCTTTCTGTTAGACCTGGGAGCCGTGGTGGAAACCGCCATGAGCGGCTACGAAGCACTCACCAAAGCCAAGCAGAAGCGCTTTGACGTGATTTTCATGGACGTACAAATGCCTGGAATGGACGGAGTGGAAACTACGATCAAGATTCGTGAGTTTGAGGCAGGCAAGCGACGCACGCCGATCATCGCCCTCACCGCGCACGCGATGTCAGAAGAGCGCAAACAGCTATTACAGAGCGGCTTTGACGACTACCTCACCAAACCCACTAATGAAGATGAACTGCAGCGCATTATAGAGCGCAGAACCGGCTTCCAGTTGTCCCCGCAACCATTGCTGACTCAACAGCCTGTGCGAGAGCCCGGCAAGATAAAGCCGTCAGTGAAAGCCGCCACCGAGCCATGTGTGGATATTCGCAGTTGCGTCACGCTTGCTGGAGGCAAAAAAGGACTGGCGGAAGAGTTATTTTCCATGCTGCTTGAGAATCTACCGGAAGAGCGCAAGTCTATTGAAAGCGCCTGGGAGCAACAGGACAGGTCTGAGCTGCTGGAGCGTGTTCACCGCCTGCATGGCGCGACGCGCTACTGCGGAGTCCCCTTGCTACGCAACGCGGCAGCGGAGCTGGAAGGACAGATCAAGCGCGACGTAGAGCCACTGGAAACGGCTGTTTCCGCGCTCTTTGAAGAGATAGAAAGAGTGCTTTACTGGTCAGACAGAAATGACTGGCAAACGGAGTTCAGGGAGTATCAAACTCAGTCAGCTCCTCAGTCCTAGCGAGGCTGGGATTTCGCAGTACCTGACTTCGGCGGCGGTTAGCCCTTAGTTAGTTTAAGGTAACTGCGCATCAGCTCCCGGGAGTGCAGCGGACGACCGCCTAACAGTTCATCCAGGCAGCGACGCGTCAGCTTCTTGGCGGCGGCGAGACTCCCAGGAACAGACCAGTCCCGCTCAGCCATTGCAAGCAGATGCCGCCCCTCTATCACAATTGAGTATGGCTCTGGCGTTCGACTAACGCCTTCGGTAAGGGAAAAGTGATAAGCAATATTACTTTTCACCACATCCCCTGTCGCGCTCTCGACACAAAAATCCACGCCAAAGCCCAGCTCATTAAGCAGCGTAAACTCCAACTCCCGTAATCCGGGCTCAAGATTCGTTTGGGGAAGCGACAAAAATGTCAGGCTTGATTTATAAGCGTCAAAAACGTCCCGACTGCTTTCCAATGGCTGCAGCAGCTTCAGCAACAACTCATTGAGATAAAGGCCAGCATAGATAGCGGCCCCCGCCAGAGGATAACGGAGGTTAGTGGTTTCGCATCGAATGAGGGATTTGAGTTCGCCGCGCCCTCCCAGCTCAACCTCCAGTTCAGTAAAAGGCTGGAGTGTGTTTAGAGCGCCTTTCCTGCGACCGCCGCCTTTCATAACAGCGGAAGCTTTACCGTCAGCTTCGGTAAGCAGATCGACAATCTGGCTGCTTTCGCGATACGGCCGACTATGCAGCACATAGGCGGCTTGCAGCGAAACCCGGTGCATAGCGGCCGATATTTCCGTTAGCGGTCGTCGTAACCCAGGCTTTGCAGAGCGCGCTCGTTATCGCTCCAGCCAGACTTCACTTTCACCCAGGTTTCCAACATGACTTTGCTTTCAAACAACTTTTCCATGTCCTTACGCGCATCGGAACCAATCCGCTTGATTCGCTCCCCTTTCTGGCCGATCACAATCTTTTTCTGACCTTCTCTTTCCACCAGGATCAGAGCGCTAATACGCAGCAATGCGCCTTCACGCTTAAACTGCTCGATCTCTACAGCAATTTCATAAGGCACTTCGTTGCCTAACTGGCGCATGACTTTTTCACGAATAATTTCCACCGCCATAAAACGTTCGCTACGATCCGTGATTTGATCTTCAGGGAAGAAATGAATCCCCTGCGGCAGCATTTCGTTAATAACAGTTTCCAATCGATCAATATTCAGTCCACGTAGAGCGGAAAGTGGAATAATGTGCTGAAACTCGCACATCTTCTGCACTTTATCGATAAATGGCAGCAGATCGTCTTTATTTTCCAGCTTGTCCACTTTATTGATCGCCAGAATGCGCGGACGATTCACCTTGGCGATTTTTGACAAGACGTAGTCGTCTTCTTCTGTCCAGCGCTTCCTATCAACGACAAAAACTATCACATCCGCATCTTTAATCGCTGAAGAGGACGCTTTGTTCAGCACCCGATTAAGGGCTTTCTTGTCCAACTGGTGCAAGCCTGGCGTATCGACATAAATAGCCTGGTAGTCACCCTCTGTCTTGATACCTAAAATCTGATGCCGGGTAGTTTGCGGCTTCTTCGAGGTAATACTGATCTTCTGCCCCAGTATATGGTTCAACAGGGTGGACTTACCTACGTTCGGCCGACCTACAATCGCAACATAACCGCAGCGGCTATTTTCTTGTGAACTTACTTCAATACTCACTGATCCACTCCTAACGCCACCAATGCTTGTTTCGCCGCTTTCTGCTCCGCCACTCTCCGGCTGCCGCCAGTCCCTTCTGTCGGGTCAGACAGGCCGTCTATTTCACACCGCACATGGAAAGTTTGGGCATGCGCTTCTCCCTGTACGGAAATAACCTCGTAGCGTGGCAGATTAAGCTGACGCGCCTGCAAATATTCCTGCAAACGTGTCTTGGAGTCTTTCTGAGTATCCTTGAGGTTAAGCTTCTGCAAACGGGTTTCAAACCAGTTAAGCACCCTGTCGGCGCAGACTTCAAAGCCAGCATCTAAATAAATGGCGCCAATGATGGACTCCAACGCATCAGCCAGGATAGATTCCCGACGAAAGCCGCCGCTCTTCATCTCCCCTGACCCTAGGCGCAGATACTCACCCAGATCAAATTCCCTGGCGATTTCAGCCAGAGTCACCCCTTTTACCATTCTGGCGCGCAAACGACTCAACTGCCCTTCCCGCGCTTCTTCAAAACGACCAAAGAGGTAATCGGCGATAATAAAATTGAGGACAGAGTCCCCTAAAAATTCCAAGCGCTCATTATTACGACCACCGAAGCTGCGGTGGGTAAGCGCCAAAGTAAGCAAAGCAGGCTCTTTAAATGTATATCCAAGCGCACGTTGCAGTCTTTCCAGCTTAGCTGTCACTGATTATTGGCTTCCAATTGATGATGAAATGAAACAACGGCATCAATATTACTGACAATATTGGTGCGAACTTCATATATTAACGCCACAACGACCTTTGTTTTTTCTCGAGTGATTTTTATATTTTTTTTATCAAAGTTACGCACGCTGTTAACAGTAAAGTGTTTGTCCAGGTGGGAAATAATTTGCTCGTTTGACAGCTTGGCCAAGTCAGATTCACGCTTCAGGCCATCCAGAGAAGAAGAAACCGCAAAGTCATCAATATAAATAGGCCCAATCTTCAACCCTAAAGTGATAACGGAAATACCTATCAGTATCCAAACCAACACCATGACAAAAGAAGCACCCTGTTGATTCTTGCGCATATTCACTCCTTATCATCCTTTTATTAATCGATATTATTTAGAGAGTAGACGTTAACTCACTGTTTTTACACTAATGCGCACTTACTGTATCGAACCAACTCGTGAGAAAGAGGGCAATGACAAAAACTTTTCCCAGTGCATCCAGATAGCGAATGCCCTACCAACGATATTTTCATCTGGCACAAGTCCGATGTAACGACTATCTTTACTGCGATCCCGGTTGTCGCCCATCATGAAATATTTGCCTTCCGGCACGACCCATTTGCCTTCATGCCCAGTGTTTGGATAGTTTTCCTTTATGATGCGATGAAGTTTTTCACCCAGTTGCTCTTCGTAATAAAGCTCTCTGGGAGCGCCCGCGGGCAATGCGGCGATTAGCTTTTCATCAATAGGCTCACCATTGATGGTCAGCCGCTTGTCTTTATATTCCACTGTATCGCCAGGAACACCCACTACTCGCTTGATATAGTTGGTAGTGTTATCTTCCGGAGTGCGAAACACCATCACATCTCCCCGTTGCGGATCTCCCAAATCCAGGAACTTATACCCCAAAACAGGAACTCGCAGCCCATAGGAATACTTGTTAACAAGGATAAAGTCGCCCACTTCCAGAGTAGGCATCATGGATTGGGACGGGATCTGGAAGGGCTCGATAAGAAAGGAGCGGACCACCAATACCAAAAACAGAACAGGAAAGAAAGACCGGGAATACTCCACCACAACCGGCTCTTTGATCATCGCGTTGCTTCCCCCACGCGTCCTGACCTTAACAAATAGCCAAAAGCCTAACCAAATCAGACCTGAGACCAGGGTCAGTACAACCAGAATCAAAGAGAAATCAAAGTCCATCGTGTGTCCTATTCAGTTTGTATTTATTGCTTTCAGTCCGCAATTTGGCTTATTTATCGACCTTCAGCACAGCGAGAAACGCGTCCTGTGGAATTTCAACGCTGCCCACCTGCTTCATCCGCTTCTTACCTTCTTTCTGCTTCTGCAACAGCTTTTTCTTCCGTGAAACGTCGCCGCCATAACATTTGGCCAATACGTTCTTGCGTAACGCTTTAACGGTAGTTCTGGATACAATCTGTCCACCGATAGCCGCCTGAATCGCCACATCGAACATTTGACGCGGAATCAGCTCTTTCATTTTTTCCGTCAGCAGGCGGCCACGCGAGGCGGAGTTATCGCGGTGAACGATCAGCGCCAATGCATCGACTTTATCGCCATTGATCAGAATATCCAGACGCACCAGGTTAGCGGCCTGGAAACGAACAAAGTGGTAGTCCAAAGACGCATAGCCGCGGCTTACCGACTTGAGTCGATCAAAGAAGTCCAGTACGACTTCTCCCATCGGCAATTCATAGGATAGTGCGACCTGGTTCCCCAGGAACTGCATATTCTTCTGTACGCCGCGCTTCTCCACACAGAGAGCGATGACGTTGCCAAGATAAGTCTGCGGCACAAGAATATTGGCCTCAACGATAGGCTCGCGCATTTCCTCAATAAACCCAGGGTCCGGCAGCCTGGAAGGGTTATCGACTTTAATGACTTCGTTCTTTTTGGTCAGGACTTCATAGACTACCGTCGGCGCAGTAGTGATCAAATCCAGGTCGTATTCCCGCTCCAAGCGCTCCTGGATAATTTCCATATGCAGCATCCCCAGGAAGCCGCAGCGGAAACCAAACCCTAAGGCGTCAGAGGTTTCGGGCTCGAAAAATAATGACGCATCGTTGAGCGTCAACTTGTCCAACGCATCACGGAAGTCTTCGTAGTCGTCAGAGCTGACGGGGAATACGCCCGCGTATACCTGAGGCTGCACACGTTTGAACCCAGGCAAAGAAGCTACATCCGGCGTTTTCGCCAGTGTAATGGTGTCACCGACGGGAGCTCCGTGGATATCTTTAATGCCAGCGATAACATATCCCACTTCCCCCGCCTTCAGGCAGCCGGTCTCCGTACGCTTCGGGGTGAATACGCCGATTGAAGTCACCAGCTCCTGGGTCTTGGTCGACTTGATCAGGATTTTATCGCCTTTGTTCAGCGTTCCGTTTTTAACCCGCACCAAAGACACAACGCCCAGATAGTTATCAAACCAGGAGTCGATAATAAGGGCTTGCAACGGCGCATCCGGATCGCCTTCAGGGGGCGGCACTAACTGAACAATTTGCTCCAGACTCTCCTGGATGCCCATACCAGCTTTGGCGCTGGCTTCCACGGCGCCGGCGGCGTCAATGCCGATGATCTCTTCAATTTCATGGCGCACGCGCGCTGGTTCCGCCTGCGGCAGGTCCATCTTGTTCAGAATGGGAATAACTTCCAGCCCCATTTCGATGGCGGTGTAACAGTTCGCCACAGACTGTGCTTCAACGCCTTGCGCGGCGTCAACCACCAGCAAAGCGCCTTCACAGGCGGCCAAAGAACGAGAAACTTCATAAGAGAAGTCCACGTGTCCGGGAGTATCGATAAAATTCAGCTGATAACGGGAGCCATCTTTTGCGTCGTAATAGAGCGTTACGCTCTGCGCCTTGATGGTAATGCCCCGCTCTCGCTCGATATCCATAGAGTCGAGTACCTGTTCGGACATTTCCCGATCAGACAAACCGCCGCAATATTGAATAAAGCGGTCAGCCAAAGTGGACTTGCCATGGTCGATGTGGGCAATGATAGAAAAATTTCTAATATGGTTGAGTTTACTCACGGACTACTGTCACTCAGATTCAAAGTTGAAGGCGGCGAAATTTTAACAGCTCCGCCGAGTAAATTGCAGCGAATTAACAAAATACCCTCAGAATTCACACCGATATTGGGAGAAACGCCACTTTCCCTACAATAAAACGAGCAACGGCCGGGCTTCACCCTAAGAAACCCGGCCGCCCGCTTGCCCAGTCAGACCTGGGCCTACTTGTTGTTCAGCTTCAATACAATGAATGCTGGATTGCCCTGACGGATAATCAGTACTGGCAGCGACTTGCCAACCGGCAGCTTCTCAACCACCTCATGGAACTGCGCCACGGACTCTACATCTTTGTTGTTGATGCTGCTGATCACGTCATTGGGCTGAATTCCCGCCGTCGCCGCAGGTCCTGGGAACACTTGCGCCACCATGACGCCTCTCGATACCTGCATGCTCTCTTTTTCTTCATCCGTCAGATCGCGAACCTGTAAGTTCAGGGCGTTATTCTGCGGAGCGGTCTGACCTGCCGGTACGCTGGCCACGCCGTTGTCGTCCGCCGGCAACTGACCGATCTCGACATCGACATCCATTTCATCCCCACGTCGAACCACTTTCATTGTCGCCTTCACTCCCGGCGTGGTGCGCCCTACCAGATGCGGCAACTCAGAGGACAATCCAATCTCATTGCCGTTATAGCTGACAATGACGTCCCCTGGCTGCAGGCCGGCCTTATCGGCGGGGGAACCTTTCATGACCTGCGCCACCAATGCGCCACGCGGCTTGTTGAGATTGAAGGACTCCGCCAGATCCTTATTCACTTCCTGAATCAGCACACCCAACCAACCGCGCTTGACCGCGCCGGTGTCTTTCAGCTGATTCATCACATCCAATGCAACATCAATAGGAATCGCAAATGAAACGCCCATGAATCCACCTGAACGGGTGTAAATCTGAGAGTTGATGCCGACAACCTCCCCTTCGAGGTTGAACAGCGGCCCGCCCGAATTGCCAGGATTAATCGCCACGTCCGTCTGGATAAAAGGGACGTAACTTTCATTCGGCAGGCTGCGCCCCTTGGCGCTGACGATGCCTGCCGTCACGGTATATTCAAATCCAAACGGAGAGCCAATGGCGACAACCCACTCACCCACCTTTAACTCAGAAGACTTGCCCAACTTAAGAACAGGCAGATCATCCGCTTCCACCTTCAAAACCGCCAAATCCGACTTTTCATCCGATCCGATCAGCTTCGCCGTCAGTTCACGACGGTCCATCAGCCGGACGAAGATTTCATCTGCGCCCGCTACGACATGGTTGTTGGTAAGGATGTAGCCATCTTTGGACACGATGAAGCCCGACCCCATGGACTGGGCTTCCTGCGGGCCTCTGCGACGGTATGGGTCGCCAAAGAAGTGACGAAAGAATTCAGGAATCTGATCTTGCTCGGGACCGCCAAAATAATACTGGGCGCTATCGTCTCCGACTTTACGTACGGTGCTGATGTTTACCACCGCCGGAGAAGTTTTCTCCACCAATCCGGTGAAGTCAGGTAGATCAACGGCCCCTGCTCGCATGCTGATGACGGCGCTCATCCAAACCAGCAAAACCGCCGTATATTTCTGACAAACCTTCATATGCAACTCCACTTGGTTACCCAAACCACCCACGCGAAGCATGGGCACAGTCGTTTGACCCAGGCGCTCCAACCAGACGAGCCAACGCCTCTCGGCTCACATAGTGGCGTCAGATTTCCTTTAGACAATTGGAACTAGGCTATACGACGCTTAACAAAGCTTGCGTAATAATTGGGGATGGTAGGAGGGATTGCAAGACAGCCTTGATGACAAGATTTTAACAAAAACAAAGCCTAAGCCCAGTCCTGACAGGCCCGCCAGGGCCACGCCAAGATCCGGCCAATGCAGCAGAGATTGACTGACCCCAGCCAAAATGATCATCGCAATCAGAGGCGCCAGATAAACCAACAGAGAGGCGTTGAGCAACGCCTGCTCAGCAACGCCAATCTCCACTTCGTCTCCGACGTCGACATCAAACGTTTTCGCCACTTTAATCTGGGTCGAGGCGCCATCGCTCATCTGATTGAGAAGTCGCGAACCGCAGCCCTTTCGGGCTGAGCAGCTCTGGCAGACGGACTCCCTGATGGTCCTTACCCAGACTTCATGGTCGCCGACAGCAACAACTTTTCCGGTTTCCAGTATCAAGAGGCGTCTCCAGCGGATGGACTTGACTTCATATTATCCGCCACCCGCTTGACTGTCTCAATGGGCACCTCACCCACAACCGTAATGACGTAGGTCATGCCTCCGTGCCTGATATGTTTCGAGTAAGCAGTGGTCGCTCCCATGCGTGAAGCCCCTTCCGGCATGGCCTGGGGGCTATTCTCTTCGACAAATATGCTGAACATGGTCAAACCGTCGCTGTATACCTGCGTGCGCATATCTCCAGGCATTATATCGTTGCGCTTGGTTACGTTAGGCGACATGCTGAACCCCTTCGGAAGCCAGGCGGGCATCCATTGCTCCGGCAAAGTCTCTGAGGTTTCTCCTTGTTTTGGCTCTAACGCTTTAGTATCCGCCTCAGGCATTGAAGGCGCCAGCTCCTGGTCCGTCACTTGCGCCCCCAGCTCCAGCACCGTGTACTGGAAGTGCTCCAGCACCTCGCCCTTACGGTTGGTCAGAAGAGATTTGAGCAGCATACCGGAGTTTTTCTCCAGCCACAGGTAGTAGCTGTAGCGGTACTGATCCTTGGCCATGACCGCCATTTTCAACACATCATGCCCGGCTACCCGCTCCTCTCCGGCCATTTTCAACTCGTAGACCGAGTCAACATCGGAGCCGCCATTCAAAACCGCCCCCGGAAAAGGCCCGGTGTAGGCAGCCTGCTCCAGTCGAACCTGCTTGCCGCCGGGAAACACGCAAATCAGCATGTCTCCGTCTCGAATGATCTCCCTCATCTCACCGTCCATGGCGACCAAACGCTCTTTCTCAACGCCATTCTGCGAACGATGAAAGACCTTCATTGAGCTCATTTCATCACCACGGCTATAGATAAATGCGCCACGGTAAGAGAGTTCCTGACGCGCCTCCAACATGCGCTGCAGCCATTCTTGCGGCCCTGACGCCTGCGCTGACGCCGAAATCAAAGACATCAGCGCTAAAACCCAGACCAGACTCCACTGTCGGATATCATCCTTGATCGCCGCCGCTTTACGAATTACCAGTTTCATTGCTTACCTGCGCTGCTCCGTTCCTTGCCCCTCTACCACCTCAAAGGCGCTCAAACGGGCATAAGGAGAAATAACCTGCGAGCCGTTTAGCGCAGCCTGCTCGGCATGCTTCATCAAATAGGCGTTCAACCTTCTCGCATGCTCTGCGGAGAATTGAACCGCATCTTCGCTTTCCGCACCGGAATCCGCCACCAAATGAGAGCCGGCGCCGTTCACATTCAACGCCGGCGCACTTTGCTGTCCGCTGGCGACCGCAGGAGCAGGTTGCGTCGTGTTTGGCCCGCCGGAGAATTCCACCATAAATACAGCAGCGAAAGCGACCGACGCTGCAACAGCGACTCCTCGCCACCAACCGCCGCCGGCGCGAGCCTCTTCTGGCTCAGCCTCCTCTTCTACAACGTTCTCATTGCGATCAACGCCTTCCTCTTCCTCCAGCGCTGACCAAATGCCCTGCCTCAGATCAACATGCGCCCATTGCGCAGCCTCTTCGTGGAGCTCATCGCGAACACGCTGATACCGACTCCAGGTCGCCATCACCTCTTCATCGTGGGACTGCGCCAATATACGGCGCACCTCCAGCTCATCCGCTTCTCCATCCAAAAGCGCGGACATAGATTCTTTCAGTCGTTCATTCATAACCGTCAACCTCTGCAAATCCGGAGCCTGTGCGCCGCTCCGGCTTCTCTGTAATACTTTTCATTTCGCCAACCCTGGTGATTCCCGGCGTCCCCGTTGGAAAAACCCATGACGCTCCAGCCTTCCCTCGTTCTCCGCCCATTTCAGGCGCGCATTTTCTGTTCCAACATCGGCGCAATTCGCGCATCCACCGCGTCCCGGGCCCTGAAAATTCTCGATCGCACAGTCCCTACGGGGCATTGCATGATCTCTGCGATTTCTTCATAGCTAAGGCCATCGAACTCACGCAGCGTCAGGGCTGAGCGTAAATCTTCAGGCAACTCATCCAGCGCCTGGAATATCGCCTGTTTAACCTGATCGCGGTGTACTTGGCGCTCAGGGGAGTCAATATCTTTCAAAGCGGAGCCGCCCTCATATAAAACCGCCTCGTCCGCGTCCACATCCTCCCCTGGGGGGCGACGCCCTTGAGCCATAAGGTGATTTTTCGCCGCATTGATAGCGATACGGTAAAGCCAAGTGTAAAACGCGCTCTCACCCCGAAAATTGGCGAGCGCCTTATAGGCTTTGATGAAGGCTTCCTGCGCAACATCCATCACTTCGTGATGATCGCGGATATAGCGGGCGATAATCGCCATGACTTTGCTTTGATATTTCACCACAAGCATGTCAAAGGCGCGCTTGTCGCCACGCTGAACCCGCTCAACCAATTGTTGGTCTGTCGTCTTGTTAGGAGCGCTCATATTTTCCTTATTATCCAGTAATTCAGCGCGACCACGCGTTGATTCAAGAGCGGTCAAAACCTGCACTGACATAAAAGAACCACCGTTTGCTGCGTCTATAAAAGTTGATTGCATAGCCCTATAGACACAACTTTTTTCGGATAGTTCACTCTTAGCCATTAATGTTAGTATATTCAGCTATTCTGCTTGGGCCCAACAACTATCCGGCCCTTTTTCCTGGCTGTTTTTTCCTGATTGCTGGAGTCACGCAAAGGCTATGAGTTTAAGCTTCGAACACGATGTTCTCATTATCGGCAGCGGCGCCGCTGGCCTTACCGTCGCCCTGAATCTTCCTTCCGATTTAAGAGTGGCGGTATTGTCCAAGACTGAGCTCAAAAGCGGCTCCACGCTCTGGGCGCAAGGCGGTATCGCAGCGGTGCTGGACGATGACGACAGCACAGAATCCCATCTGCAGGACACACTGGTGGCCGGCGCAGGGCTGTGCGACAAAGACAGCGTACGCTTTACCGTTGAACATGGTCGTGAGGCGATTGAATGGCTGATCTCCCAGGGAGTGCAGTTCGATACGGACGAATCCGAAGAATCCACGCAAAAATACCACCTCACCAAGGAAGGCGGACATAGCCACCGCCGGATTGTCCACGCCGCAGACGCCACCGGCCGCGCAGTATCCGGCTCTCTGGCCGACCGCGCGCGCGAAAAAGCCAATATTGAAATATTCGAAGACCGCGTCGGCATCGACCTGATCACTCATAGCAAGCTGTTTCTTCCCGGCAACCGCTGTGTCGGCGCTTATGTGTTGAATAAGAAAACCAGCCATGTGGAGCTGTTCCGCGCCAAATTTGTGGTGCTCGCCACCGGCGGCGCCAGCAAAGTCTACCTCTATACCAGCAATCCTGACGTGGCCACCGGCGACGGCATCGCTATGGCCTGGCGCGCAGGCTGCCGCATGGGCAACATGGAATTCAATCAATTCCACCCGACATGCCTCTATCATCCTCAAGCGAAATCCTTTTTGATTACAGAAGCCGTTCGCGGCGAAGGCGGCAAGCTTCTACTACCCAACGGCAAGCGCTTCATGGGTCAGTTTGACGAGCGCGAAGAGCTCGCTCCACGTGACGTCGTCGCCCGCGCCATCGACCACGAAATGAAACGACTTGGCGCGGACTGCCTGTATCTGGATATCAGCCATAAAGACAAAGATTTTATCCTCGGACATTTTCCCACAGTGCACCAGCGCTGCCTGTCTTACGGTATTGATATCACCAAAGAGCCCATTCCCGTGGTTCCCGCCGCTCACTACACCTGCGGAGGCGTGGTTACCGACAGCGCCGGCCGTACGGACCTGAACTCTCTATACGCCGTAGGCGAAACTGCATTTACCGGACTCCACGGGGCTAACCGCATGGCCAGCAACTCCCTGCTGGAGTGCCTGGTATTCGGAAAGTCCTGCGCAGAAGACATCGCCAGCCGTATCGCCCACACGCCAGAGCCGCCGCCCGCTCCCTCCTGGGACGAAAGTCAGGTGACAGACTCCGACGAAGATGTTGTGATCTCGCACAACTGGGACGAACTGCGCCGCTTCATGTGGGACTACGTCGGCATCGTACGGACCAACAAACGCCTGCAACGCGCCAAGCATCGCGTAGACCTGTTGCATCAGGAAATCCGTGAGTATTACAGCAACTATAAAGTGTCCAATGACCTGCTTGAGCTGCGTAATCTGGTGACGGTTGCGGACCTGATTATCTGCTCGGCGATTCAACGCAAAGAAAGCCGCGGCCTGCATTACACCCTGGACTACCCCCACCCGCTCAAAACGCCGGAAAACACGATTTTAACCCCCGTTAATTTTCCCGCTGAGCCTTGGTGAACGTTTATAAATCGCCCCGATAAAGTTTCACGCCGCCATGGGTGGCGGCGAGAGCCTGGGACCGTTATCATGCAGCCAGAATGACGGCCCACGGGCAACATACAGAGGCGCACATGACTGAAGATGTAGAATACAAGCGTTTATTCTGGCACAGCCGACGCGGAATGCTGGAGTTGGACGTGCTGCTGGTTCCCTTTCTCAAGGAAGCCTACCCCGAACTCCCGGACGAAGACAAAGCGCGCTACCGTATGCTCTTAGAGTGTGAAGATACGGATATGTTCCAGTGGTTTATGCAAAAATCCACGCCGGAAGATCCCGATCTGGCGCGCATCGTTAAAATCATCCTAGACCGTGTTCAACCAAGCTACGATTGAGTTGCGACCATCGCTACAGTTGACGCTGTTCTTTACCGTCTTTTTCGGACTGATTGGCGTAGTGTTGTTGGCTCTGGCGATGCCGATCTGGCTAAAACTTTCTTTGAGCGCCCTGTTAGGCGCTCATTTTGTCTTCACCGTCGGCCAGTATGCTCTGTTAACCTGGCCGACTAGCGTGATAAAAATCCGCTATGAAAAAACCGGCGACGAAGACGTGAAAGTCAGGCTATTCAAGCGCAATCAACGCGAGCTGGATACCCGTCTGCACGGAGACACTTGCGTCACTCCAATTGTTACCTTGCTGGTTTGTCATACAGGCTGGCGAGACTTGGTGTTTCTCGTCCGGGATAATTGCGATCCGGATGCATTTCGCCGTTTTCGAGTTTGTTTACGCTTCGCCAGGAATTAAGGGAGATCCATCTATATGACGTCCTTTTGGAACGCCTTCGCCGCCCCCGTAAATACCCCAGCGGCGCAGGTAAGCGACAACGCCCCGCATCTCCACAGGCTGACCAACGTCGCCTTACTGGAAATAAAAGGGCCCGACGCCATCAAATTCATGCAAGGTCAATTTACCTGCGACGTTCAGGATATTACCAGCAATCATTCTTCGCTGGCCGCCTGCTGCACCCCCAAGGGCCGCATGGTTGCATTGTTCCGCATAGCGCAAGCCGAACCTGACTGCTATTTGTTGAGACTTCCCGTGGAAGTCGCGCAAAGCTTTCTCGCTCATCTTAATAAGTACAAGGTGTTTTATAAGTGCACTGTCACCTTGCTGGAAAATTGGGGCGTGATAGGGCTGAGCGGAGATCTGGATGGGCTGCAGCCTATCTCGTCTAACATTCCTACTTCCGCAGATGCCAGTCAGTCCGGCGAAGGCATGTTGCTTATCCGCACACCGGGAGAAGCCTCCCGAGTGGAGTGCTGGCTGGATATCGACCGGGCGTCAAAGGTAATACCAGAGCTGGACAATCAATGCGCGGCCGGCTCTATTGAGGATTGGGAACGCCTGGAAGTTCTCTCAGGGTTGGGAGAGGTTTACCCTGAGACCCTGGATGAGTTTATCCCGCAAATGCTGAACCTGCAGGCGCTGGGCGCCATCAGCTTCAAGAAGGGCTGCTATACGGGGCAAGAAATCGTCGCCCGCATGCAATACCTCGGCACCTTGAAGAAACGCATGTTTTTACTCTTTTCTGATAACTTAACCCCTGCGCCCGGCTCAGCGGTTATCGACGAGACCGGCGTCCGCATTGGTTCAGTCGTGCGCAGCGCTCAAGGACAAATCCTAGCCGTGCTGGATAAGTCTGCGGCAATGGACAAAGCGCCACGTCTGGAGGAGGCTCCGGACGCCTCATTGCAACTACTTGAACTTCCCTACGCAATTGAAGAAGTTAGTAACACAAAGAGAAAGCTTTAGCATAATTCCAAGCCTTAGCGGCGCGTTTCTATGCGCCGCCGACAAGCATCCCCCAAAAATTCTGCTATAACTTAAATTGGACCTTGCAAGAGGCGGAAGCGCTTCTCAGTGGGCCCGAATCCAATGCAGCCAACCTATTCACGGATATGCAAATGGCAGAATTAGAAGAGAAAATCAAAGCAGACATACTTCAGGCAATAGATTCCGATAAGCTGGTGCTGCCCACCCTTCCGGAGGTCGCTCTGCAAGTTCGAGAAGTGGCGGAGAACCCGGACTCCTCCGTTCAGGACCTCGCTAAAGTCATTAGCAACGACACCGCCATGACGGCCCGCATTATACGTGTATGCAACAGCCCGCTTTTACGCGGCAGCAGGGAAATATCGAACCTGACCATGGCGATTGGCCGCCTCGGCATGGCCTACACCGCAAACCTCGCGACAGGGCTGGCGATGGAGCAAATGTTCCAGGCCACCTCGGAACAGATAGATCAACGCATGCGGGAAATCTGGCGCAGCAGTACGGAAGTGGCCGGCATCTGCCACGTGCTCGCGCAACACTACACTAAGTTAAAACCCGACCAAGCGACCTTGGCGGGACTGGTGCACCAGATCGGCGCCCTACCTGTACTGACCTATATCGAACACCACGACATTCATGTCGACAATGAAACTCTCGACAAGCTGATCGAAACCCTTCAGCCCACGATTGGGCAATACATTCTCAAAAAGTGGGACTTCCCTGCAGAACTCCAAATCGTGCCTACAGAGTTCAGCAACTTCCATCGGGAAGCGCCCAGTGTCGATTACGCAGATGTGGTAATGGTCGCCAAGCTGCAAAGCCTGATAGGCAGCCAACATCCTTATACGGAGATGGATTGGGGGCAGATATCGGCGTTCAACCGACTCGGACTCGACCCGGAAATAGACATGAACGAAGCGGAGGATTTAAGCGCGGAAATGGAAGCCGCCATGGCGCTGCTTTCACCTTCCTGACGCAAACGAAAAACGGCGGACCTGGGTCCGCCGCTTTGGCCTTACTCTACAGAGGCTGGCTCTTTCTTGATCAGTCGCCCCTTCTCGTCCAATCGATCCTTCGGAGGCAGTCGCCAGTCAATCGCTTTCTTCTGATGAGCACGCAGATAGTCATTCGTGCTGGCGAAATGACCGCACCCCATAAAACCGCGATGGGCGGATAACGGCGACGGGTGAACACTTTCCAACACGCAGTGACGCTGGCGGTCGATAAAGGCGCCTTTGCGCTGGGCGTAACTGCCCCACAACAAAAACACCACATTTTCCCGCTCGCTGTTTATCAGCTGTATCACTCTGTCAGTGAACTGCTCCCAGCCTTTCCCCTGGTGCGAGGCGGCCTTGCTCTGCTCCACAGTCAGCACGCTGTTCAGCAGCAAAACGCCTTGTTGCGCCCAATAGGCCAGACATCCATGCTCAGGCACGCCCAATCCGAGCTCGTTGTTGATTTCCTTAAAGATATTCACCAACGATGGCGGCGGCGCTATCCCTGGCAGCACAGAAAAGCTAAGCCCATGCGCCTGACCCGGACCGTGATAAGGGTCCTGCCCTAATATAACTACCGACACATTCTCAAAAGGCGTCGAGTTGAGAGCATTGAAGCAATTATCCAGGCTGGGGTATATCACCTTGCCCAGTCCGTCTTGCGCCCCAAGAAACTGCTCCAGTTGCACCATGTAGGGCTTGGAAAACTCGTCTTTCAGGGCGTCCTTCCAGCGGGTGTCTGGGGCCAAAGCCCCAAACAGCACCTCTGCGCAGCTTTGCATCTGCATTCTCCTTTTCTCTATCCGTTCAATGTGGCGGAACGATCAGTCCGCCAACGGGCGCATATGGGGGAACAAAATAACGTCCCGAATTGAGGGCGAATCGGTCAGCAGCATCACCAATCGATCAATGCCAATGCCCTCACCCGCAGTAGGCGGCATGCCGTGCTCAAGCGCGGTGATGTAGTCTTCGTCGAAGAACATCGCTTCATCGTCGCCCGCCTCTTTCTCTTCCACTTGCTTACGGAAGCGCTCAGCCTGATCTTCCGGATCGTTCAACTCCGAGAATCCGTTAGCGATTTCTCTACCGCCCACGAAAAACTCAAACCTGTCAGTGACGAAAGGATTATCGTCATTACGACGCGCCAATGGCGATACTTCCGTCGGATACTCAGTAATAAAGGTCGGTTGCATCAAACGATGCTCAACTGTCTTCTCGAAGATTTCGATTTGAACCTTGCCCAGACCCCAGGATGCTTTAAGAGGAATACCCAGGTCCGTCGCCACTTTTTTGGCGCCGTCCATATTATCAATATCCGCCAGCGTCAATTCAGGATTGAAGTGAAGAATAGACTCCACGACGGTCATACGCAGGAAAGGCTTGCCGAAGTCATAGACGATTTCATCGACCACCTCGCCCTCCGCATTCTTGGAGGTGTTGCGCACTTCCGTCGTTCCCAGCGCTTCCTGAGCCACCCAACGCAGCATTTCCTCGGTCAGGTTCATCAGGTCTTTGTAGTCTGCGAACGCCTGATAGAATTCGATCATGGTGAATTCAGGATTATGGCGAGTGGACAAACCCTCATTGCGGAAGTTGCGGTTAATTTCAAATACCCGCTCAAAGCCGCCGACCACCAGACGCTTCAGATAAAGCTCCGGCGCGATACGCAGGAACATCTCAATATCCAGAGCATTGTGATAGGTCACAAAGGGACGCGCCGTGGCGCCGCCAGGAATGACCTGCAACATCGGCGTCTCCGCCTCAATAAAGTCACGCTTGGTCAGGAAATAGCGGATGCTTTCGATCACTTTGGAGCGAATACGGAAGGTTTCCCGCGCTTCTTCATTCGTGATCAGGTCCAGATAACGCTGGCGATAGCGCATTTCAGTGTTCGTCAGACCTTTATGCTTGTCCGGCAAAGGGCGCAACGCTTTCACCATCAAACGCGGATTTTCCATATTCACGTACAGATCGCCCTTGCCTGATTTATGCAGAGCGCCTTCCGCCGCCACAATATCGCCCAAATCCCACAGTTTGACGTTTTCCAACTGTTCCGGCGGCAAGCCCTTACGATCTACGTACAGCTGAATACGCCCCGTCGTGTCCTGTATGACGACAAAAGGTCCACGCATCGCCATGATGCGGCCAGACACTTTCGCGCGCACGCCCGCTTCTTCCAGCTCTTCCTTGCTTTTATCACCATAACGAGCCTGCAGGTCTGCACAGTAGCTGTCGCGACGAAAATCATTCGGAAACGCCTGCCCCTTTTCCCGCAACTTACCCAGCTTGCCCCGGCGCTCAGCGATCAGTTTGTTTTCATCTATTGCAGGATTTTGGTTCTCTGTCATGGTTTGTTTAATCCACTATTTATCAATCAATTAGCAAAAATTACGGGTCGAGACATAAGCGAAGGGCCTGATTACAGGCCCTGCTTCAAACTCGCCTCGATAAACTCATCAATATCGCCGTCAAGCACCGCCTGACAATTGGAGTTTTCTATTGAAGTACGCAAGTCTTTGATACGCGACTGGTCCAAAACATAAGACCGGATCTGGCTGCCCCAACCAATATCGGACTTACTATCTTCCAGTTGCTGCGCTTCGGCATTGCGCTTTTGTATTTCAAGCTCATACAGTTTCGCTTTCAGCTGCTTCATGGCCTGATCTTTGTTTTTGTGCTGAGAACGATCGTTCTGGCACTGCGTCACGATGCCGGAGGGCATGTGCGTGATACGTACTGCGGACTCAGTCCGGTTAACGTGCTGGCCGCCAGCGCCTGAGGCGCGATAAACGTCTATGCGCAGATCCGCCGGGTTGATGTCGATTTCGATATCGTCATCCACTTCTGGAGAAACAAACACAGACGCAAAGGAAGTATGACGACGGTTGCCAGAGTCAAACGGCGACTTACGCACCAAACGGTGTACGCCCGTTTCCGTGCGCAGCCAGCCGTAAGCGTATTCACCCTGGAAGTGAATCGTGGCGCTTTTGATACCGGCCACTTCACCGGGGGACTCCTCAATCAAGTCAGTTTTGAATCCACGACGCTCGCCCCAACGCAGATACATACGCAGCATCATGCTCGCCCAATCCTGCGCTTCGGTGCCGCCGGAACCCGCCTGAATATCCAGGTAGGCGTTATTGGGGTCCATTTCTCCCGCAAACATCCGACGGAACTCCAAAGTCTCCACCTGTGCGCGGATTGACTCCAATTCGGTTTCCACTTCAGAGACAGCATCCGCGTCCTGCTCTTCCACCGCCATATCCAGCAAGTCGGAACAATCCGTCAATCCGCCGGTCACGTCATCGACGGTTTTAACTACCACTTCAAGGGAGGAACGCTCTTTACCAAGACCTTGCGCGCGCTCAGGATTATTCCACACGCTGGGATCTTCGAGCTCCCTTTCTACTTCAACCAGACGCTCTTTCTTGACGTCGTAGTCAAAGATACCTCCGTAAAGATTCTACGCGGGAGCGCAAGTCCTTGATGGTATTAACTATTGGATTCACTTCTAACATAATCGTCGGGGCCTCAAAAAACAGTTGAAACACGGCAGCGGATCATCCGCCGACCGTAAAGAAAGCCCGCTATTGTAAACAAACTGAACAGTGAGATACACCTAGGAAAAGACGATAGACAGCCTAATTATAAGGCTCCAGATACTCGATGAGCAGTTGCAGATTGCTCTGCCCGCGAAACTCATTTACGTCGAGCCTGAAAACCACCTTTACCCGGTCCCATTCACTGAACGGCGTCGCGGGATCAATATTGAAGTATATCGCGTCATAGCAATTGCCTGAGCGATTATCCGCCAGCGTCATCTTGAGATGGCGCTCGCCGACAATCCGGCAGCTGGCGATGCGGAACTGGCCGTCAAACAGAGGCTCAGGAAAGGATTGCCCCCACGGCCCCGCATTCTTCAAAGTAATCGCCATATTCATGCAAAGCTCTTCGGGAGACAGCTCGCCATCCGTCAAGAGTTTCGCCTGCAGATCGTCCGCACTCACAGCCGCTGCGACAACCTCTTGAAACGCTTCCGAAAAAGCAGTGAAGTTTTCCGGCCGTAAAGACAGTCCCGCCGCCATGGCGTGACCGCCGAACTTGGACAACAGCCCACTGCGCTTGGTGGCGACCGCATCCAACGCATCACGAATATGCAACCCGGGTATTGATCGAGCCGACCCTTTTAGCTCGCCATTATCTCCGGGCGCAAAAGCAATAACGGGGCGGTGCATACGGTCCTTGATGCGCGAAGCTAAAATTCCCACCACACCCTGGTGCCAGCTTTCATCATAAAGACAAACCGCCGCCGGAGGGTTGTCGTAAGTCCAGTTCATACGATCCAGAATCGAAAGCGCCTGTGCTTGCATGTCGCGCTCTATTTCTTTGCGCGCCTGATTCAATCCATCAAGTTCCTGCGCAATCATCAACGCCTTGGTGGGATCCTCCGTCAGCAACAGTTCGATGCCCACGGTCATATCTTCCAAACGACCCGCTGCATTGAGCCTCGGGGCAATTGAGAACCCCAGATCGGAAGCGCTAAGCTTTTCCTGATTACGTCCAGCCACTTGCAGCAGAGCATTAATGCCAGGGCGGCAGCGCTTGGCGCGGATGCGTCGCAGCCCCTGCTCTACCAGGATGCGGTTGTTAGCGTCCAGCGACACCACATCGGCGACTGTTCCCAGCGCAACCAAATCCAGTAAATTAGCCAGGTTTGGCTCTATCATACCCGTAGCGGCGAACCACCCCTTGTCGCGTAACGCCTGCCGCAACGCCAGCATCACGTAGAAAATCACTCCTACCCCAGCGATAGATTTACTGGGAAAGTCGCAACCGGGTTGATTGGGATTAACAATTGCGTCAGCTTCCGGCAACTCGTCACCCGCCAAGTGATGGTCTGTCACGATGACTTGCAATCCAGCCCGTTTGGCGGCTTTTACGCCCTCAATGCTGGCGATGCCGTTATCCACCGTAATCAGCACATCCGGCTGACGTGACAACGCCACATCGACTATCTCAGGAGACAGGCCATAGCCGAACTCAAAACGATTGGGGACAATGTAGTCCACATAGGCCGCGCCAAACATACGCAACGCCAACACCCCCAAAGCCGTACTGGTGGCTCCGTCAGCGTCAAAGTCGCCTACGAAAATTATGCGCTGATTGCGCTGCAACGCTTCCGCCAGAATATCCGCTGCGCTTTGCGCGCCCGCCAGACTATCCAGTTGCAGCAGATGGCTTAACGAGTACTCCAGTTCATCACAACTGGCGACGCCTCTGGAGGCATAGATCCGCTGCAGCAAAGGAGGAAGCCCAGCTTGATTAAGGCATTCCGCCGGAACAGGACGACGTTCGATACGTTTTTTCGATATGGTTTGGGAGAGCTCGCTCACCGGCTATCCAATTTGTTGGTTGGCTAAATAGGAGTGACTCGTGACGGGACCATGTAAATAGTCACCGCCACGATCTGTCAATGGAGATTATTTCTTGAGCTGATCCTGCACAAAGCGCTGCACCGCCTGCAAGTCATTCGGCAACACCGTGAAGCGCTCTTCTCTGTCGAACAGATCAGACATATGAGCAGGTAGCTTCGGTTCTTCCTCGACGCCGGCTTTAACCACAGCTTCAGGGAATTTCGCGGCGTGCGCAGTCGCCAGAATCACCATTGGGGCACTTTTATCGCGACGGCAGGCTCGAGCGGCCTTGATGCCAATCGCTGTATGCGGATCTACAATCTCTTCCGTTTCGGCATAAATCTGATCGATACTCGCCAGAGTAGATTCGTCATCCACAGCGTAGGAGTCAAACAACTCCCTGGCATGACGCCAGCGATACTCCTCAATTGCTACATCCTCTTTATTCATCTTCTCCATAAGTTCCGCCAACAAAGAGCCATTACGACCATGTAGATCAAACAACAGGCGCTCAAAGTTGCTGGACACAACAATATCCATACTTGGAGATAGCGTATGTTGTAATGGCTGCAGGTTGTACTGGTTATTGCTCATAAAACGATGCAGCACATCATTGCGATTTGTGGCGATGACCAACTGGCTCACCGGCAATCCCATATTGCGCGCGAGGTAACCAGCAAAGATATCGCCAAAATTCCCTGTAGGCACAGAGAAAGCGACACTACGGTGAGGCGCCCCCACACTCAGCCCGGCATGGAAATAGTAAACGATCTGCGCCATGATCCGCGCCCAGTTGATCGAGTTCACCGCAACGAGAGGTCGACCACCCAAAAACGCCTGATCGCCAAAGCTCGCCTTAACCATCCGCTGACAGTCATCGAAGTTTCCTTCGATCGCCAGATTATGAACATTATCGCCCGGCGCCGTAGTCATTTGCCTACGCTGAACCTCAGAAACGCGACCATGGGGATGAAGAATGAAAATATCGACATGCTTGGAATGACGACAGCCTTCAATCGCCGCAGATCCAGTATCACCGGAAGTGGCTCCCAGAATCGCCACTTTCTGTCCACGCTTTTCAAGGAAATGATCAACCAAACGTCCCAGCAATTGCAGCGCGTAATCCTTAAACGCCAGAGTGGGCCCGTGAAATAGCTCCATCACCCATTCATTCGCCGAAATCTGCTTCAGCGGCGCCACAGCGGAATGAGCGAATTCTGAATATGCGTCATTGACGATCGCGGTGAACTCTTCGATAGACAGAGAGTCTTCCACGAATGGATACATGACCTTGACCGCCAGCTCCGGGTAACTCAGCCCAGCCCAAGAGGCAATCTCCTCAGGGGTAAAACGAGGTAAAAACTCAGGCACGTACAGGCCGCCATCCGAAGCTAACCCGGTCAACAGAACCTCTTCAAAGTTAAGCGCAGGCGCTTTGCCTCTGGTGCTTACATACTTCACGATTTAAACCCTTTGCCTTTAGCGCAACGCCAATTACCGCGCTGCGCGTTCATCTAATACTGTTAATCGAAAACCCTGCACCGGCAAGGCTTTCTATATTTATTCAACTGAATGATTCAACGCGAATACGCGTCACTTTGCCAACCACATCAGGGAGCGCCTCGATCACCGCCAAGGCATGATTCATATTCATTTCCTGCACCCGGTGAGTCAGCATAATCATGGGGATCAGCCCGTCATGCTGCTCGCTTTCCTTCTGCACAATCGACTCAATATTGATGCTGTGTTCACTCAGAATCTGAGCGACATTGGCCAGCACTCCAGGATGATCCTGCACAAGAATGCGCAAATAATAAGCGCTAACAACTTCCTCCACTGGAACCACCTCAAGATCATTGAGGTGCTCAGGGTTATGCCCCAGAGAAGGAACGCCAACCGCCACGCCTTGACGCGACGCCCTGGCGATATCCACTAAGTCTGCAACTACCGCAGACGCTGTAGCCTCAGCGCCAGCGCCAGCGCCGTAATACAAAGTCGGCCCCACAGCGTCGCCGTCGACCATCACGGCGTTCATAACGCCATCGACTTTTGCGATCAGCTGAGTTTCTGGCACCAACGTTGGATGTACACGTAGCTCAACACCGTGTTCCAAACGTCTCGCTATGCCCAAGTGCTTGATGCGGTAACCGAACTCTTCCGCATACTGAACGTCTTCCGGCGCAATCGCACTGATGCCTTCCGTATAGGCGCGCTTGAATTGCAGCGGAATACCGAATGCAACGGACGCCAAAATGGTCAGCTTATGCGCAGCGTCAATGCCTTCCACATCAAATGTCGGGTCTGCTTCAGCATATCCTAAGGCTTGCGCCTCTTTCAGCACATCCTCAAACGCGCGACCTTTGTCACGCATTTCCGTCAAAATGAAGTTGCCAGTACCGTTAATAATTCCAGCCAGCCAGTTGATTCGGTTTGCAGCAAGGCCCTCACGCAGCGCCTTGATCACCGGCACGCCACCAGCCACAGCCGCTTCAAACGCCACTGTGACGCCCTTGCGCGCAGCCAACTCAAAAATTTCGCCGCCATGCTCTGCAATTAACGCCTTGTTGGCGGTAACCACATGTTTGCCGTTCTCGATCGCTTTGAGGATCAACTCTTTCGCGATTGTCGTGCCGCCAAGCAGCTCAACAACGACCTCAACTTCAGGGTCAGAAGTTACAGCGAAGATATCAGTGGTAAATTGCGTTGAGTCCAGCTCACAAGCCGGATTCATCCGACGGGATGCGACACGGATTACTTCAATAGCCATACCCGCACGCGCCGCAATATCAACACCATTGCGCGCCAGCACGTTAAAAGTTCCACTACCTACAGTGCCCAATCCACAAATAGCTATTTTCATCTACCACGTCTCCACAACATTACGCGCTTACTATGGCGCATTTAAGAGTGCCTTAGTCCAGTATCAAACCATCTTTACGAAACATCGCCTTAATGCCACGGATCGCCTGCCGCGTACGATGTTCGTTTTCAATCAGTGCGAAACGCACGTACTCATCGCCATAATGCCCAAAGCCAAGACCTGGAGATACCGCCACCTTCGCCTCCAGCAACAGCTTTTTAGAAAACTCCAGTGACCCCATGTGGCGATAGTGTTCAGGAATTTTCGCCCAAACGAACATGGTTGCTTTAGGCGGAGTTACATCCCAGCCAATACTGTCCAAACCCCGGCATAGTACGTCGCGACGGGACTGATACATCGCTCGGATTTCTTCCACACAAGCCTGATCGCCCTCCAATGCAGCAATCGCCGCCACTTGAATCGGGGTAAAAGTACCGTAATCCAGATAAGACTTAATGCGAGCCAAAGCTGCTATCAGTTCTGCGTTTCCACAACAGAATCCAACGCGCCAGCCAGGCATATTATAGCTTTTAGACAGAGAGAAGAATTCCACCGCCACTTCCTTCGCCCCAGGAACTTGCAAAATCGAAGGTGCTTTATAACCGTCAAATACGATATCCGCATAAGCGATATCCTGCACAACCCAGATTTTATGCTCTCGGGCGATGGCAATGACTTTTTCGAAAAAGTCCAATTCAACACACTGGGAAGTGGGGTTGCCAGGGAAGTTCAAGACCAGCATTTTGGGGCGGGGCCATGAATCGAGAATCGCCTTTTCCAACTCAGTGAAAAAAGCATCCGTATCCTCGCCCAGTGGGATATGTCGAATATCTGCGCCAGCAATGACAAACCCATAAGGATGAATCGGGTAGCTCGGGTTTGGCACCAGCACGGCATCTCCTGGCCCCATTGTCGCCAAGGCCAAGTGAGCAAGCCCCTCTTTCGAGCCAATGGTGACTATCGCTTCTTTCTCAGGGTCCAAATCCACATCAAAGCGGTTTTTATACCATCCGGCAATGGCCTTTCTTAGCCTGGGGATACCCTTGGACTGAGAGTAACGATGCGTATCATCCCTCTGCACAGTTTCAGTCAACTTGTCGACTATATGCTTAGGGGTTGGTTGGTCAGGGTTCCCCATGCCAAAGTCAATAATATCCTCCCCCCTCGCTCGCGCCTGCTGCTTGAGCTCCCCAACAATGTTAAAAACATAGGGCGGCAAGCGACTGATGCGCGGAAATTCCATTACGATCTCCTGAACGGCCAGAGGGCGATGATTAAGATGAATACAATATTGGGAACAGGCCACGATAACCCGCCCCCCGGAGTGTGTCAACGCAGCGCAGCTCTTATTTTACAAGGAGAGCAAGGGGTCTTAACTCACCCTGACACAACCTGATCACAGGATATGGCGCCACCAGAAAACAGCGGCTAACCTGTTAATTAATTCCTTTTGGCGCAGACTGGCATTACGGAAATATAGATGGCCACTCAAACCAGAAAATCAGCTAAGTATTGCTTATCAAGAGCTCTTCTTTTCGTTCCATTGCTTCTCGCTGGATGCGATAGCAGCACACCTTTTACTGGACTGAGTAATTATGAACTAAGCATGGAATTCCGAGCGTGCCAAAAAGAGGGGCTATCTCCCGGGGGAGCTCAAAGATGCAACAATATTGAAAGGGAGTGTGAAATAAGGAAGGACGAGAAAAACTTTCGCTGCTAGCGGAAGAGAATGTCTCACTTCCGCTAGCCAAACTTCTACTACTTAACTTCCAACCCCAAGCCTTTAGCAAGAGAGTCAGCAGGCACATATCCTGGAATCAAGCGACCATCATGCAGCACGATGGCTGGAGTCCCGCTAATACCAATCTGATTCCCCAAATTATATTGATCTGCGACTGGATTTTTACAGTCCTTGGAAGCCGGAGTTTTCCCTAGTTTCGCTTCTGTCAGAGCAGTCTGCTGGTCATCAGCACACCAAACGGAAACCATTTTTTGATAGCTTCCCGACCCTACGCCCGCACGAGGATAAGCCAAATAGTTAACTTGCACGCCCAGCTCATTTAAACGAGGAATTTCCTTATGCAGCTTCCGACAGTATCCGCAGTCCACGTCCGTAAATACAGTGATAGAAGCCTTCACCACTTCGGGCTTGAATACGATCATTTTTGACTCATCAATCGAGTTGACCAACTCTGCGCGTGTCTCTTCACGCCGGCGCTCCGCCAAGTTAGTGATGCGCCCCTCGCTCACCTGGTAGATATCACCCGCCACGAAATATTGCCCATCGGCGCTGGTGTAAAGCAGCTGCGGATTATTGGACTCCACTTCATACACTCCCGGTATTGGGCTAGGGCTAACCTTTAGGATTTTCAGCCCAGGCACAGCCTCAGCCAACCGTTGCTTGATCACTTTCACGGCTTGCTCTTGCTGCTCGTCGGCGCGCGCTCCGAAAGCGACCGACAGTGCCATTAATACCAATACAAAAGGGCGCATTACGTGCATGAATATACCTTCATCCGTTCTTGAATATATAGTTAGACCCTAAAATTACACAAATGTTCCTATCAAAACTAGGTCAATTGTGTAACGTGAAATAGATTTAACCTAACCCTTTCAGGCCCATTCCCAAATGAAGCAAGTACTCATAAAATCAGGAACGAGGGTGATGTTTTGAATGCAGTTGCTGCAGCCGCGCCTTGGCCACATGGGTATATATCTGGGTAGTAGATAAGTCACTATGCCCAAGAAGCAATTGGACCACGCGCAGATCCGCTCCATGATTCAGTAAGTGAGTGGCGAATGCGTGACGAAGTGTATGTGGCGTTATGTTCTTAGCAATCCCACTGCGTGACGCATATAGCTTGATACGATACCAGAAGGTTTGCCTCGTCATCCCCCCGCCACGCAAACTCGGGAAAAGGACGCCATCTTCTCGCCCCCCCGTCAATTCGGGCCGAACACCTTTGATATAGGCCTCTAATTGCTCTATCGCTTGCTCCCCCAAAGGAGTCAGTCTTTCCTTATCCCCCTTTCCAACGACACGCAACACCCCCTGCCTCAAGTTAACCTGATAAAGCTGAAGCCCAATCAGCTCTGACACCCGCAATCCGCTAGCGTACAACACTTCCAACATCACTTTATCCCGGGCTTCAATCGGCAACGAAATATCCGGCTCCGCCAGCAACCTATCCACTTCAGCCTCAGATATCGCACCTGGCAATAGCCGCCCCACTTTGGGGTGCTCAATCCTTAACGTCGGATCCTCCCGAATAACCCCCTCCCTCAACAGATAGCGATAGAATTTTCTCAATGTCGACAACATACGAGCTGAAGAAGCGCTCTTAGCGCCTTTCTGCATACTGGCAGCCAAAAAGGAAAATAAATCTTCCCGAGAAGCTTCAATAAGCGTTTTTTCACTTCTCGCTAGCCATTCCGCCAAGCGCACAAGATCCGACCGGTAGGACATCCTTGTGTTTTCAGACAGCCCCTGCTCCAGCCACAACATCTCCAAGAATCTATCGATAACTCCCTGGCAAGCCTGCGAAAAACTCATATTACTAGTCATCTTTCCTTTTCAAACTTCCAGCCTGACCACAAACAAAAAAGGGCGATCAACTGACCGCCCTTTTTTGAATAAACCGAAGCCGGAATTAATCCAACTTCTCTTTGATGCGAGCAGCCTTACCGCTAAGATCACGAAGGTGATACAACTTAGCCTTGCGAACGTCGCCACGACGCTTCACGTTGATGCTGTCGACCAAACGGCTGTGAGTCTGGAAAGTTCTCTCCACACCAACACCATATGAAACTTTACGAACAGTAAAAGAAGAGTTCAGACCACGGTTTCTTTTTGCGATCACAACACCTTCGAAAGCCTGCAGACGCTCACGAGAGCCTTCGACTACTTTCACACTTACAGTTACTGTATCACCCGGAGCAAACTCTGGGATTTCTTTAGTCATTTGCTCAGCTTCAAGCTGGCTAATGATTGTGTTTTTGCTGCTCATGGCTCGCTCCTAACTAATCCGAAGTAATCCTACGTTTCTGATATTAACTGCCCGCGCCGCAACTCTTGTATGATTTGAGCTTCTTCTTCGGATAGCTCACGCTGCTCGAGCAAATCGGGTCTGCGCTGAAGCGTTCTAAGCAAAGACTGCTCCAACCTCCAACGCCTAATCTTTTCATGATTGCCACTCAACAAAACCTCAGGAACCCGCTTATCGCGATATACCTCTGGTCTCGTGTAATGAGGACAATCCAGCAAGCTATTCTCGAAAGAGTCCTGCTCAGCAGACTCATTGTGACCGAGCACTCCTGGCGCAAGCCGAGAAACACTATCGATAATAGCCATAGCGGCAATCTCGCCACCACTAAGAACAAAGTCACCCAAAGACCACTCTTCGTCGACTTCATCCTCAATCAATCTTTCATCAATCCCTTCGTAACGACCACACAGAAGAATCAATCCTGGGACATTTAACGCCGAGCGAACCAAAGCTTGATCTATTCGCCTCCCCTGAGGAGACAGATAAATAACTTTACTTCCCGCAGGAGCCACAGACTTCGCCGCATTTAATGCAGCCTCTAAAGGCTCCACCTTCATCAGCATTCCAGGACCACCGCCATACGGCCTATCATCTACCGTGCGATAGTTATCGGTTGCGTAATCCCTGGGATTCCAAGAGCAAACTTCTATCGAACTCTGCTTGATAGCCTTGCCCACCACGCCAAAGTCCGTAACCGACTTCAGCATTTCCGGAAATAAAGTTATGACGCCAAACCACACTTTAAAAATCCGGATCCCAGTCAACAACCATTAAATTCTTATCCAGATCAATATTCTCTATGAATTGGCCTGGCAAGTAAGGAATTAGCCGCTCACGCTTATCAATGCTTTCCGCAGATCCTGCAACGACAAGCACATCATTAGCGCCAGTTTCAATCAAATGACTCACCCGCCCTATATTTACCCCTTCAGAGGTAACAACGGTGAGCCCTTCCAATTGACGCCAATAGAATTCACCCTCTTCCAAAACTGGAAGCTCTGACGGCTCAATCTCAATCTGACAACCAACATAGTTTTTTGCCATATCTCGATCATCCACGCCAGCTAGCGCAATAACGATCCCTTTACCCTGAGGCTTACCAGATCGAAGCTTTGCGCCCGAGCGATTTCCATCTTCGCGCACCAATTCCCAATTAGCGTACCGAAGCATATTCTCCGGTGGCGACGTGAAAGAATGAACTTTCAGCCAACCTTTTACGCCATACACACCGACGATTTTGCCTATGCAAATTTTCTCATTCATCGGCGTGCTTCACCAACCTGCTTAAGCGCTGGCCTTCACCAGATCACGAACGCGATCAGACATCTGAGCGCCACGCTCAACCCAGAACTGCAGACGCTCTGCGTCTACACGGACACGCTCGTCGTTACCGCGCGCAGTGGGATTGAAGAAACCTACACGCTCAATGAAACGGCCGTCACGGGCGTTTCTGCTATCAGTCACGTTAAGGTGATAAAAAGGACGTTTTTTTGAACCGCCACGCGCTAGTCGAATTGTAACCATCTCAGTTTGAATCCTGTTGTAAATAAACCAATGTTGTTGGCTCAACACCTGAAAGGGCGCATATTCTACGCAATAATTCAAGCATTGAAAACCTTTTTGTTTGCTCCCTGGCAATTAGACGCCAGAACTACCTCATGCGCCCCATTGGAGGCATTCCACCACCAGGAGGCATCATTCCTCCCATTCCCCGCATCATATTCATGACGCCACCCTTCTTACTAAACTTTTTCATCATCTTCTGCATTTGCTTGTGCTGCTTAAGAAGGCGATTCACGTCTTGAATTTGCAGACCAGCCCCCATGGCAATCCGACGCTTGCGCGAATTGCTTACAACATCCGGAAACCGCCGCTCATGCGGAGTCATTGAATTTATCAACGCCTCCATATGCACAAACATCTTATCGTTCATATGCTGTTGCGCAACTTGAGAGATTTGCCCCATTCCCGGCAACTTATCCAGCATGCCAGCCATTCCGCCCATATTTTTCATTTGCTGTAGTTGGTCACGGAAATCTTCGAGATCAAAGGACTTCCCTTTTATAACTTTCTTGGCGAGCTTCTCAGCCTTCTTCTTATCAAGCTTGCGCTCAGCCTCCTCTATAAGAGAGAGCACATCCCCCATACCAAGGATTCTTGACGCCACTCGATCTGGATGAAACGGCTCTAAGGCCTCAACTTTCTCCCCCATCCCCATGAATTTGATGGGTTTGCCAGTAATAGAACGCACAGACAAGGCGGCGCCGCCACGAGCATCACCATCCGCCTTCGTCAAAATCACGCCAGTCAAAGGCAGAGCATCATTGAACGCCTTAGCGGTATTCGCCGCATCCTGCCCCGTCATGGCGTCAACAACAAATAAAGTTTCAATCGGATTGACTGCAGCATGCAGACGCTTGATTTCGGACATCATATCCGCGTCAATATGCAACCGCCCCGCCGTATCAACAATCACCACGTCATTAAAACGCTTGCGAGCCTCAGCAATTGCCGCACTTGCAATATCAACGGGATCTTGGTCAGCAGTGCTCGGGAAGAAATTAACCCCGACATCCCCCGCCAAGGTTTCCAGCTGTTTAATAGCGGCGGGACGATATACGTCCGCACTCACCACCATGACAGATTTTTTGCGACGCTCCTTTAGGAACCGCGCCAACTTACCCACAGACGTCGTTTTACCAGCGCCCTGCAAGCCCGCCATCAAAATCACGGCTGGAGGCTGGCAATTAAGATTCAAGTCTTCATTCGCCTGCCCCATGACAGCAATAAGCTCATTCTGCACAACGCGAATAAACTCCTGCCCCGGCGTCAGGCTTCGCATCACGTCCTGACCTACGGCCTTCGCTTTAACGCTATCTACGAATTCTTTTACGACGGGGAGAGCAACATCAGCCTCCAGCAAAGCCATGCGAACTTCCCTGAGAGTTTCCTTGATGTTGTCTTCAGTTAGTTTCGCCTGGCCGGTAATCTTTTTTAGGCTGTCGGACAACCTTTCCGTCAGACTATCAAACATATAGCGTTCCCCTTAATAATCAGGTATGTCGTAAAAGGGCTTGGATTATATCCAACCCTACGGCATACTTCATCTAACAAATGGACCCAGCCGAAACCTATTTTTCCAACTCTTTGTTTATTAGGCGACTTTCGGCGCTTTTAAGTAAGCGCAAGAATATGCCAAAGCGCCTCATTTCCATAAACAAAGACAACAACCAGCAGGGCCAAAACAGCTAACACACCCCAGCCGACATGACTGACATTTAATGAGCGTTGTCACCCTTAGCATAGTCGCCACCGTTTTTTACACTGTCGCCACAGCCTTTCAATACGCTGTTTACGAGGGCAAGACACCACAACGCCCGCACTTGGCCGGAGCCATTGGCTTTCTGGCTGTCGCAGCGCACGCAGTTAGCGTTTGGCTACTGAGCTCAACCTCTCTCGGAGCAGATTTCGGCTTTTTCAAAATCATCTCAATAATCAGCCTATTCCTCAGCGCTTTGATTGTTTCCTTCGCATACATAAAACCCGTACACAACCTGAAGCTGCTAATTTACCCCATAGCGATCATAACAGTCATTGCAGCCGTCAGCTTTAAAGGCCCCACTCAGGTGGTAGAGCCCGGACACGTGGGGCTCATGGCGCACATCACCTTATCAGTGATTGCATACTCCGTATTTAGTCTGGCCGGATTACAAGCCTTACTTCTCTATGCCCAAAACAAGCAGCTGAAGTCTCACATGACCAGCCGACTTGTAAAAGCGCTCCCCCCTCTTCAAACCACCGAAGATATTTTATTTGAGATGATCTGGACAGGCCTGATCCTTCTCACTATGGCGATAATAACTGGTAGCTTTTTTGTGGAGGACCTGTTCGCACAACATTTGGTCCACAAGACAGCGCTTTCGATTTTATCCTGGCTTATCTTCGCTCTCTTGGCCGTTGGCCGTAACCTATGGGGCTGGAGAGGCTTGCTCGCCGCCAGACTGACAATTGGCGGATGCTTACTGCTAGCCCTAGGGTTTCTGGGCAGCAAGATCGCTTTAGAGTTTATCATTCAACCCAAAATCTGATCTTGACACGCCCCCAAGCGTTTCTATGATGACTTCGTAATCACAACAAACGGTTTAACGCTCCCCTTGAACGACTTATCCACCACTTTTCTTTTCGTAGTATTGATCATCCTGATAGCCCTCTCTGGGTTCTTTTCCGGCTCAGAAACAGGAATGATGACCCTGAACCGCTATCGTTTAAGGCACATGGCCAAAAACGGACACAAAGGCGCAAAACGCGCGAACACCTTACTGCAGCGTCCAGACCAGCTAATCGGCGTCATTCTGATAGGCAATAACTTCGTCAACATACTCGCCTCCGCAATCGCCACCGTTATTGCTACCCGCCTATGGGGAGACGCCGGCGTTGCTATCGCCACATCAGCATTGACAATAACTATCCTGGTTTTTTCTGAGGTTACACCCAAAACGCTCGCCGCCCTCTACCCGGAGCGAGTAGCATTTCCCGCCTCAGTAGCGCTAATCCCTCTCCTAAAGCTCCTTTATCCCTTTGTACGGTGCGTCAATATCGCCTCCAACTCGCTATTGCGCCTATTTGGAGTCACCGAGTCTCAGGCAGGATCTGACCACTTGTCTCGCGAAGAGCTACGCACCTTGGTTCACGAGGCGGGAGTCCGCATCCCAAAACGACACAGACAAATGCTTCTGAGCATCCTGGATCTGGAGAAAGTCACCATAGAGGACATCATGATCCCACGAAATGAAATTACGGGGATCGACATAGAGGACGACATTGATGAGATTGTCGAACAACTAAGATCAGCTCAACACACCCGACTGCCAGTCTACCGGGGGGATATAAACAACATTATAGGCATCCTCCACCTCCGCAATGCCGCCAAATTTCTCACTCAGAACGAGATAAACAAGGCGATGATCATGCAAAGCTGCCGTGAGCCCTACTTCATTCCAGAAGGCACTCCGCTAAACACCCAGCTTTTTAACTTCCAGAAAGAAAAGCGGCGAATTGCGGTTGTTGTAGACGAATACGGCGACGTACAAGGCATAGCCACCCTGGAAGATATACTGGAAGAGATTGTCGGAGAGTTCACCACCGATATCGCCGCCACCAGCCCAGACATCACGCCAATGGACGACAACCGTTACATGATCGATGGCTTTGCGACAATCCGCACGATCAACAAAATACTGGGGTGGAGACTTCCCACCGACGGCCCCAAAACGCTAAACGGACTTATCATGGAACTGCTGGAGACCATTCCAGAGAATCCAACATGCCTTAAGCTGCACGGGTACAATGTGGAAATCAAACAGGTCAAAGACAATGTCGTTAAGGCCGCCATCGTCCACGACCCATTCGCCCCTCCAAAGAGCAGCAAAAAGAAAAAAGCCGCCCAACAGTAAATAATACGCGCCGGAAACTCATTCAAATCAATGTCCGGCGCCCCTCCATATGCAGTTAGCGAATAAAAAAAAATCGCTTAAAAGATCAAAATATAAGCTACTTCTTGACTAAAAATAGCCGGAACACTATGAAGTAATAGTGACCATAAAAATAAGAAGGAGGCTTCCTATATGATCCTGGGCCACACGTTAGGTCTTTTCACGCATCCAGATCAGGAATGGCTGTCAATACGCGAAGAGCGCGCCACAACCGGGCGACTGTACGTACAACACACGCTATTACTGGCCTTAATTCCAACCATCGCCGCTTATATCGGCTCCACGCAAGTGGGCTGGACCATTGGCAGCGAAGAAACCGTCAAGCTAACTCAAGTAAGCGCCTTTAACTTATGCGCGCTTTTCTACGTGGCGATGCTGTCCGGAATCTATATTCTGGGCAAATTCATCGACTTCATGGCAATTACTTATGGCGTGGACAAAAATGCGCCCAGAGGTATTGAGCTGGCTGCATACGCAGCAACACCATTATTTATTATGGGAGCCATAGCCGTTTACCCCAATATTTGGGTAGACATGTTCGCAGGATTAGTCGGGGTATCGTACTCTGTATATCTTCTTTACGAAGGTCTACCGATTCTGATGAAAATCCCTAAAGAAAGAGGCTTTATGTTCGCCACAAGCGTTCTGACCGTTGGTCTGGTTATGCTTGTAGCTTTAATCGCCACCAGTGTTGTCATTTGGAGCGTTGGCATCGGTCCGGTTTATACGAACTGAAGCTATTAACGCCTTTACCTATGCGGTCGACTCTAGGGGCGACCGCATAGAATAGACTAAAACGGCGCAATACAGCCTAAGATGGCAAGACCGTTTTAGTAACTTATGGTAGATTTTTGTATATAAAGCCGTAAAATAGACGGCAATTATTATAACGACTCACCGCCAAACTCATACCCAAAAAAAATAACAATATCTGTTGTCAGCTTGTTTTTGACGCCCCATTTGGGTGCAACAGGAGAAGTTTATGAATAAGGGGAGCGGTGTAAGTTACATTCGCGAGCGCGTGAAGGCTCACCCAAAGCCCGCGGATGAGCAGTTGCTTACGCGTATTCGCGATCACTCCATCTCAATGCTCCTTAACTTCCTCAACAGCATGTTCGATGGTGTTGATGATTCTTTCTTTGAACTAGCGAATCACGCTCATACAAATAATGAGCAGAATCGCTATTTCGAAGCCATGCGTGAGATCCGGATAAAACGGAAGGGGATAGAAAACCACTTCCAGCAGGAACTCGCACGCCTGTTCAATCAACCCCCCTCTCAGCACAAGTCCAGCGAGACATTGTCCGACAATGTTGATGTAGATGTGCTGAGTCTGGTGCAGAACGACGCCCTGGAAGAGTCCGTCGCGATTAACAGCATGATCAGCAAGGCAAGAGCTAACTTCTCCGGCTCGCTATTGCAGTTTCAGACTCGCGTATCCAGTGTGTATGGCGAAACCAATGAAGAAAATGCGGTCAACCCATTAGACCCTGAGCATATCTGCAAGGCATTTTCCGACGCCTGTATCGGTCTTGATATCGAAATAAAAGAAAAGCTGATCGTTTATAAACAATTCGACCGCTATGTAATGGGCAACTTGGTCGAGAGTCTTGAAGAGGCCAACAAAATAATGATTCAGGCGGGTGTTATGCCTAACCTGAAATATACAGCCAAAAAGTCCCGCGTCACTCCCCGGTCAACTTCCGACGTCTCCGCCCGCCCTTTGGAAGCGCAAAGCGATGCAAACAGTCATGACGGCGCAGGCGATGTTTTTAGTCAAGTACAAGAGCTACTGTCCGCGCTCAGGAACACGCCTTCAGACTCTTCTGAGCAGCAACAAGGCGCAAACGTTGGAGCCGGAGGACGACAAGCCCCGCCCCCAGGAAACGTGCAATTCATTGCAGACGCCGACTTACTTTCAATCCTATCCCGTTTGCAGCATAGCGTTCGCACTGAGAATCTGGCGGAAGGGCCCGTCGTAGCGTTAGATCTGCGCTCAGCGGTGCAAGGGTTGCTGACCGAAGAAAGCCAAAAGTCAGGCAAGGCGACAGCGCTTGATCAAGTTGATGAAGACCTCATCAACTTGGTCTCCATGCTTTTCGAGTTCATCCTTGATGACTACAACCTGTCGGCTCCGATTCAGGTTCTAATTAGTCGCCTGCAAATTCCTATTCTCAAAGTCGCAATCAGAGACAAAAGTTTCTTTAGCAAGCCATCTCACCCTGCCCGCAAGCTGTTAAACGCACTGGCGAAAGCAGGCATTGGCTGGAGTGACGCATCAGAGAAAAAACGCGACAAGCTCTACGAACAAATCCACCGCGCCGTTCAGCGCATCCTTGAGGAGTTCAACGGCGAAAGCGAGCTTTTCGAAGAGATATACCAAGAGTTCTCTCAATATTTAAGCCGCGAAGAACGCAAGGCCAAACTAGTTGAGCAGAGGACCAAAGAAGCGGAAATTGGCCGCGTCAAGTCCCATAAAGCCCATCAGGTGGTAGAACAGATTCTCAGCGAGAAAATCGCTGCGCAACCTCTCCCACCTGTTGCCGTTGAACTACTTCGCGGCGGCTGGAGCCGCGTTATGTTCCTGGCTTACTTAAAAGAAGACACGGAACATCGCCTGAATCAGTGCACCAAAGTGGTGGATGAACTAACTTGGTGCTTACAGCCCCATGCCGAAGTTGAAGCCAGACAGCGCTGGGTTAAAGTTGTTCCCCAGTTACTCAAAAACCTCAAAGCTGGCTTGAAAGAGGTTTCCTACAACTCAGCCAAGCTTGAGCACATGCTGGGAGAACTGAAGAAGGCGCTGACAGAAACCTTCAAGCAACAGTCTATAACCAGCGCACAGAATGACGCACCCAAGCCGCCCGTATCGGTCCCAGTAGTCATAGAACAAAAACTCACTCCTGCCGCAAAAACAGCAGTAGAACGTCAGAGCGAGTACGAAGACGCCGCACTGGCGGAGTATCTCGCCAAAGTGGACGAGATGGAGTGTGGAGCCTGGATTGAGTTTTCTCTGGTAAATGGCGCTCGCTTCAGATGCAAGCTGTCCACAAAGATCGAAGACTCCGACACCTACATATTCGTTAACCGCCTAGGACTGAAAGTCGTCGAGAAGACCCGAGGCGAACTGGCTCACGAATTACGTAAAGGGCGCATCAAAGCGCTGGAAGAAGGCCTCCTGTTCGACAGGGCGATGGATGCTGTTATTGGCAACCTGAGAAAGATGTCAGGCAAGGCGGCGTGAGGCGGAATAGGACTACCCGCTTCACATAACTGACGGAAACTCATTTCTACCGCCCTGGGAAATAAGTTAAATTCACTGCAGACCTCAAGTTCTATGTATTTTATGTCTGACAGTGAATTTAACGGCGCGCGCGCCACCAACGCTATTTTCTTCTCCATCCTCGCCCACGCAGGCATACTCTTTCTACTATTTTCCATCCAGCTTCCACCAAAAGAAAACCCAACAATTACAGTCACTCTCAGCTCACGAGCGCCCGCCGCCCCAGAAGCTCAAACTAATAACAAACCCACACAAGCCGATACGCCAAAGGACATTGTCGACGACACGCCGCCATGGAAAGGCGCACAACAAGACACCTTCTCGGGAATACCTCGCAGCAATGCAAATCGCACTAACCTGAACTGGGTGAGCGACCTGTTTAAAGGCGAGCCGCTCTCTGGCGACAAGAAACCCAATAAACCAGAAAACAAAACATATGAGATGGACGCATCCGTCCTAGAGCTATTGAAAAGCCAACCATCAACACACTCGACTTTTTGGCCATACCTCGTGCGCCACTTGGCGCAAAATCGCCTCTACAACAATCAATACGAATATAGCGACCTCACAGAGCCCCGCATGGTCGTGCTCAAGTTGCAGTTTCAAGAAACAGGAATGCTAGTTAAAGCGGAGGTAGAGAGAAGTAGTGGGAACGAGAAGCTGGACGCTGCGGCGATTCGCAGCGCATACGCCGCCAACCCCTATCAACGCCCACCTTCTACAGACAGCGTATTTGGATACAGTTATCTAGTGCAAATCCTGTACACCCCTGCCAGCTAAGCTATAGCTGCAGGTCCAAAGCCGCATATTTGAAATGGTTATTCTGCGACTGCAGCGCCTTTCACCATTCCCTGCAATTCGCCAGATTCGTACAACTCAGTGACGATATCGCACCCGCCTACCAACTCGCCTTTAATATAAAGCTGAGGATAGGTCGGCCAGTTAGAGTAGGTTTTCAGCGCTTCACGAATTTCTGGATGCTCCAGAATATTCACATAAGCAAATTTCTCACCGCAGGCCATCAACGCCTGAACAGTACGAGCGGAGAATCCGCACTGAGGAGCATTGGGCGACCCCTTCATAAAAAGAATGACAGGGTTGCTGGTCAATTGCTCTTTGATAACTTCGATGACATCCATAAACCTAACCTTTAATAACAGTCATTGAGTGATTGGTTGACTATTTTACTATGTTTTTATGCGCTAGCGATGACGATTTAAACAGGCATCGACATAGAGCGCAAAAAATAAGGCTCTTCGCCCCTTCTGGAGCGGAAGTATACGCGAAAAGAGACACTTCTTCAGGGGCAAATAATCGTCTATTAATCTAGAAATTTGAGCCAGATCAGCGCCTCCCTGGGCTTCGTTGCCATGTGTAACAATTATCTATACTATAGCTGTTGGAACAGGCAGCCGGGGCTGCCTTTTTGCGTTATATAGGGTTTTCAACCATATATAGAGTTTAAGGTTGTATATAAGAGGACGAAGAAAATGGCCGGTCCAACCCTGATGAATACTTATGGCAGACTGCCCATCGCCTTTACGCATGGAGAAGGTTGCTGGTTATACGATACTCAAGGCAACCGCTATTTTGACTCAGTAACCGGAATCGCCGTATGTGGACTGGGTCATGCGCACCCTGCCGTTTCCGAAGCAGTTTGCAGCCAGTCCAAGAAGCTTTTGCACTGCTCCAATCTTTATCAGGTTCCTCTACAGCAACAACTGGGCGATCTATTGTGCCAAGTCGCCGGTATGGACAGTGTCTTCTTTTGCAACTCCGGCGCCGAAGCCAACGAAGCCGCCATCAAGCTTGCCCGTCTATACGGCAAAAAGAAGGGCATTGAATCCCCCTCAATCATCGTCATGGATCACTCTTTCCACGGCCGCACTCTCGCGACATTGAGCGCAACCGGCAACCGCAAAGTTCAGGCCGGATTTGAGCCATTGGTGTCAGGCTTCGTTAGAGCGCCATACAACGATATGAAAACCCTGGAGAATATCGCCCGCGCCAACAATAATATTGTCGCGGTAATGATGGAGCCTATCCAGGGCGAAGGCGGCGTTAACATCGCGCCAGTAGAATATCTTCATGCAGTAAGAAAACTATGTGACTCCAAAGGCTGGCTGCTGATGCTGGATGAAGTGCAAACCGGCAACGGCCGCACTGGCGCTTACTTCGCTTACCAGGACTATGGTATCGCCCCCGATGTCGTAACAACGGCCAAAGGTCTGGGTAATGGCGTACCTATTGGCGCCTGCCTGGCCAAAGGCGTCGCTTCCGAAGTGTTCCATCCCGGTTCTCATGGCTCGACATTTGGCGGCAATCCACTTGCCTGCGCAGCGGCGATGGCGGTCATTAAGACGATTCAAAGCAACAATTTGACCGAAAGAGCCCGTACTCTTGGCGAGCAAATCCTCAGCAAGCTGAAGCAGGAATTCGGTGGCGCCGAATATATCAAGGACATTCGCGGCAAGGGCTTGATGATCGGCATAGAAATGACTGAGCCCTGCCCCGAATTAGTTCCTCTGGCGCAAACAGTGGGACTTCTGATCAATGTCACGTCTGATCGCGTTATCCGTTTGTTGCCTGCTCTGACCATGACGGACGTTGAAGCCGAACATCTAGTAACGACACTGGTGCGACTGATCAAGCTCTACGCAGCGGACGATCGAAAAAAACCAAGGTAGGTTTATAGCCGTGCATACTGAAAGGCGACCGCCGTCGTCTTTCATTCCTTCTATATTTGACTTAAACCTACTGAAATGGCGAGTAACGCACCATGAGCATCAGACATTTTCTGACATTGTGTGACTTTTCCCCGGCTGAACTGGAATATCTGATTGAGCGGGCCATCCAGCTTAAAGCCAAGCATAAAAGCAAACAGGCCTATACGCCGATGCAAGGCCAGGTTCTGGGTATGATTTTTGAGAAGTCCTCCACTCGTACTCGCGTCTCTTTTGAGGCGGGAGCGGCGCAGTTGGGCGGCTCAGCCATATTTCTTTCGCCCCGCGATACACAGCTGGGCCGCGGAGAACCTATTGAGGATAGCGCTCGGGTTCTGTCGCGCATGGTCGACATCATCATGATTCGCACCTTTGAACACAGCAAACTTGAACTCTTCGCCAAGTATTCTTCTGCACCGGTCATTAATGCGCTGACTGACGACTACCACCCCTGCCAGCTTCTCGCAGACATACAGACCCATGTCGAACACAGAGGCTCTATCCGAGGCAGGAAAGTCGCCTGGATTGGCGACGGCAACAATATGTGCAACTCATACATCAACGCTGCGCGCCAATTCGGGTTTGAACTGGCGGTCGCCTGCCCTGAAGGATATGAGCCCATGCAGTCGTTAGTAGAGCAGAATGCGGACCGGGTAAAAATATTTCGCAACCCGTCCGACGCCGTCGCAGGCGCCCACTTGGTCGTTACCGACGTATGGGCTTCCATGGGACAAGAGCAAGAGCAGGCAGAGCGGGAAAAGGCTTTCTCCCAATTCCAGGTTTCCCCTGAGTTAATGAATAAAGCCGCGCCCGATGCGCTGTTCATGCATTGTTTGCCCGCACACCGAGGCGAGGAAATCAGCACAGACATGCTTGATGACCAACGCTCCGTTGTCTGGGACGAAGCAGAGAACCGCCTGCATGCGCAAAAGGCCCTCATGGAATTCCTGCTCTACGGCAAGCAGGTTTAACATGGCGGCGAGCGCTCCTCTGCTGGAGGCCAAAGACCTCAGCTGCGGCTATGGTGATCAGGCTGTCGTATCTCATCTGTCTTTTCAGCTGAACAAAGGCGAAATAGCCAGCCTGCTAGGCCCCAGCGGCTGCGGCAAGACGACGGTTCTGCGTGTATTGGCGGGCTTTCAGCCCGTCTTTGCGGGAGAGGTAAGAGTAAACGGCGCGCCTGTTTCTACGCCATCCGCCACTGTGCCGACGGAGAAACGCCAAGTCGGCATGGTATTCCAGGATTATGCGCTCTTCCCTCACTTAAGCGTCGCCGCAAATATCAGGTTTGGCCTGCATAATTGCAGTGCGACGGAAGCAGACGCAAAGCTGAAAGACATGCTGGAGCTTACCGGTATGACAGCTTACGCGAATGCTTACCCTCACCAACTTTCTGGAGGCCAGCAGCAACGCGTCGCCTTAGCTCGCGCACTTGCGCCAGACCCAGTGCTGCTGCTAATGGACGAGCCTTTCTCCAATCTGGATGCAGAACTTCGCTCGCGCCTTAGCCTGGACGTCAGGGAAATACTCAAAAAGCGGGACATCACCGCAATTTTGGTGACCCACGACCAAAACGAAGCCTTCGCCATGGCTGATCACGTTGGCATTTTGCACGGCGGAGGCTTACAGCAGTGGGATACCCCCTATAACCTGTATCATGAGCCCGCCAACCGCTTTGTCGCCAACTTTATCGGCCGCGGAGCCCTATTACCCGGCGTATTGACCACCCATGACAGCGTTGAAACGGAGCTTGGCGTCATTCGCGGCAACAGGGCTTACCCCTGGAATCCGCAGCAGACTGTCGAAGTATTGATCCGTCCTGACGACTTAGTATTCGACGATACCTCCCCTCAAAAAGCCAAGATTATCGATAAGATATTCGCTGGCTCCTCAACCCTCTATCGGCTACTGCTCAGCTCTGGCCGCAAACTGGAAGCGCTGACGCCCAGCCACCAGGACTTCCCTATTGATGCGGAAGTCGCCATTCGCCTGAAAGCAGAACATTTAATCGCGTTTAAAAAATAAAGGCGCAGCTGAAGTCTGAAGTCTGAAGTCTGAAGTCTGAAGTCTGAAGTCTGAAGTCTGAAGTCTGAAGT
>NZ_JAPELK010000017.1:0-109082 GCF_029813005.1 Hahella sp. CR1
GTTGTATGATGGAGAAGTTTGGCTAAGAAGCTACTGTTTTTATGCTGATGCTCTTCTCGCAAAGCCTGTAATCGCAACCACTCTTTATAGTCCATATCTTCTTCCTGCACAGGAAGGCTTTTTATATACGCTATGGCGGCGTCAGTCCCTTTGTTTTTATAAATATTGTTGATGGTCTCCGCTCTATATTTACGTTGTTTGAAGTAGTGTTCAGTCGGGGTGGCGCGTAAAGGGATTTTTATTCTTGGAAGCGAGGATAGGAAACTACCATACTCGCTAAACATATCGGCTGTTTCCTGGCATTCCAGCTCCTCTTCCTTCAACCTTCGAATCGCCATAGTTAAGATGTAAAACTCAGAATAGTCAGCGTTTTTTTCGATAATCTGCTCCAGTTGCTGAAGCATATAGCTCTCGGGGTATGGCGTGGCGAGGGCAAGCCAGGAGGCCCACGCCAGGCTGCGGCTGCCTCTAGTTGTTATATCTTCGAAAAGTTTGGCGTCCATGGCGCAGATACAGTGATAGCAGGTATAGAAGAACTCCAGAGGCAAACATCTCACTTGTGGATATTCAGGTATAAACTTTTGATAGCCTCTGACTCTTACAAGCTGTTTGTTTAATAAACTCTTTATGCTTGGAAGTTGACCGCCTCGGAAATGTGATGCGCCATATGTAAAATGATGAGAGTCAATATAATGCTCGGAGTAGGACATAGGCTTCAGGCTTTATCATTGTAGCAATGCATTGAGTGCAGCATTTTAAAGATCTTTCGTTAAGGGAGACAAACAAAAATATGTTCAAGTCGATGATCGCCTCCATCACCGGGAAACGACCGCAAGTGGTGAAACCTTTTGGTGATAATAAGGATCAGGAAGCGGTGGCGTTTCATCTGTGTGGATACGATGAAATGACGGCGAGGGCATTGGCTGCTGCGTTTTCTGAGGTTGATCAAGTTGAGGTGGCGCAGGGCGACATCTTACATTTGAAGTGCGACGCGCTGGTCAGTCCCAGCAACAGTTTTGGTGAAATGAGCGGCGTTCTAGATAAAGCGATAGACGACTTTTATGACGGCCAGGCGCAAACAAAAGCCTGTGCGGCGATTCGTCAGGAATACCTTGGTGAGCTGCCCGTCGGCGCCGGGTTGGCGTTGGATATGCGCACGCAGCAATTTCCGGTGCTGATCCTGGCCCCGACAATGAGAATTCCCGGCAACGTCAGCGCTACACTCAACGCCTATCTGGCCATGCGCGGCTTGTTACTGACGCTTGCTCGATACAATGCGAAGTCGGATAACAAAATCAGGCATATCGCCATACCCAGCCTTTGCACTGGCGTGGGAGGCATGGACGCAGTCGAGTCTGCGACGCAAATGCGAGCAGCGTTTGATAATGTGGTTTTGAGAGGTTGGGAGAACGTGAGGCATCCGGCTATGGCGCCTTTTGCAAATCGTTGAGTGTAGTTTGAAGCAACTCAATGGATTCGAGGTGAAATTACTGATTTTGATAACAAGGATTAGGCATGTTTTTACGCTTTTTTGCCAAGTGCACATTGCCTCCTGTGAATCGCTTTTTCATAGTCCCTGTGCATTGGAACCAGCGGGCTGGAGGAAGTATCTTTAAGGGCTTTAAATTGAAAAACGCGCATGCGCGATATACAAATGCTAAACCTAAAGGAGATATCGTGCGTAGTTTGCTATTGTTGTTTATTTGTCTAAGTGGTTGCAGTAAGAATATTGATAATGCAATGACAGACAAAGACCTCATCGAAGAGTTCTCTGGGCACGAGCAGAGTTTTAAGCTTTTGATTGACATGATTACAGCAGATGCAAGTTCGTTGCAAAAGTTTGAAATCGGTAATGATCGTGTAGGGGAGTATCGTCTATACGATGAGGGATGGGAAAAGCAATATGGAAATTATGTCCCGCTGGAAGTTGTTTTGGCTGAGTATTCTTTGACCAAAGCGCGACACCAAGAATATTTAAAACTACTATCTAACACCAATGCGTCAGTGATAGAGAGATACAACGGTAGTGTGTCAGTAGTCATATCGACTTCAGGCTTTTTATTTGGAGGCTGTATTAGCCTGATTCGTTATGATCCTAAAAAACTAGAACTTACGAAGCCGTCATGGGCGCAGGTCTATTATCAAGCTAAATTTAATGACAACTGGGGCGGAGAAACCAAGTGCAATTAAGTAAAAAAACGTCCGCCATCAATAGTTTGTTCCGTGAGCAAGGCGCTCTCACTAGACGAGTTTAAAAGGCTTACTACATAGCGCTTGTTAGCATATCCTCGAAAATTGTATGAGTGTGAAGAGCCATTTGAGCTTTCCGATAGGTCTCCAGAGGAGATTGAAAAAGTTGTGGATATTCTTTTTAAAGCGTCTTAGCAAGGAAGCCTAATGTTTCTTAACTGGAGTATGATTTCTGAAACCTATAACCAGTACCAATTCGAGGACGCACGGACATGGCTCCCGTGTTTAAGTCGGTATGTTTAGAAAAAGCGGATTGCAGAGAAGAAAAGAGATAAAGGCGGCGCGCCTGGATAAGGCTAAGCGATCCGAGGTGGACGTATACTCGGATGTGGTCCCGGAAGGTGCGTTGCTTGCAAATATGGAAGTTCTGAGGGAGATAAATCCTTTAGAGCGTTTGCCAAATTTTTATGTAGATCGTCAATTCATATGTAAGGACTGTGAAAGTCACGAGATATGGACTGCTAAGCAACAGAAGTGGTGGTATGAAATCGCAAGAGGAAGTATCGCTTCGAAAGCTGTACGGTGCCGGTCGTGTCGTTATAAGGAAAAGCACAGGAAAGAGGAGGCCAGGAGAGTCCACCTTGAAGGCTTGGCAAGAAAAAATGATAAGTAGCGACAGCTAGCCTCGCGGGCTGGGAATGAGCTAAGGAATACAAAATATCTGTTGCGCAAATTTCTGTCATGGAAAGTGGTGAGCTTTTCATCTCTCCCGGTCTCTAACGTATCTGGCCGAAGCAAAGCCATTGCCCAGACTTGGGCGGTGACGCTATGATTCGGGCGATTTTTTTAAGCCATCTACTTGGAAGTTTCTCCATGATACATCTCGCGCCCGGTGAAGATATTCTGAAGGAAGGCGCCGCCAATTTGCAGAAGAACGTTGAGACGGTGGGCGGTAAGCTTTATTTGACTAATCAGCGTCTGGTTTTTCGGGCGCATGCTCTGAATGTGCAGGGCGGTGTGACGGAGATTCCGTTGGCGAAGGTATGCAAGTTAACCAAGTGCTGGACCAAGTTGTTTGGCGTGATTCCTCTCTATCCTAATTCCCTGGCTATTAGCACTCATGACAATACGGTCTTTCGCTTTGTGTTGTTTGGGCGGGATAGTTGGCGTGCGGCCATCGCGGAGCAAGTTGGAGCGCCAGCATGAAGTGGATGTTTAGGATATTGAGTGCAGTATGGGCTTTGTTTGTCCTGTTAGTGATTCTCGCTGTTGTGTCCCCATCTATGTTTCCTCAAGAGCTGCCGTTACCTCTGGCTTCTATCAAAAGCACGTTGTCGAGTGCAGTGAGCTCCCCGGTATATTTTGCACTGCCGGTATTTATAATTTTTATTATTGCGTGGCCGCTGATGCTTTTATTTATGGGGGAGAGGAGCGGTTGGAAGGCTTTGGCCGAGCGTTATCAATATTCGGCTAATAACGTCGCGACTCGTTTTATTGGTCCCAATAGCGGCATGATAGGGAAGATGTCGTACAAAAATATCTTGTTTGTAGGGGCTGATGAGCAGTACTTATATTTAAAAACGTTGTTTCTATTTCGTCTGGGTAACCCAACGCTGGCGATTCCCTGGAGCGATATCAGCGCAATCAAATCCACTACAAGTCTGTTGCCTGCCGGCGCGCCTCAGTTTTTGAGGGCTATCAGCCCTTCTGGTCGTTTCGCGAATGTTACGCTTTCCACTATGCCTGAGCAGCGGTTGACTCTGCCTTGGGATGATAGCTTTACCCGCTTCGCGTCGAATTTAAATGTTTCCCACTCAGAGCAGGCATAACGCGATGGCGCATACGACGAATGTGGTGATGATCCACGGATTAATGGGTTCCCTGAGCTACTTTGAGCCGCAAAAGCGTGTGCCTGACATTCGCTGGTTAACGCCGGATTTGCCAGGATACGCCGCGACCCCAATGCAGCATGGAGATGATGGTTTTTCTTTACGCGGTCAGGCCGAATATGTCCGCGACCTGATACTGGAGCTGGATGAGGGCCCCTGTTGGGTAGTGGGGCACAGTGTGGGCGGCGCCATTGCGATGTTGTTGGCTGAGGCGTATCCGCAGCTGGTGCGCAGCCTTATTAGCGTGGAAGGCAACTTCACTCTTAATGATGCGTTCTGGTGCAGGAAAGTCGCCGCGATGTCCATGTCGGAGTGGCGAGAAAATTATGCGGCAATGCAACGCGATCCAGAGAGCTGGCTGGCTCGCGCGGAGATTGAAGCAACCCCTGAGCGGCTTGAATGGGCGCGCGAAGTATTGCTTAACCAATCGGCGGAAACAGTCCATGCGGTGGCTACTGCCGTCGTAAAGGAAACCGCTGGAGAGGAGTATCAGGATACTGTTCGCCGCTTCGTGGATAGCGGCCTGCCGTTATACCTGCTCTCAGGCGAGCGCTCTGACGCCGGGTGGGATACGCCTGCTTATGCGCGAGCAGCGGCGCGGCAAAGCGTGAGGCAGAAAAATACCGGGCATATGATGATGTTGGAAGCGCCGGATGAGTTCTGCGACATTGTCGCCAACTTCATCCGGTCCAATTAGCGCCTTGCGTTGGCGCAGTAGATTATCTATGCGAACGTTGGGCTAGCCTTCGGATTTATTCCGGTGAATCGCCAGTCGCTCGGGGGCCTGGCACACCGGCATCACTTCGATGCGGTTGATGTTCACATTGGCGGGACGGGTCGCCGCCCAGGCCACGCAATCCGCGATATGCTCCGGCGTCAACGCATCGGCGTTCTCATATGTCGCCTTCGCTTTATCTTCATCGCCTTTGAAGCGAACCAGCGAAAATTCGCTGCCGCCTACCATGCCGGGTTCAATGTTGGTGACTCTCAGAGCCGTGCCCAACAGGTCGGCTTTTAGGTTTCGCGAGAACTGCTCGACAAAGGCTTTGGTGGCTCCGTAGACATTGCCGCCAAAGTAAGCGTATGAACCAGCGATGGAGCCGATATTGATGATATGTCCGGCATTGCGCTCCACCATGCCCGGCAACAGCAAATGAGTCATGAACGCCAGTCCGGTGCAGTTCACTTCAATCATACGGCTCCAGTCTTCCCAGGAGACGCTTTGCGCCGGACCTAATCCCAAAGCCAGCCCGGCGTTGTTGATAAGCAGATCTATGGCGGCGAATGCGGGCGGCAGGTTTTCGATCGCCGCCGTCACTGCTGGTTGATCGCAGATATCGCAGGCGATGATATGGCAGTTGGTCGGCAAGCGGGCCGCCAGCGCCTCCAGTTTATCTTGACGGCGCGCCAGCAGGATCAGGTCGTAGCCCTCATGCGCCAGTCGCTCCGCAATCGCTTCGCCCAAGCCGACGGATGCGCCTGTGACCAGCGCAACTTTTCCGTTGTGGTTTCCCGGCTTACTCATAGCATTCTCCTCACTCAGTCGTGGTCATATACAAATGCGCCTAAGTACTTGGCGATAAGGGAATTAAGTATTCAGATTTTCTCGCGGGATGAAACCCCTGAGCATCTCTTCGTTAAAAATTAGCCGGAAGTCTAAGTCTCGATTGTACAAATTACGACCTATTGCTGAGGTCGCGCCAGGATTGCCCTGATTAGAATAAAAGTGACGCCGTATCTTTTATCCACCTCAAGGAGGGCGCGCTATGAGTCAAACCGTCACTGTCGCAGTCACTGGAGCCGCCGGCAATGTGTGTCAGTCATTGCTGTTTCGTCTGGCGGCGGGCGAGCCGTTCGGACCTGACGCCAGCATCCGTTTACAACTGATAGAAAAGAGTGAATCCATGAAAGCCCTGGAAGGCCTGGCGATGGAGTTAGAGGATTGCGCGCTGCCTTTGCTGGAGAGCGTGAGTCTGCACGATGATCCCGTCAGTGGCTTCAAGGATGTGGACTTCGCGATTCTGACCGGCGCCAAGCCTCGTACGCCCAGCATGGATCGCATGCAGCAATTGCAGGAAAACCCATCCATCTTTGTCGAGCAGGGGAGAGCCCTGGGCAAGGTCGCCAAAGAAACGGTGAAAACCCTGGTCGTGGGCAATCCCGCCAACACCAACGCCCTGATCGCCTGGGCGAATGCGCGCTATCTGCCTCATCAGCAATTCTCCGCTCTGATGCGGCTGGACCACAATCGGGCGCTGGGCTTTCTCGCCCGTAAAATTGGCATCAATCCCCGCCGCATCAAGCGCCTGACGATCTGGGGCAACCACGCCAGCACTTTATTTCCAGACGCCTCTCATTTGCGTATCGATGGCCAGCCCATTCGTATGGCGCTGGATATGAACTGGTATCGGGACATTATGATCGATCAAGTGCAGCAGCGAGGGGCTGCGGTTATTTCCTGCAAGGGGAAAACCAGTTCCAGCTCCGCCGCGCAGGCGATCATCGATCACCTGAGAGACTGGCGCTTCGGCACGGAAGAAGGGGATTTCGTCAGCATGGGCGTATTAAGCCAGGGAGAATATGGCGTGACGCCGGGTCTGTTCTTTTCCTACCCGGTCACCTGCCGCCAAGGTCGGGTGGAAGTGGTGGAGGGGCTGGACCTGGACGACTTCTGCCGCCGTATGGTGCGGGTTACGGAAGAAGAGCTGGTGAGAGAACGTAAAGCGATTGAAAGCCTGTTGCCTTTGTCGCCGGAGCAGTTGCTGGCCCGCGCTCATTCGGAAGTGGCTTGAGGCTACTGAGAGTCCAGAAATGAGAAGTATAACGCCATGATTTCGTTGTAGCGGCCGGACTCATGAATATCAGCGCAGATCTCCCAGATACGCTCCGCCACGTGCTGATGACGGGCATAGAACTGACGCGAAAAGACCATGAACATGTCGTCCTGCATTAAAGGTGTGGGCAGACGTTGTACGGGGGTGTTGGGATCGTTCAGGTCAAGATACGGCTCCACCTGCATGGCGTAGCTGGCGACTAACGCCACCCGACGGCTGGTCAGCAGATTGGCCAGGTGTTTGGGTTCGTAGCGCTCAATGACCTCCACCCCCATGCGTTGCAGCAAGTCAGCGGAAGAGTAGCCCAGTCCGGCGGCGGCCTGGGCTCCCGGCGGCAGCTTCAGCGACACGCCGTCCCATTGCACTGCGGGGTCTGAGACATACAGCCACAGGGTGTTGCTGTACACCAGCTTGGATGCGTCCACCGTACCGTCCAGTTTGCGAGGGTAATGGCTGTATTGCTCCCGCTCCGGCACATAGGAGGAGCCGATCACCGCATCCGACTGACCTGTCTGTAATTGCGACAGGCAGCGTTTCCAGGGGCGGCGTTCAAAGATAATACGTATGGGCGCCTGTAGCTCTATCTCGTTCATCACCTCATAGGCGACGCCTTTATATTCCGTGGTGTCCTTGGTTTCCGCCATGGTCAGCCGATAAATGGGCGGATTTGCGACATCAATGCCGCAGACATTAATTTCAACGATGTCGGATTCAGTGCGAGCGGCTCCGACGACTCCCATCAATGCGAAGACCAGGAGCAGGATTTTCGACCATGGAGACGTCATGTGGGCGCGCATGAGTTTCTCAAATGGGCTGGGTGATATTTATACAGTCTCTTAAAAAACTATAGCACTGAGCATAACGAAGCTGTAGTTGACGCAAGCAGTGGGAGCGGTTCCTAAGGCAAAAGAGGGATATCCGGCCAGAGTTGAATGCTGCAGTATGGTGCGACGACAGTGATCAGCATCGCCGCCAAGGTGCGCCGTGAACTGTCGCTGCATCGATTATCTTGATGTTTTTCAAATAAAAATAATGACTTCTCCACGATATTTGCTTATCGCCGGACGGGGTTTTTGATGCCTTGCGCATCTTTTTACGATAGGAGAAATTTGATGTTTTCCGAGATAAATACAAGAAAACTATTGCCTGGACTGGCTTGCCTGATGTTAGTGACTGGCTGTTCCAATAATAATGATTCCAACAACGACGGCGCTAACGCCAACAAAACCGCGGACGACTTTCTGGTCGATCTGGCTCATCCCACCAAAGGCATCGGCGCCAGAGTGGCCGGAACCGAGAGTGAACGCAAAGCGGAAGCCTATCTGCTGGCTGAGATCAAGTCATTGGGCTACACGCCAAGCGCGCAAGCGTTTACCTACCATGAAAGCGATACCGAATTTAACTCCAGCAACGTCTTTTTCGAAAAGGCTGGAACCAGCCCGGATAAAATACTGGTGCTGGGGGCTCACTATGACACCACCGGCGAAGATCATGGCTCCACCGGCGCGACGGATAACGGCACAGGCGTCGCCGCCTTGTTGGAAGTAGCCAAGCGGGTCAAAGATAAAACCTTACCGTATACCTTACGTTTCGTGTTCTTCGGCGCTGAAGAGGTCGGCCTTTATGGCTCTTACAATTACGTAGAAAATTTGCCAGTTGAGGATTTAGGCAAAATCGTTGGTATGGTTAATTATGATACGGTGGCTGGCGGCGATTACCTGTATGTGCATTCCGCTGACAGCGTTAAGCCATATGATTGTAACGGCGACAAATCCTCGTACGCGGCTGGGGATACTGTACGTAAGGGGATGTTTGACGCCTCCATCGCTCTTGATGGAGACAATGACTTCTTGATACATCCAAGCGGCGGATATCAGGCAGGGGAAACCGGCGGTTGGTCTGATCACGTTGCTTTCTCCTGCCGTGGTATTCCCATTGCTTACGTTGAAGCGACTAACTTTGATATTGTAGGAAAAGATGGGAAAGACGGTTATTCGCAAACCGTTAACCCACAGTTCTGGAATTGCTTCGACGAAGCGACCATTGGCGCTTGCGACAAAGACGTCGAGGAGAAGTGGGGTAGAATATGGCATACCGGCAGCGACCGCATCGACGCCATGGAATCCGCCTTCCCTGGTAGAGTCAGCAGCCAGATGGAGCTAGCGGTCAAGGCGACGGTAGAGTTCGTCTCTTTCGCAGACTACTATTTGCCTTAATTCTCACATAGAAGGCGGGCGTCTATGCCCGCCTTGCTCTCACGGCACTCAGCTTCCTTATCTTATCTTCCGGGTCTTATCTTCAGGACGGTTTGGCCAGACGACGAATTTGCGGCGCCAGATCTTTTTGCGGAATGACAATTTCCACCAGCGCGGGGCAGTCTACCAGGGACTCCACATCCAATAATATTTTCTGCAGTTCGTCGATGGTCTGCGCCCGATATCCCATGGCGCCGTAGGCTTTGGCGAGGGACTGGTAGTCCCATTGCGGCAGGATGTCGAAAGGCGCAAAACGTCCTTCCGGCGTGAACGCCCTGATATCGACAAAGGCCTGCTCGATCGCATAGACCCCATTGCTCATCACGAAGACGACGGCGTTAATGCGATTGCGCGCCAGTGTGGACAGAGACTGGCACATCATCATGAAACCGCCATCGCCGGCGACGACATAGGGCCGCTTGCCGCTGGCCATGGCGACGCCGATGGCGCAACCGGTTTCATGTCCGAGCGATCCCCAAATGGCGTCGGCGATAAAGCTGTTTTGAGGTAATCCGTTTATGTTGCTGGCCACATAAAGCGAAGAACTTTCGCCCAGGATGAGTTCTATCTCCGACTGTAAGCGTCGCTCCTGGAAGAAGTGCGTGAGTTGATCGAAGAAGATGTTGTAGGTGAGCTGTGCGCCCAGTTCCGTGTTCCAGCCGGCGCACTCTCCATCGTCCAGGTGGACTTTTATCAATGGATGCGGGAATCCGTTTTTGCTTTTGATCTGCGCTGACAGGCCATCAATGTAATCGGTCATGGCGACGTTGCGGAAGTATTCATAGCCCACGCGCACCTGTTCATCGTTAACCAGAATAATCTCGGAGAAATCGCTCTGCATCAGGTCCAGATAGTCGTCGGTGAAAATCACGCCAAGGGCCAGTATGCAATCGACGTTCTTCATGTATTCCCGCGTGCCGGGACAGGACGCGGCGCCCGCATAGGTGCCGATGAACTGGGGATGACTTTCATCGAGGACGGACTTCGCCTCCAGCGTGGTGGTGAAGGGCAGCCCGCTGGCCTCGACCATGCGCAGCGCCTGTTCCTGCAGGCCATAACGGGCGATCTCGATGCCCAGCATGATCACGCCGCGTTTGGCGTTGACCAGTCTCTGCAGGGTTTCATCCACCACCGCCCGCAATGACGCTCTGTCGCTGACCGGAGGTTGCGGTCGCAGTGGGTACTCCGGCTCCCGGCAGGGCTCGCCCCATACGTTTTGCCACGCCTCCAGATAAATGGGACGGCGCTTGCTGATGGCGGCGGTGAGGGCGCGGTCGATCTGCAGCGGGGCCTCGGCGGCGTTGCTCAGGACTTCCGAGGCGACAGTGACTTGCTCAAAGACCTTTTTATCCGCATTCAGATTGCCGGTCGAATGATGAAACAACACGCCTTTGTCGCGAATGATCAGTCTGTCCTGGGCGGACGGGCTGGCGCTGACCACCACCACTGGATTGCGCTCTACGTAAGACCCCGCCACGGCGTTCAACACGCTGAAGGTTCCGACGCCGTACTGGACGGATACCGCGCCGATGCCGGCGAAACGGGCGTAGCCGTCGGCGGCGTAACCCGCGCCCAGCTCATTGATGTCTCCCACGGCGTCCACGCCATCGAATTTTTCCAGCGCTTCCATGAATTCGGAAACATAATCGCCGGGCACTTGAAACACTTTGCCGAGACCAAGCTGGCGCAGGCGGGTGAGCAGATAGTCGGCGACGGTAAATGAGTTATCCTTCAACATTGTCGATTCCTTTGTACGCAAATTGAGTGACTTCATCCAACACTTTCTTGCAGTCATCGCAGGTGAGACAGTCGCATTCGTCAGCGCAACCGTCCGGGCAGGGGACCGGCATCAGGGAGAATTTTTGTTCCGGGGGCAGCCAGGAGGGGCGCGTCATGGCGAAAAAATCCTCCAGGGTCGACTCGGCGACGGTCAACGCGCCTTCCACCCAGCCCTGATCGTAGGAGTAGGCTTCGCCGACAATAAAAATCTGTTGATCCTCCACCGGATGGCGCATGCGGCACATGATCCTGTCGAGCCGATAATTGGCTTTCCATTCATGCCAGCCGCCGCCGTAGGGATCGTCGTCCCAGGCGTGATACACCGCGCTGTATGGCTCCGGCAGCTCCACTTGATCATGGACCTGGCGCACTTGTTGTTGCGCCGCGCGCACCATGTCTTCGCTGACCTGATAGCGGGTGCGGGGCACGATCTTGTCGGCGCTGATATCCGCCTCCAGGCAGGACGGTTTGTAGCCGATGAAAGGCAGTCCGTCTTCCAGCCCCTTCCAAAACGGGACCGTGCCAATATCGTTATAGGAGGCCATCAGCAGAGAGTTCAGGAAAGGCTCGCCGCCGGATTGCTCGCATTCGGTTCCCATGTAGTAAACCTGTCTCACCGGCAGATCCGTGACGGAGCGTCCCGCCACCAATCCCAGACTGCGCCACCAGGGCTTTTCATAGGCGAGGAACAGCTTGAAGGCGGATTGGATTAGCACGGACGGCAGGTTCTCCTGCAGCCAGGGATCATCGAAAAACTCCGACTTGATCAGTTCCAGAGAGCGACGCGGCATGGCCAGGATAATGCGCTTGGCGCGCACGATGGTTTCGCCGGGTTGGTCCGTGGTTTTTCCATCCACCGTATGCATATGTTGAAAATGCAGGCTGTAGGGATAATCGTCGTCGCCGGTGTAGCGAATCTCCGCCAGACGATGATTCATGTAGAGACGCTTGCTTCCGAGCAGGCTCCCCGGCGCCTGCACAAACTGCTCGCACAGTGTGAGGGGCAGCGACTGGAAGCCGTGTTTCAGCGTGAGAAACTTCGTCTCATCGCTGTACTCTGTCGCTGGCAGCTGCGTCGCGGCATTGGCGTTGGCCACGTTGGCGTCATAGCCGCCAGCGTCCTTCATGAACATATAGCCTTCATTGCTGAGCACCCGGTAGAGCAGATCCCAGAAGCCGTACTTCCACATCTCTTTGCCGAATACTTTCACCCGCATCTGATCGCACAGAGACAAGTCGGCGAAACCGGGATACAGGTAGTTCATGATTTTGACCTGCAGATCCTCGGGCCCATAACCGCGCTCGCTCCACGCCAGGTTATAGGGAATCCTGTCGGGATGACTGCTGAAGTCCCGATAGCGGAAACGTACGCCGCGCAGGAAAAAGAGATTGTCTTGGGAGCCAACGGGTTCGGGCGCTCCCATGGGGAAATCCTTCGTCGGCAACTGCAGGTATTTGACCAGATTGGCTACCAGAATATGAGCGTCGGGGATGTAGCGCATGCCGCCGACTTCCGCCACCACATTGGGAAGACCGGGCAGCGTGATGCTGTAGAGGCGACCGCCGATACGGTCACTGTACTCAAACAATGCGATCGCCTGCTTGTCGCCAAATTCCGACTGCAAGCGCCAGGCGCTGTATACGCCGGAAACTCCTCCACCGACAATCGCGACATCCAAGGTCAATGCAGCGTTATCCATCAGCCCACTCCTTGTCAGCGAAACATTACTTTTTATTCCGTTCTTCAAGTAATAAAAAACATAGGCGTGGTTCAAAAAATAGCCAAATTGATTTTTGTAAGAGTGGGTTCAGGTTTGTTAAAGAATGGTTGTAACTTGCTGTAAAAAATATATATTCGCTCGACATTTCCTATTGCGCGAAACCCGTTTCGAACTTCGGCGCGCCGCCTCAGGTATTTCATCACAGGTATTGAACATAAATGAAGAGCGTCTTGGCTAAGTCCCTTTTTCTTTCCATTGGTCTGTCGGCTTTCGCTTTTGCTGAAGAAGCCAGTATGGAGCGTCTTCCTGACATGTTAGCGAAGATCAAATATGTCGCTAAGCTGACCGAAGCCTGTCCTGACAGCTACCAAACGGAATATCTCAATTGGCGTATGGTCAATCAGGTCGAGGCTATTGAGGCGGCTGTTAATATTCTACTGTTGAATGATGGGCAGCTTCAGGTCCGCTTGGCGGATATCGCCAGGGACGCGGCAGCGGAAGTTAAACTGCACAGCGCCGATTACTGCGCCCATTTGGAGAAAATCCTCGCCAATCCGGACTTTATGCCGGTATTTGCATTCCCTGAACTGACGCAGAAGCTACTCGATGGAACCCCACAGGAAGTCTTAACAAGCGAAATGGAGCGAGTCGCCGGACAACCGCTGGACCTGGAGCTAATCAGGCAGGATATGGCGCAAGTAGAGGCGGTGATGTTCAATCGCCGCCAAGTGCGCATTGCAGGAAAGTTGGCGACGGTGGATAGGCCCGAGCTGCTGTTTAAGAACGGCGATCTCTGCATGGATGCGCATGCGTTGGTATTTCGCGGCGGAATTGCGAGACATAAAGCCAGGCGCCCCGTTAAGTGGACGCGCTGGCGAATCAACAATGGCGAACGGGAATGGCTGAACGGTGAGACGTGGGAAAAGTTCGTCTCCGCCAAAGAGTTCCCGCCGCTTCAAGAAGATTTCCGTATGGAGAATACACTGAGTTTTCAGGAGGAGACGGACGGCGGCGCATTTCCCATAATCAACGTTGTTCGTTACCAGTTTTTCTCCGACGGAAAGTTCATCCGCAACTTGGACTCATACCCAAGTCACGACGACGCTCTCAGCTCCACCGTCAGTTTTTATTACCCGGAGGAAGAAGGACGCTATGAGATCCACGGTTATCTGCTGACGTTGCACTTTGACAGTGGCGAAACCATCTACAAAACCCTCGTGCGTGACAAAAACGCCCCATCGCCCACATGGCTGGATGGGAATGAGTATGTGGAATAAACGGCTTTTTCCGAGCTTCATACTGTCAGCATTCCGTCGGCTTTAGGATGAGTTGGGGCGATTATTACCTGGGGTAAATCATAGTTGTAACCTGGGCAGGGTTATGTTTTTTATAACGTTTTTGATTATCTCTCCTGAGGAGGTCGCATGCTGATGCAGACCCCCTCGTGGTATCAGGAGATCAAACAAAGGCGTTCATGAATGAAGCGACTCCTGTCCGGGATTATTTTCTCCACCACTGCCTTCTCTACTTCTGTGCTAGGCGGCTCGGGGTTTGAAGAATTTCCCAACCTATATACGAATATCCGATTCGCCACAGAACTGGCCAAAGCATGCCCAACTGAGCATGTTTTAGAGTATCAGTCCTGGCGCGAACGCAATCATATCGATGATATCGACATCGTGATGCAGGCCTTGTTAGCGAAGGATAAGAAACTTCAGAACAATGTCGTGAAAGCGGACAAGGCGATGAAGGAAAAAGTCAGCGTCCTCGGCTCCAAGAGCTGCGTCCTTCTGGGAGAAATTCTGACCAGCGAAGAGTATCAGCCCGCGACCCGTTACAAGGGCCTGATGGATAAGTTGCTCGCCATCGCCCCCCAGGCCAAAGCTTTGAAGGAAAAGGAAAAGGAAAAGGAAAAGGAAAAGGAAAAGGAGCCGCCCCTTGATCCTGTGCTGATCCAGAAAGACATCGCCAAAATAGAGACCGTCCTGTTCGACAAGAAGGTCGTCCACAGTTATGGAATGATCCTAAAGGAAGCCTACCCGATATTACTTTTTGAAAATGGCGAAGCCTGCAAGGATATTCGAGCGTTAGTGTTTCCGGGCGGCGTCGACGCCCATAAAGCCAGATATCCCAAACGCTGGACCCAATGGCGCAAAAGCTGGGGCGATTATGAGTGGCTGAAAGGGGATAAGTGGAAGGCGTTCGCTTACGATGAGGAATATCCGCCGATAGCAAAAGGATTTCGTATTAACAACAAATTCCACTATGTCGGCGGCTCCAGTACTGGCGACAGCACCGTGGCGACAATCAAAAACTTTCAGTTTTTCTCAGACGGCAGATTTATCAGCGGCGCGCAGGTCTACGCCAGCACGGAAATCTCTGGCGCCAGCTCGACCTTCAACCATGTGTCCCCTGAGCAAAAGGGCAAATACGACATCGACGGCTATCTGCTGACCCTCCGATACGATAGCGGCGAGACCCGATATCGAGCCATCGTTCTCGACGAAAAAGACCCCTCGCCAATATGGCTGAATGGAGACGGCTATGTGGAATAGGGTGCTGTGAGGGAGATTGGCGGCGGAGTGATATAGTGCGCTTTTCCAGAGTGGCTTGGCCAATAGGGCGAGCAAAGTCGGCCGGTGAGATTTGATCAGAACAAGTTACCGCTGTGCTAAGGTTTAAGCGTTCCTGTTTATGATGGAGTTCAAATGAGATCCAGTTGCCCCGAATGCGGCTTTATTTTTCCACGGAAGGGCCCAGAGTTGATTGTGCTCAGTAAGACTAGGATCGGAAACGCAACCTGCTTAGTGTGTCCGCACTGCCACTCAAAACTAGTGCAAAAGCCACGCCTTGGTTTGGCGATACTGGCATGTATAAACCTTATTTGCGTGGGCATTGTTGCGACAGTGAATCTAGGGTACGCCTCTGTTAGCAAAGAATTACTGATGGCGGTGTTCGCCGTCATAATGACGGTATCCGTGGCCAAGCTCATTCTTTTTATTAAGCAGCCTGACATTTATGAAGTCATGAAACCGCGCTCTGACTCTTAGACTTCCCTGGATCGTCTTGTGCAAATATTTGTCCTTCCCTTTTTGAATATTTGTGACATATTATGTCCGCAGGTGTCTCCAACAAGAGGTCTGTGGATTAATTATGTTGATCACTAATATCGAAACCATTCCTGGTAAAAATATCGTCAAACATCTTGGTCTGGTGCAGGGTAGTACTGTGCGTTCTAAGCATGTGGGGCGCGACATCATGGCGGGCTTGAAGAATATATTCGGCGGTGAGTTGCGCGGTTATACCGAGCTGTTGGAAGACGCCCGGGGCGAGGCGCTGGAGCGGATGAAAAGACAGGCGCGCGGCATGGGCGCCAATGCGGTGATTAACGTGCGTTTCGCCACTTCGTCTGTGGCGCAGGGCGCAGCGGAGCTGTTTGTCTATGGTACGGCGGTGGTCATGGAGTAACGCCCATGGAAATCCTGATCAATATTGGCTTGTTTTTGCTATTGATGACGTTGGGCTATGGATTTGGGCGTCGCGCTGAGAAAGCCCACTTCAAGTCATTGCGGATTCGCGAGGCGAAGCATCGAGCGGTTATCTTATCCATGGGGCGGCATATTCCTCCGACTCGCGCCAATGTGGAGGCGCGACTGGTAACCGGCAGCGTGGTGGTGTCCGTTGATTATTTCAAACGCTTCTTCGCCATGTTGCGACTGTTGATCGGCGGCCGTCTGTTCAGCTACGAATCCTTGATGGAAAGAGCGCGTCGAGAAGCGATTCTGCGCATGAAGGCGCAGGCTGTTTCCCTCGGCTCCAAAGAGATCTACAACGTAAAACTGGAAACCTCGACCATTTCTAATGGGTTACAAAACGCCCTGGGCACAGTCGAAGTGCTGGCTTATGGAACGGCGGTCGTTGATAAGTGAGACCCGGCGACGCAGCAGCGTGCTTTTGCGCCTGCTTATTAGCGCATCTTGATAGATAGAAATCCGAACCATGTTAATCAAGCGCAAAACCAACAATCTGATGACATTGGAATGCCGTGAAGTGCGCTGGTTGCTGATTTTGTTTGCAGTCGCCGCCGCGCTTGTTTCCGTTCTGCTGTACAAATCATTCAGTTGGGTGGGCGTAGCAGGTCTGGGGCTGGCCGTTCCGGTGTTCGTCTGGTTCGCAATGATTTCCGCCAACGCCAGCGTTACTTTGGACAAAGAGCGCGGTCTGTTTGTCTGCACGCGAAAACGACTGTGGCGCGACGTGGAGCATTTCGAATGTCCGCTGCATGAAATTAGCGACGTGATTCTGGAAACTAATGACGACGCCACCCGTCTGGGTTTTGTTATGCAGAGCAAGACTCTGTTTCCCAGTGAAATATTCTCTTCCAGCGCCTGGAGAAGCGAGCAGCGCATCTACCAGGAAGTGCGCGACTTTTTGTTTGGCTGATAGAGAGAAGTCAGTCTAAACAAATATTTACTGGATAAATCTACAACTCAACTTTAGCATTCGCCCTAGTCTTGTTGATAAATAGGGTGTTATGCATATGAAGTTACGTCTGGCTTTGTGTTTGATTCTGGCTGCGCCAATGCTCGCCAATGCAGGGATCAAAGATGAAAATTTTGGCTCTGCAACGGTTGCGCAGGTCACCAGTATTTATGATGGCGACACCTTTCGCGCCGACATCGCTGACTGGCCGGCGATTGTGGGGCAACGTATCGGCGTGCGCATCAAACATATCGATACCCCTGAGCTGCGCGGTTCCTGCAAGAAAGAAAAGGCTTTGGCGCTGAAAGCCAAGCAGTTTCTGGTGGAGAAGCTGAGAAGCGCGAAAGAGGTGAAACTGGAAAATATCCAGCGGGATAAATATTTCCGGGTGCTGGCGGACGTCGTGGCCGACGGTGAAAGTCTGGGCCAGTCCCTGATCAAGGAAAAGCTCGCTGTGCCCTATGAAGGCGGAACCAAAATCGATTGGTGCAAAGCCTGATCCAACGCTGGTAAATGCTCCCGCCTTGACCAAGGCGCAATCGCAATCAGGTCAACGACTTAACTTTCAGGCGGGGGCGCTGGTATGCTGACGAGCGCAGGATTATCCTGCCGAACTGAGTGAGTAAAAGGAGAGTTTACGTTGGCTAAAGTTCTATCTGTCAGCAAGAGCGCTGAACATACGTTTACCAAGAAACAGGTCCCCACTATTCAGCTGGTCGCCGGTGAAGGCGTCGATGGCGACGCCCATCGCGGCGCCATGGTGAAGCATATCCATCTCGTTAAGAAAGACGCGCAATCGCCCAACTTGCGTCAGGTGCATTTGATTCATAATGAGTTGCTGGAAGAACTGCAAGGCAAAGGATTCAATGTCAGCCCCGGCGTGATCGGAGAGAACATCACCACCAGCGGTTTGGATCTGTTGTCGTTGCCGGTTGGGACGATTCTTAAATTCGGCGCGACCGCCCGTATAGAGTTGACCGGATTGCGCAGCCCTTGTTCACAGCTTGATAAGCATCAGAAAGGACTCGTCGCCGCTGTGCTGGATCGTGACGAGCAGGGCAATCTGATCCGCAAATCCGGCGTAATGGCGATTGTGCTGGAGGGCGGCCCCGTAAGCGTTGACGACGCCATCAACGTCGAAATGCCGCCAGAGCCTCATCGTCCTTTGGTTCCAGTTTGAGCCGACTTTTGACGTAGCAATGGCGCCGCAGGTAGCTTTTCAGAGATTCATTAAGTCATGCAAGGAGATTGCAACATGCCTGTCGTGGTAGCGGTAAGCAAGAGTGATCAACATGTGTTTTCCAAAACACAGACTCCTTCCATCACACTGATTGCAGGTGAGGGCGTTGAAGGCGACGCCCATCGTGGCGTGACGGTCAAACATCGTTCCCGCGTCAAAAAGAATCCGCAGGCGCCGAATCTGCGGCAGGTGCATCTGGTGCACAATGAGCTGTTGGAAGGCCTGCGCCAGCAGGGTTTTCAGGTGGCGCCCGGCGTTATCGGCGAGAATATCACCACGCAAGGGCTTGATCTGCTGTCATTGCCAACCGGCGCCAGATTAACGATTGGAGAGCAGGTTGAAGTCGAGATCACCGGATTACGCAATCCCTGCGCACAACTGGATAACTATCAAAAAGGGCTGACCGCAGCGGTGCTGGATCGGGACGAGCAGGGCGAACTGGTGCGCAAGGCCGGCGTGATGGCGATTGTGCTGACCGGCGGCGTCATCAAAGAAGGCGACGCCATCGCCGTATCGCTACCGCCTGAGCCCTATTTGCCACTTGCTCCCGTGTAATGTCGGCGGACTCCGGTATGCGTATCCGCCCCGCTACAGTGGAAGACGCTCCAACCATCGCCGTCATTCATGTGGCGGCGTGGCGGGAAGCCTATCGCGGGCTGATGTCGAGTGAATTTCTGGCGTCTCTGTCCGTGGAAAAAAGAACGCAGCAATGGACGGCGGCGTTAGCGCAAGACAGCCCGATATTGCGTCTGGTGATTGAGCATGAGGGATGTGTCGCCGGGTTCTGCAGCAGCGGCGCGTTTCGCGACGAGCAACTCGCCAGGGAAGAGGGCGTCGAACTTTACTCCATCAATATTGACCCCAACTACTGGCGGCATGGCCTGGGTAAAGGGCTGATAGAGTATGTGAGCGACCACTATCTACAGAAAAAAGCCAAGGCCATATACCTGTGGGTGTTGAACGGAAACCAGCGCGCCATGGCGTTTTATAAAAACTTGGGATTTCTGCCCGACGGCAGATCCAAGGTGGACTATGGGCATGCCGGCGAGCCGCTGCATGAATTGTTATTTGTCAGGAGATTATCGGCTTGAGCAAACCTGCCGACTTCATTCAGAAATGGCGTGAACAAGGTCATCAATTCCATCCTCCCACCACAAGCGAGGCGATCAAACTCGTATTTTCCCGACTGGGAATGGCTGCGACACAGGATATTTTGGAGTTCTACCTTGAATGCGATGGAATGAGCGATTGTGGCGCCGGGCTTGTGCGTTTTTGGCCGCTTGCCGAGATTGAGGCAAACGCTCAGTACACGAATGAATTCGGCGTGCTTTTCGCTGATTTTCTCTTGGAAAGCGAGCTCTTTCGGATAAAGCCTAAAGATGAATATAGCGTTCAAGTGTACAGCGACTGCTTTGATGGAGATAAGCCTCGGTTAGTCTCGCAGAGCCTGGGCGAATTCATGCGCAAAATAGATATCGACGATCTACAAGGCAATTAAAACGATGAGTAAACACTATTCCCGCGAAGCAAAAATGATGTTGCTGTTTCCGGTTATCTTGTTTGCGCTGGGCATTATTGGCGTGATGGTGATACCGAAGCTGAAACAATATCTGGCGGAGGATGACTGTTCCCCAAGCGCCGTTCATGCCGCTGCTGATCAAGACTGTTCCTCCTCTTCTTCTCCTGCCTCAAAAAACTGACCCTCCAGTCAGCTCCCTTTCTCTTTTTATCTAATATCTAATGCTTGAAATCACCTATTTGGGCGGTTTCGCGTCCGCTTTCTAACGCTTATAGTGGCCCACAGGAAATAAAAATATCCGCGTTTGGCGCAGACAGGGTCCGCCGAACGTTAAAACAAAAATAACAAAGGACAAAGGTTCATCGTTATGTTTTTCAAGGAAAAGCAGGGCCTTGTTTTGGCCTGCGGCGCAATAGCCGCGTTAGCTTTAAGTTATTTTTTCTTTGGCGGTCAGGGCGTGGATATCCCTGACGCTGAAGCGGCGGTGACGCCTGCCGTCGAGACGCCGCCTGTCGCCGCTGCGACCACTGCGCCAACCGGGAGCGTCGTCGCGCTATCGCAGCCGTCGCCATCCATGACGGCGGATGCCGAAGAAGAGGCAGAAGCAGGCGAGAATCCTTTCTTTGAAAAGGAAGTGAAAGCGCGCCTGACTCAGGTCGCTGATCAATATCAGGATCAGATTCAGTACCCCAGTTTTTCCAATCCGATACGAGATAAAGAGGCGCTCGCCAAGTATCTCCCCAATAAAAGCGTTGCCGCAGGCATGCCGTTGGATTTCAAAGATCCAAACAGTCCCCGCATCAGCCTCGAAACCACGAAGAGCCAGTACTTCATTGGCGAGGACGTTGTCGCGTCGGTGAGCGTCACTGGCCTGAATGCCGGATCGACGGTGGAAGCGGACGGACGTCTGGTGGAGCAGGCTGAAACCTTAGCCGTCACCAAGGGCGTCCAGCGTAGCGGCTCCGTGTTCAATTTAACCTTCTCCGGCAGCGATCCTGCGCTGACGGAAGCGGGGAGCGATTTACGCGTCATCGCCAACCTGACCATTAATGGCCGCGTCTTTGAAATCGGAACGCCGGTTACCTATACCCCCAGCGTGGCGCAGGTGACTTACGTGGATGCGGCGGAAGTGCGCGGCGCCTATTTGTATATTCCTGTGCATGTCCAGGTGAACGCCCCCGGTTTTCACGAGATCTCAGCCATTCTTTACAGCGCTGACGCCAATGAGCCTCTAGTGCATTTATCCGCGCAGGAAGAGATTCAGGTGGAAAATGGCCTGGTGTACCTGCGGGCTCATATTGCGGCGCTGAAACAGAAAGGCGACGCCGGGCCATATCGGCTGCGGGACATTTCCTTGACCCGGATGCCGGCTCCTCCCACCTATCAAACCGAATACGGAAGCGTCGCCAAGGCGTCCTTTGCGGTGAACGGTTTTCCTTTCTCTGACTATGACGATGTTCCCTATGTCGATGAAGACGCGCAGAAGCGGTTGGAGTTTCTGCGCCAGTTGGGAAGCGTGCAGTAAACGGGCGCGACGTTGCGGACGTTAAGCCCGCAGCGCCACCGATTCTCGAAAACAAAGATAAAAAAGGAGATTTAACGTGAAAACACTCAAGCTATGGCTGACTGCAATGTTGATGTTCGCCGCCTGCGGCGCCGCCAAGGCGCAACTGGCGGGCAAGAACGTCCTCTTGATTCAGGGCTTTTTACCCCAGCATATTCTGTTCAACCCCACAGACCAGGGGCGGGCGGATGGCATTGGTTATTGGGACGGCTTTGACGCCTCGCTGAAAGACCCCGCCACCACCCGCATTCTTTATTGGCCTTCGCACTATCGTTTGCAAGGGGCGGGCGGTATCGCCGCATTGATCGCCAATCAGTTGCAGCCGATCCTGTCCTCTGGATTCTGTGATAACGAATGCGTGGTTATTACCCATTCCACTGGCGACCTGGTGATGCGCTATGTGCTGTCCAACAAGAACTCGCTGTTGGGTTCGTCTCTGGCGCAGCGTTTTAAAGTCGCCGCGGTGATCGACATGGCGGGCGCCGGCGGCGGTACTGAACTGGCTAACTTCGGGGTGGACCTGATTAATGGCGTGAACCACGGTGCAGAGGTACTGGAGGCGCTGCTGAAGTTTCTGGGCTATGAAATTCCGCTGGGCATCAATCCTGGCGTGATGATTGATCTGCAGACTTCCGTTGCGCGCAACACCGCCGTCACTAATCTGCCCGCCATTCCCCGTCTGAGAATCGCCGCTACCGGCAGCGAGTTTTATGGCTTCGCGACGCATCCCATCATCAAGGGCCGGGACGACAGCGTTGTGCCGCTGCACAGCGCCTGCGGCGCCGCATATGACGGTGCGTTGGATTCCTGCGTGCGGGATTTGCGTGTGGACGGCCGCGTCACCAGCGTCAGCAAGGCTCCTTCCTTGAGTCAACTGTATGACTATCACTATCCCATCATCATGAGCGAAAAGATGGCGCACAACGAGATGCAGGCCAACAAACGCGGCCGCGATATGACCTTCGCGTTAAGCGGCGCTGATCGCTACAACGCTGGCGCGCGCACTATCGGGTTGGACGTGGAGTATCACTCCGTCTACGCATGGTGGGACTGGTTCCGGGAATACCGTTACATCACTGATGCGGACGATAAAACCATGGGCCGGGTCATCATGGACTCTTTTGAATAGAACGCGTCCTTTCTGTTTTTCAGCGTGGCGGCCTGAGACCTTCTTGGGTCGCCTGACTGATACGCTGAACCGAAAAAGGGATATTTATTCAGTTTAAGTTCATGATTTGCCGTTACAATGGCTTCCCTATAACTAACGAAGCGTTTCAACTGGGGAAACCATTAAAAATGAAAAAAGCGATGTTGTTGGCGGTGGCGCTGGGAAGCCTAATGCAAAACGCAGGGGCGGAAGAATTCAGAGTGCAGATGGGCGGTGAAAAGATCATCTACATTGAAACCTCAAAAGACGAGGAATTTGACCGTCGCGATTACGACCAGTATATGCGTGAGCGAGGCTACGACTATGAATCCCACTACCGCGCCAATCGCAAGCTTCGGGAGCGGGTCAGGAACCTTGAGCTGGCGGTGAGGCAGTTACAGGATACGGTTTACGATTTGCAGAACGCCGAGCCGACGCCTCCTCCAGTTACGACGCCGCAGACGCAATACTCCTGCATCCTGAAAACCCATAAAGGCACTTTTACCGGCATTGGCCTGACCAAGCTGGAAGCTACGGGGAAGGCGGCGCAGCAATGCGAGTCAAAAATCGATGCGTTCTGGTGCGATATCGATAAAGTGAAATGCGACGCCAATTAGTCTTGCATCAAGCGACGGCCTCTCACGGAAGCCGCCGCTTTTTTTCGCTATATGCAAGTATTGATCGATCGACAGTAATCCTTTTTATCGCAACGCAGACTGGTGCGATGAGAAGGTGAAAACCCAAGATAGTCCATAGACCCCACCGCGTAATAAAGCCCCCAGAAATACTGCGCCCGTCCAGCCAGCGAGTGGCTAAGATTTTCTTCTCGATAACAGGCCGCCGCCACAGAACCGGACCCATTTGTCTCCTCGCCAGTCAAGCGGTCGACAATACGCTTGATGAACTGCATCTGCGGCCCTTGCTGGGTGAGGTAGTCCAGTGTGTCATGGCCTGTGTCTGCGTACCCCCACCAATCCCAACAGCCGTTCATTGGCTCATTGCTGGTTTGTGGATACACCACAATGATGCGATTACTCTCCGCCCAGGCGTTGTAGCCGGCGTGGCGGGCGAAGGTGTCTTGCAACGTCGAGCGGTTCTGTTTGCAGCCATGCAGGGCGATATGCACGCGGCAGGCCGCCTGGGCGCCCCGGCAGGCGTCAGGAACGTAGATATAGCCGGTTTCATCCAGATACTGCGAATAGCTCAACAGGCTCTGATCGAAGGTCAGCAGGTTTTCCGGTTTTTCCGACGCAGGGGGCGATAAAGAGCCGTAGATGTGGTTCAGCAACAGGCCTGCGGCGTCATACTGACAGTCGCCGATGTAGGGGGAGTCGCTGTGCGTACAGTCGGCGCCGAAGTTTTGCGTCGGCATGGCGTGGCCGGCGTCTACGAGGTCAATATTGACGGAGACATTCTGAGTTCCGCTTAACCGCTGATACACCTCCGCCGCCCGCTGCGATGACGAGCTTCTAACTCGATGATCGCTCTTGCCATGAAAGATCCATACGCGGTCGTCGCGCAAAAACGCCACGTTATCTATCTTGCCTGCGTCCGCCATGGCCTGGGTCAGCCTGACGATGGCGTCGGCGTCCGGCAAATCTCCCTGGCTCATGCAGCGGCCGGCGGCCTGGGTCAGACTGCCCTCCGCGCAGCCATAAGGGCCGCCCGCCACCAGCCCGGCTCCCATGAAGGTTTTGGAGTAGGCGACATGCGCCTGCATGGCGGCGAAAGCGCCGGAAGATAAACCGGAGATGGAGATCTGGGCGACGTCGACATTGAGACTGCGTAAATCAATGCTCTCCTGCCCGGGAGACACGGCCAGTCCGGCGCCGCCGGCGGCCAGTGTGGAAGTCAGAACGACTGCGCCTTTCAGCGTCATGAATCTGTTCATAGTCGGCCCCTTGAGTTGTTGTCGTGCGTCCCTGGTGGGCGTTGTCTGTTGGTTGCGACTGTCCGCGCAACAAGACACGCCGGATTTTTCTGTGTTGTATGTGTCATTGCCATGAACGCATTCAGGGCGTATCAAATCCTGCGCCAGAATGATTAACGCCGTGAATTCAGCAGGTTGCGCGTAAGCGGGTGGGGCGTGTTCAATAAATGTTCAGAAGAGCTGACAGGTTACGGATGCATCGCCTGAAAGCTGTCCGGCCAGCCGGACATCCAAATTTATGCGCCGCAGATTTTGCACGAATTTACAGGAGCCCCCCTAACGTCCTCGTGCGCTTGCTTTAAACTGATGCAGCCTGTTTGTGCGGGGAGGCGTGTGTCTGATGAAACGGTCTATGGTTGCGCTTTTTTTCTTCAGTGTGCTGTCGCTGTTCAGTTTCGTCAGTCACGCGGACGCTGTTTTGCACATTTTCACCTGGGAAGACTATCTGGACCCGGAGGTTGTCGCCGAGTTCGAGAAAACCCACCATATCAAGCTGAAGTTCAGCTATTTCCAGAACGAAGAGAAGCGCGATCGCATCATGGCTACGCGCAACGGCCAGGGTTTTGACCTGATTCTGATGGACGGTCTGACGGCGGAAGCCTATATCAAGCTGGGCTGGGCCGCGCCGTTAAGCGAAAACGAAGTTCCCAATCTCAAATTCAATAATGATCTGTGGCGCAGCCATCAACCGGCGTTGGTGGGTTATGTCGCGCCCTATGCCTGGGGCACGCAGGGCGTTGCCTATCGCTCTGATCTGGTGCGGCCGATCTCCCGGTTCATGCAGTTATTTCGTCCGGCGGATGAGCTGAAAGGCAAGATTGTGATGACGCCGCAAGCCACGGAAATGCTGCCTATCGCCCTGCAGACCCTGGGCTATGACATGTACGACGAATCTCCCCAGGCGCTGACCCTGGCGGCGGAGCTGATCTCCGCCCAGAAGCCCCATGTGCTGACCTATCGTTCCCTCAAAACCAACGGCGAATCGCTTCTGGTGACGGGGGAAGCGGTGGCCGCCGTGGCCTACAGTGGGGATGCGCTGATGCTGAAACAGTTCAACCCAAACATTGAATATCGTTTGCCGGAAGAGGGCGGTATTGTCTGGTTCGATTACTTCATCGTCAGCCGTTACGCCTCCGACCCGGAAGCCGCCTATGCGTTTTTGAATTTCATCAGCGAACCCCGCAACGCCGCCCGCAATTGTGAATTCACCTATTCCGCCACCTATAATGAAGAAGCATTGAAAATTTTGCCGGAGGAACTGCTGGCCAATCAGACCGTATTTCCCGCCATCAATCCCAGGATGGGAACCCATAAAGCGCCAAGCACGCTATACAAGCGGCGCATGATGAGCATCTGGCACAATCTCGGCTTCGAACAGATTCTGCAATGAAGTTACGCGCGCGGTTGATCATTACGCTGGTAGTGGCGACTTTCACCTGCTTTTTGAGCCTGGCGACCGCGCTGTATGTGGAGCTAACCGCGTTTTGGGAAGGCCGCAGCCGACATTTGCTGGATGAATCCGCCTCCCTGGCGGCGGCCAATGTGAATGGCTCGGTGGAGCATACCCTGGCCAATATGCGCCTGCTGGTTTCCGAGGATGTGCTGGATCGATATTTGTCTATGGGGGAAGAGCGTTACACCCTCATGTATGACTTGTCCGCCAAGGCGTTGAGCCGTTACGCCACGCTGTTCCCCGAGTATCTGGAGATCGTCCTGCTGTTGCCTGACGGCGTCGAGGACATCCGCATCGCCGACGATATCCGCTCCCCGGAAGCGGAGCCGGCCGGGGAAAGTCTGTTTCAGCAGGCGTTGCAAGACCCCTACAACACCTACTATGACTTCATCAACCAGGAACGCTTCGACGGACCGCACCTGACGTTTTACCGCGCGTTATACACGATTGACCGCTCCCTGGGCGCCTATGAAAACAACAAGGTAGTGAAAGGCGTGCTCAAATTCACCGTGGACATGAACTGGTTAATGCGGCATGACCCCGGCAGCGATGCGGCGGAAGTGGACGCCACCTTTATCGCCAGCCGGGGGCGGGGCGTGATCTACGCCTCGGGCCTGTCCCAAACGCAGGCGCGCGCGCTGTCGAACATGCCCGGCGCAGGCGTGGATGGGCCGAGCCAATACATGGCGCGGATGATGGGAGAAGATTATCTGGTGGACTCGCGTCCCTTGCTCGGGGACTGGCGTCTTTATAATGCAATGCCGTTTTCGGAAGCGCGCAGCGAGTTTCATCGGTTGCTGTTCACCGCCATCGTGGTGTTGGTGGTGGTGTTCGTCCTGCTGGGCTGGTTTATCTATGTGCAGATGGATCGCATGATCGTGCGACCGGTGAAAGAACTGGCCAAGGCCACCTATCACATTCTCCATGCGCCGGACAAAGCCAAGTCGCTACGCCTGCAAAGCGGCGAAATAGGGCGTCTGCAGCAGGCGTTTCTGGAAATGGAAGGGCAGATTCGTCAGTACACGCGGGAGCTGAAAACCCAGGCTTACACCGACAGCCTGACCGGTTTGCCCAACCGCCACGCCATGGCGCATATGCTGGCGCTGTTGATGCGGCGTAATGAAGAACGCGATCAGTCCCTGGCGCTGCTGTTTATCGATCTGGACGGCTTCAAGCAGATCAATGATGTCTACGGTCATCAGGTGGGAGACAGCTTGCTGACCGCAGTGACCGGTCGTCTCTCTTCAGTATTGCGTCCCTCCGATGTGATTTATCAGATTTCGGAAGAAGAGGCGTTGGAGGAGACGGATGAGGAGCGCAATATTCTGTTCCGCCTTGGCGGCGACGAATTCACCATTATCGTTCCCAACATCGGCGCCCGTAAGAACGCAGCGGCGGTGGCGCAACGGGTGCTGGACCAGCTTAAGCCCCCGTTCAAAGTGGAAGGGCAGGAAACCTTTATCGGCGCCAGCATCGGCATCGCAATGTGCCCGGACGACGCTGACAGCGTCAATGATCTGATTAAATATGCGGACACCGCCATGTACTCCGCCAAGGCTCACGGCAAGATGCGTTTTGAGTTTTTCTCGCCGCAGTTGGAGCACAGCGAGCAGGCCCGTCTGGCGATGGATAACCTGATCAGCAAAGCCCTGGATAAGGATGAGTTCACGATCTGCTTCCAGCCGATCATTGATCTGCGCACCCGTCATCTCACCGGATTTGAAGCGCTGGCGCGCCTGTATTCGGAGCAATATGGCTGGATCAGTCCGCTGGATTTTGTGCCGGCGGCGGAGAAGCGCGGCATGATCGATCACATCACTTTGTTGGTGGCTTCACACGCCTGCGCATTCGTTAAATCCCTAGAAGCGAAGTATCAGTTGCAACCGAGCGTTTCCCTGAATATCACCGCCGGGCAACTGGTGACGGGGGAGGTCTTCAACAAGATCAATCAACTGCTGGTTGATTCCGGCATGTCCCGCAACATCTTTGAGTTTGAGGTGACGGAAAGCGCGTTGTTCGAAGATCGCAAAGGCTGCGCGATGACCCTGGACAAGCTGCGCAACCAGGGGTTCAGGGTGTCTCTGGACAACTTTGGCGTGGGCTATTCCTCCCTCAGCCATCTGAAAAAATTCTCTTTCAACACGCTGAAAATTGACCGCTCGTTCCTGCGCGACCTGCATGACGACGAAGCCGGCCAGGCTATCCTTTCCAGCATTATCGCGATGGCGAGAAAAATGGACATGGCGGTGGTGGCGGAAGGCATTGAAACGATTCAGCAACTGGAAGTAGTGGAAAGCCTGGGCATTCATCTGGCGCAGGGCTATCTGTTTTCACCGCCGTTGCCGGCGGAAGCTGCACTAGCCCTGTATGAGCAGGACTCCGCCATTCGTTATTGAGACCTGATCGTCGACCTTGTCCGCCGCGTCGGATTTTCGCCTTTATATTGACTGTTCGTTAGTCACTGCGCGCTCGTGCATTTCGGGCCTTCTACGCCGTTGTCTTAATAGCATGAGGCGCCTATCGGCGTTATAGTGTGGGCGCTTGGCTGTCGATCTGATTTATAAGGGGAAAGTGGTGAGAATAGCAGTATTTTGCGGCTCCAGTATGGGAGCCAGAGAGGAATACCAAGACGCCGCCAAAGCGCTTGGAGAAGAGCTGGCGCGACGGAATATCGAACTGGTGTACGGCGGCGGCCATGTGGGCCTGATGGGCGTGATCGCCGACGCGGTGCTGGCGGCGGGCGGCAAGGTGACCGGCGTCATCCCTGTGGCGCTGAAAGAAAAGGAAATCGAGCATACCGGTTTGACCGAGCTGTTCGTGGTGGCGGATATGCACGAGCGCAAAGCGAAAATGGCGGAGCTGTCAGACGCGTTTATCGCCATGCCCGGCGGCGCCGGAACCCTGGAGGAAATCTTCGAGGTCTGGACCTGGAGCCAGTTGGGTTATCACAGCAAGCCAAGCTGTTTTTATAACGCCTTTGGCTACTACGACAAACTGCTCGACTTTATCCGTCACATGCAGGACGAACGCTTCCTGAGTCAGGGCTATATCGACGCCCTGATCATCAAAGAAAACCCGGCGCAGCTGCTCGACGCAATTTTGTCTTATCAGGCGCCTCCCGGAAAATGGTGACGCCCTGGGCGTGGGTAGTCCGCGCCTAAGTCTGCGGGGCCGGCTTGCGCAGCAGCGCCGGTCCCAGCGACGCCAGCAAGGCGCCGCCGACAATCAGTCCGCACCCGAGCAACACCGTTACCGTGAATTCCGCTTCGCCGAAGGCGATCAACAATAGTGTGGAGATCAGCGGCGCGGCGTATGACAAGACCCCCAATAGCTGAATATCGCCGCGTTTGACGCCATAGTCCCAGGTAAAGAACGCAATCCCCACCGGGCCCAGCCCCAAACCAATCACGCCGAGCCATTGCCCGCCGCTCAGCGGCCAGACGGTTTCCTCCAGCGCACCATGACACAACGCCGCCAGCACTGACACGCCCAGGCAATACAACCCCACTGCATCAGAGGGGACCGCCGCCAGAGTGCGGGACAACACTGAATACAGCGACCAGATCAGGGCGCAGAGCAGCGCGGCGCCGTAGCCGCTCAAGTAACGCACATCAAAGCCTGCGCCGGGGCGCCACAGCAGCGCCCAGCAGCCCGCCAGCGTCAGTAGTCCACCCAGCCACAGGGTTTTTCCCGCAGACTCTTTCAGCAACACCGCAGAAAAACAGACGATCAGCAGCGGCCAGAGATAGGCGATCAGACTGGCTTCTACCGCCGGGGCCTGATTCAACGCGATGAAGTAAAACAGGTGATAACCGAAAAGCCCGCCCACACCCAATAACCAGGCGCGCGCAGGCTGGCGCAACAGGCGCAGCAGACTGCCTCCCTGCGCCACGGTTTTACCCAGCATCAGTAAGGCGGCGATGCAAAAAGTCATCGCCAATAACTGAAAGGGAGGAATGCCTGCGCTCCAGCGCGTGAACAGCGCCAGTGCGCCCCATAAGACGACGGCGGTGAATCCTATGGACGTAGCGGCTTGTCGGTTCATGACGTTTCTTTTTTCCGTTGTATGAGGTTTTTCGTTGTATAAGAGAAAAGGTTCGGAAACGTCAGCTTAGCGTTTTACCGCGGGGGAAAATTTGTCGCTGCGGCGCTAGTTTTTCTCGCGCGGGCGGAAATGCTTGGGGGATTTACCGAAGTGACGTCTGAAACGGTCACTGAAAGCGGCCTGATTCTGAAAACCGGTGTCGAGCGCTATCCGTTGCATGCTGAGCTGGCTGTTTTCCAACAGCGCCAGGGCCAGTCGCATGCGTTTGTCTCGCAGATAATCCATCGGCGTCATGCCGAATGCGTTTTTGAATAGATCAGAAAGGTGGCGACGGCTCAGGTTCGCTGCGCTGGCGACTTGATCGAGGGTGATCGTGTCGCCCAAGTGTGCGTCCAGAAAGTCGCGGGCGGCGAGCAGACGCTTGTCCAGATTCAACGCAGCGCCATAGCGCTCCCGAAGCAACTGCAGCAATAAGCCGAGTATGCGCTCGCGGGATGCTTCGCCCAGGTGTCCGTGACCCAGCTCCATCGCGATAAAGTGAACATAGGAGCGCAATCCTGGGTCCAGCTCGATGAACGCAGGTAGACGCCCCAGCGCTGGCTCCATGGCCACCGGCAGATCCGCCACCACAAAGCGGTTATCCTCGCCGCCGGCGAAAGCGTGATCCCGTCCGGCTTCGATCACCGCCGCAGTGCGCCGGTCCACCATCGCCCCGTGGCCCGCCACATCCAGCTCCAGGCGCCCGCTGAGCGGCAGTACCAGCTGGTGATAATCATGGCTGTGGCATTGCGTTTCCGGCGAATAACGCCGCAGGTCCAAAGCGATGGGCGTCGACATGGCGCGTTTCTCTGTAACAGCTAATGGATAATTTGGATCTCTGCGAAAGCATCAGTGTATCCCCCTGAAGGCGAAAGTTCGATGGGGGAGCGCTATGTTTAGGTATACGTATGCATTTAAAGTGCGAATGACTGAAGAATAGAAAATAGCCCCTCTATGATAACGGCCATGAACTGTAAGCTGAATCTATGATTTGCAGGCCTGATTCTGCGCCTTCAAGTAATGACTCAGGCAGCTGGGAAGAAATATCAGTTCTTGCTTGAAGATAGTCTAAACCGGGACCAAAAAAGCAGGTGTTTTCAATTGATAGCAATTCAAAAATAATTTTGGGCAGGAGTTCATGCTGCATGGGTCTTAAAAAAACCATCCCGGAAATGGCGTCGCGGGATTCACCGAATAAGTATGCACTTTCACAGATTTCGCCAACCTTCGAGACAAACTCAAAGTCGCCATCGTCTTCGATAATCTCACCATAATTTTTTAGTACGGCATTTATTTCTTCAAATGGAATGACGCCGGCCTCACCGTTTTCGAATTTCTGAAAAAAAATTTCGTATGACATAGTTATTCTTGAATTTAACGAAAATAAGCCGCTGGCCTCTATCCATTACCTCTAAGGGCTTCTAAACGCGTCTGAGTTCCGCAATATACGGCGAAGGCTGTAGAGGTAGCCCACGTTCGTTATATTGCGGGCAGGAGATATGCAGTCTGCTTTTGGCCCGTGTCAGCGCCACATAGAAAACCCGGCGTTCCTCCTCCCTGTTTTCCTCTCTCTCTTTATGCTCGGACTGGGTCGCATTGATCAGGAATACCGTATCGAATTCAGCGCCTTTTGAGGCATGAATGGTCATGAGATGAATTTTATCCGACTCGGTTTTATCGCTGTTTATTTTCAGCAGTTCCTCGGCGCTTTGCTCCAGAGGGACGCCTTTCTTCAAGCCGTCCAACAACTGCTGAATCACCACTTTGGCGGGCAGGCTTTCCATACCCTCCCGGCTGAAATAAGTGTGGCGCAGCAGTATTTCCCATAACTGCTCTTCCGCTTGCGATGGCGGACAGTGATTCAGCTTCTTGATCAGGCGCACGTCGCGAATGATGTCCGTCGCCTTTTCGCCGAGGCTGCCATCGGCGTCGGAAATAAACTGCAGATATTTGAAGATCGCTTCGTCTTTATATTTGCCGGATTTCTTGTGTCGCCATTGCAGATTAATCCGGCTGTTATTGAGGACGTACTCCAGGTACTTCTCCTCCAACGGACTTTCGCTGCTGGAGGGCGCAAGACACAGACTCAAAAGCATACGCGGACCGCGCCGGCGCAGCAGCGGAACGCCTTCATTAACCAAGTAAGGGATGCGGCGGGCGATCAGCGCCTGTTCGATATGCAGGCGCTGGCTGTTCTCCCTGTAGAGAACGGCGATCTCATCAGGCGGCGTCCCTGCGTTCAACAGCGTTTGAATACTCGCGGCGACTTCGTTTGACTCGGTCACGACATTGATAGGCGACGCGAACTGCACCGTGCCGTCGCCGCTTCTATGGGCGCGCATGGCGATGTCTTCCTGCAGGCGATGAGGCATGCTGTCAGCCAGCTTATTACTGAGCTGCACCAGTTTGTTCAAGGACCGGTAGTTGGTGTCCAGCACGCAGACGCTGGGAGATTCGTACGCTTCCAGGAACGCTTGGAAAACCGATGGCTCCGAGCCCCGGAACTGGTAGATGGACTGCTTGGCGTCGCCGACGACAGTGATGGAAACGGAGTTGGACGCCAACAGGCGTATGGCTTCAAACTGCAGGTAATTGCAGTCCTGAAACTCATCTATGATGAAGTGCTTCAAATGGTATTGCAGCGCGTCTCGCAACTCAGCGTCTTCTTTGAGCACGTGGCAGGCGATATAGAGAATATCGTCCGCATCAATGGCGTTGAGCTTTCTTTTTTCCTCGTCCAGGTTTTTCCACAGCGCAATCATGATGCGATCGATCATGCGTTCACGATTGGTCAGTTCCATGGGCGGCGCATAGTCGTGGGAGCCGAAACCGTTGGCTCTGGCGCGGGACAGACAGGCGAGAACTTCATTGAGAGAGATGCCGTTGCGGGCGACGAAGCGCTGCTGTTCCTCGCCCAGGTTGGACCAGAATGACTCGATGAAGCTTCTGGCCTCATGTTCGCTGATCACCCGCGTTGTCTGGTTGTATCCATATTTCTGCGTGACGGGGCGATCGGAACTGGGTTTCAGGATCAACTCAAGGAACAGCTTGTGAAAGGTGCCGATATGGATGGTTTTAGCGATGGGGCCAATCAGCTCGCCGAGCCTCGATCGCATCTCATTCGCGGCCTTGTTGGTGAAGGTCACCAGGATAATGGATTTCGGCGGCGCTTTTTTATTCAGGATAAGGTGTGCGGCTTTGTAGGTGACCACGCGGGTCTTGCCTGAGCCGGCGCCAGCCAGAACCAAAGTGGCTCCCTCGGTGGCGCTAACGGCTTTGAACTGTTCTTCATTGAGATAAGACAGTATGTCTTTCAAACACTTATCCTTCTTTGACCCAAAGGTGCTTTATCACGGTGCGAACTGCTCTGTGAAAGTTTGAACGAAGCTAAACGATCACAGGGACAAACTCAATTTCAGTTTGCCAGTTCTTGGGGGATTTTCGAGTTATGCGTCGCCAACCCCGCGTCATGCACATACAATCAGGCGGGTATTTCAGATCCGTTGCTCAGGCGACGGCGTCCCGGATTCTGTTGAGGCATGCATGATCGAAAAACTGGAAATCCACCATCTGCGGACATTGGACGCATTGTATCGCTTCGGCAATATCTCCGCCGCCGCGGAGTCCCTCGATCTGTCCCAGCAGGCGATCAGTCAACAGCTGAAAAAACTGCGGGACATTCTGGGCGACCCGTTATTCGTGCGCACCGGCCATGGCATGGCTCCGACGCCTTACGCCAAACTGATCGAGCCGCATATCCAGCAGGTGTTGACCCATCTGCACGCGATTCCGGCGCCGGAGGTGTTTTCTTTGGCGAAGGTGGAAAGAACCTTGGTGATCTCCGCCACGGATTACACCCAGAAAGTGATTGTGACACAGCTGGTCGCTGAATTACGAAAAGCCGCGCCCAAGGTGAAAGTCGTGGTCGCCAATATCGAAAGCGCCAGCCTGACCCGGAAAATGCGGCAAGGGGAGATTGATCTTGCGTTCACTTCCCATGGCTATGTGCCGGAAGGCCTGCTGTCCGAGCCATTGTTCACGGAAAGATATCTCTGCGTCTCCGCCGACCCTGGGTTGGCGGGCGAGGGAGAGATTGCTCTGGAGCGGCTGGTGGAGCGTGACTTTATTGTCACCTCGCCAGGAACTGGCGGTTTCGCCGGGTCGGCGGACGCCTGGTTTGAGCAGCAGGGTTTGCGCCGTAACGTGACGATTTCAGCGCCGTCGTTCCACATCGCCCAGGAATATTTGCAGGCGACGGATATGGTGGCCTTTTTGCCGTCGCGGCTGCTGCCTTGCGCAGGCTTATTCGAAATTCCTCTCAGCAAATATCCGCCGGGATACGAAGTGGTGGCGGCCTATCATCCCAGCGCCAGGAACGATCCCCTGATCATGTGGGCGCTCGGTACCGTGAAACAGCGCCTTTCCCGCGCCTGATCGTATCGGTCAATCCTGCGGCGCTTGTATCGGTTACAACGGCTGCTTGATCGCTCGGTCGCCTCTGAAGCTCTACTCTGACTGCACACTATTAGTCGGTTTTAGAGGTCTTTATGAGCATTAATAAAGTGAATCCCAGCGCGCTGTATGACGGTTCGCCTTTTGGGCTGTCGCAGGCGGCGGTTGATACGGAGTCAGGATTGGTGTTTGTGTCCGGGCAGGTGGACTGGGACGCGGACTACGAACTGAAGAACGACACGATTGAAGCCCAGACAGCGAATGCGCTGGAGAACCTGAGCATCGTGCTGAAGGAAGCGGGGTCTTCCGTCGATAATCTGCTGCAAGTGCGCATCTATGTCAGAGGAGAGCTGGCGGATCACATGGCGAAAGTAGCGCCTGTTCTCGCCAACTATCTGGGAACCGTCAGGCCAGCGCTGACCGGCGTGGGCGTCGCTTCACTGGCGTCGCCGGGCACATTGGTGGAAATCGAGGCGGTGGCGAAAGTCCGTCGCCAAGGATAGATAGTCGCTAAAGAGACATTTCCATCGCTACAGCGCCGACGTTCGTCGGCGCTTGAATAAGCCCGATCGGGAAAATCAGCGCACCTTAACGCCCAGGCTCAGCAACACTTCGCGGATATCTTTTTCCTGATTCTCCAGAAAACGCTGCATGGCGTCGCCGCGATGATAAAAGTTGGACCATCCGTATTTGCTTCTTACCTGCTTCCATTGATCGCTTTGCGACAGTTTCTCCAGCATATCGGCGTATTGGGCGACGTCTTGCGCGGGCATGCCGGGCGTTCCAAAGAAGCCGCGCCAGTTGGCGAAAACCAGATCGTAGCCCTGTTCCTTCATGGTGGGGATGTCAAAGCCTTCCAGGCGTTCGTCGCTGGTGACGCCAAGCAGGCGCAGTTTGCCGGACTTATAATCGTTGACCACTTCTCCCAGCCCGGTCACCAGGGCGACGCCTACTTCTTTGTATAGCTTCTCCAGGGCGTCGCCGCCGCCGTCGCTGGGCACATAACGCATTTGATCAATGCCGATGCCGGCGGATTTAAGCAGGAGCGCGGCGGTAATGTGGTCCAGGCTTTCCTTGGATGAACCGCCGATAATCGGATTTTTCGCGGCATGGTCCCGAATCAGGTCCGCCAGTTGCGACACTGATTGAATCGGCGAGTCCGCTTTCACCGCCACCACCTGATACTCCGCAATCACCGTAGCGATGGGCGTGATGTCGCGAAAGTCTTTGTCGATCACCCCGGTCAGGCTACGCAATATCAATGGCGTGGATTGCACCATCAGGGTTTCCGAGTACTTGGGCGCGTTACGCACCAGATCATCCAGGGCGCGTCCGCCGCCGCCTCCAGACAGGTTGGTGAACTTGACGCCATCCACCAGGCCGATAGTCTGCATCGTCGCGCCGGTTTCTCGGGCGGTAGTGTCCCAACCGCCGCCTTCGCCCCCGGGAATGAGAAAGGCCAGTTCTTTGGCGCCGACGAAGAGAGAAAAACCTAAAAGGAATGTTAGCCAAGACAACCGTTTTAATACGCTCATCGTATATATACCTCTGCTTTATTGTTTTGCGGTTCAGGCGGCTTCAAGAGAGAGGGAGTGGCGTTTCGTTTCCATGTGGGAGTTGAATGAAAAAATATCGCCTGAAATTTAACTATAGACCGGACTTTTGTTGCTGTTGGGATAATAATCAAACTGACTGAAACAGTATGAGGGCGATCATGGAAGTAAAATATTCGCCCCACAGGTGAAAAAATGTGTCATAGATATGGAAATCCAACGTGCTCGGGAACATTATCTACTAAGCTTAAAGAGATAATTCCGGTCAACCGTGATTGGGTTGCGTTACAGCAGCTTTTCGGGCGTCGCGTTTCATCCGAAAACAACCGGTGGTAATGCCATAGATGCCGAACTCATCTTCTCCTATTGGCCGTGTCCGGACGATATGCTTTCTGGTTCTTTGCCTGATCACGAGAATCAGTGGGGCGGCGGAATCAGAACTTACCCCTGTCGTTGTGCAGTTGAAGTGGCTGCATCAATTCCAATTCGCCGGCTTTTACGCCGCCATCGAAAAAGGTTTCTATCAGAAAGCCGGTTTTGACGTGACCCTGCGCGAGGCGGCGCCGGACATTAATCCTATCGATGAAGTGGTGGAGGGCAGGGCGGACTTCGGCGTCGCCAACTCAGAGCTGCTGCTTTACCGCTTGCAGGGCGCGCCTGTCACCGCCGTAGCGGTGATGATTCAGCATTCGCCTCTGGTATTGGTGAGTCTGGCGGAGTCGGAGATACTCAGTCCGCAGGACCTGATCGACAAACGCGTCATGTTTCCCCATGGGCCATACGGGGCCAACACCATTGGCATCCTGCGCAAAGAAGGCGTGCTGCTCTCTCAGATCAAACAGATGCCATTGTCCTTTAACATCAACGATCTGGTGGAGCATCGCGTCGACGCCATGGTGGGCTACGTGACTGACCTGCCGTATCAGCTGCGTAAACGTCAGATCGCCTATAACATCATGGACCCGCGCAGTTACGGCATCGATTTCTACGGCGACACCCTTTTCACCACCGAAAATCATGCGATGAGCGATACCGAAGAGGTGGCGCGCTTCCGCGAAGCCACGATTGAAGGCTGGCGTTATGCGGTGGACAACCCGGAAGAGATCATTCGTTTGCTGCAAAGCAAATACAACTCCCGCAAAAAATATGACGAGCTGGTGTATGAAGCCCGGGAAACCATTGACCTGATCGTGCCCAAGCTGGTGGAGGTCGGGCATATGAATCCGGGTCGCTGGCGGCATATCGCGGACACCTTCGCCGCGCTGGATATGGCGTCCAGGGATTACAATCTGGAGGGCTTTATCTTTGACTCGGACCGCAATGACGCCAGACTGGTGTTGCATACAGCGCTGTTGATTGGCGGTCTGGTGGTGATCGCCGGGGCGGTGGGCATCTTTTTATTGATGACGTTCAACAACCGGCTTAAAAACCGGGTTGAGTTGCACACCCATCAACTGCGCGAGGCCAATGACGCGTTGTACGAGCAGACGCAGACCCTGATAGAAAAAGAGCAGGCGCTGTACAAACTGAACCATGCGCTGGAAGCCCGAGTGGAGGAGAGGACGGAGGCGCTGGCGCAGGCCAATCAGGAATTGAAGCTGGAGATTGCGGAGAGGGAGCAGCGCGAGCTGTCTTTGCGTCTTCTGTCCAAAGCGGTGGAGAGCAGTCGCAGCGGCGTCATCATCACCAATGCGGATGGCATTATCGTTTACGTGAATAACGCGTTTCTGGCGATGTCCGGCTACGATCGCATGCAGGTGTTCGACAAACACATCTCTTCACTGGAGGAGCGTGTTTGTTTTCCGCGTCTTGATCAGATCAACTTCCGTGAGTTGCCGGAACCGATGATCCGCGATGAGTTGCACTGTTACGACGCCTCGCGCAATCAGTACTGGGTGCAGATCTCCATTTTCCCCATTTATGAGCAGGCGGCGCGTAACTACGGCGTATTCCGTCCCGCGCCGGAAAAAGTCAGCCATTATGTGGTGACCTGTGAAGACATCACGCTGCTGAAAAAGAGCAAGGATGAGATGGAGCAGTTGGCGTTTTACGACCACCTGACGGGACTGGAGAGCCGGCTGCTGTTCAAGTTGCGCCTGGAAAACGCCATTACCCGGGCCGTGCGCGACAAGTCTATGATCGCCCTGATGTTTATCGACATCGATCACTTCAAGGAGATCAACGATAACTACGGCCATGACGCTGGCGACGAAGTGCTGAAAACCGTTGCCGCGCGCATCAAGCAGAACGTGCGCAAGAACGATACGGTGGCGCGCATCAGCGGCGATGAGTTTACCGTGATCCTGTCGGATATTCGGGGCCATGCGGACGCTCGGCGCGTGGCGCAGGGCATTCGGCGGACCTTGAACCGTCCGTTCAAGTTCGCCGGTAAAGAATATTTTGTCGGCGCCAGTATCGGCATCAGTATCGCACCTGACGATGGCGTGGAGCTGGATGAACTGTTGAAGAACGCGGACACCGCCATGTATCAGGCCAAGCGTAATGGCCGCAACGATATCCAGTTTTTCTCTCATTCCATGAATGAAGAAGCCAAAAAGAAACAGGCGCTGGAAGCGGAAATGATCCAGGGGCTGTCCAAGAAACAGTTCCGGTTGGACTATCAACCAGTGATTGACCTGGAAACTAGGAAACTGGTGGGGCTGGAAGCGCTGCTGCGCTGGAATCATCCCAGCCAGGGAGTCATTTATCCCGATCACTTTATTCCCCTGGCGGAGGAGACGGGCCTCATTGTGGAGCTGGGTAAATGGGTGATCAGCGAAGTCATTTCCGCCACCCAGGAGTTGCGCAAGATGGGGTTCGCCGATGTCGGCGTAGCGATCAATGTGTCGGCGCGCCAATTGCGGGATAAAGGCCTGATCGCGGATATCGGGCGCATTGTCGCCGCCCACCGCAATGAACCCTGCAATATCCAACTGGAGCTGACGGAGTCCACCATCACTGAAGAGTTGGAACAAAACAACCGCAGCATCAATGATCTGAATAAGCTTGGTTTTGGCATCACCGTGGATGATTTCGGCGCGGGTTACTCTTCCATGAGCAATCTCAAGCAACTACCCATCGACTGCATCAAGATCGACAAGTCGTTCATTCACAATATGCTGAGGAAAGGCGATGATGCGGAAATCGTAAAAGCGATGATTTCCATGGCGCATAATCTAAAGCTGAAGGTGGTGGCGGTGGGTGTGGAAGACGCCGAACAGGTGAAATTCCTGAAGGAAAACCAATGCTTCCTCGCTCAGGGGTTCTACTTCTCCAAAGCTGCCGATCTACATGAAATCATTGGGAAATTCAGCGCCCCCAATGTGGTGAAGCTCACTCCCTGAGCTTGTCTGATCTTCCTTTCTCAAACAATCAGAGCGCTGGGCTGCCCCAGTAATACACGCTGCCGTCATCGCTGCCAGCGAAGACGGCGGTGCCCTCGGCGTTGATGGACATGGGCCAGTTCATTAGCGAGGTGGCGTATTTCCAGTACAACTCGCCGGTTTGCGCGTTAAACAGATAGAAGTTGCCGGGCGTTTCTTCCTGCGGCGAAGAGTTGCTGTCGCTGAAGATGGGCTCGCCGTCGGCGGAGGTCACATACTGCGCGTTGGCGTCCATATTCATGCCTGGGTTGGGGCAATACTCCAGCTGATTGATCCACAGGCGTTGCGGGTAATATTCCCCGGAATCGCCGGCGTTCTTCAACATGTAGGCGAAACCGAAGCCGGGGCTGTCAGAGGCGGCTTTGGTCGCGCCGGAGCCGTCGTAATTGCCGCCGGCGCCGACATAGACTTGTCCGCTGACATTGGCGATGGCCAGGGCGTAAGTCAGTCCCAGAGACTGGTCGGAAGGCGTGTAGGACCAGAGGGGCGTGAGGCCGCTGACAGGGCTGTCCGGGGTGGCGAACAGATAAACGTAGCCGTTCTTGGTGGAAGCGGCGAAGTAGCCTCCGTCAGCGCTGATGACGACCCGCAGAACGCCGGTGGCGGTATGGAAGCGGCCGTATTCCACCAGGGTTCCGCTTTGATTGGCGTAGAGGATAACCAGTCCGGTGGAGCTGACCTCCGCACGTTTCGCCGGCTTGCGTCCGCGGGCGAATTCGACGCTCTCCGAATAGCTGTCCAGCTCACCGCCCACCACCACAATTTCGCCGGTGTTGCAGATGCCGCAACTGCGTAAATAGGATTCGCTGACGTTGGTTTGGGAGTCGCTATAGCTTTGTCCGTTGAGGGTCAGCAGCAAGGCGTTGGCGCCTTCCACGGCGATAATGGTGGAGCCGTCGTAACTGCTTTCTACTTCATTGATGCGGCTGTCTGCGCTGAATTCCTGACGGCTGGAGACGCCGACGCCGACATTGTAAGTGCGCAGAAAGCCGTTGCCGCTGCCGTATTGTCCGCCGGCGGCCGCATAAGCGCCGTTGCCGGAGACCGTGACCCAGAACACGCCTTGGGTGACGTTGTCGCCCAGTGGATCGCTCCACTGCAGTGACGGCGCGGAGCCGTCGGTGGCGTAGCTGTAAATGGCGAAGTCGCTACTCTCTCCATATTCGGAGGAAGTGCCGGTGATAAGTTGCGCGCCGTTGGCGGAAATGGCGGTGGTGTTGATTTGCAGTCCGGATGTAGGGGTTAGCGTCCAATTGGGCGCGAACTGGTCTTGCAGCATACTGAGTCCTTGTTATTGGGTCATTGCCCTGCGGAGACGGGCGAAGCCTGGTTAATGGTGAATCCATGCCGAAAGTTTAGCCGACCGAGAAGTTTTGGCAATGACCCCAACGACCGATTGGCGGCCATGGCGGCTTTATTCAGTGATCGTTTTTGCCGCGAATTTTCTCCAGCTCTTCAACGCTTTTGGGCCAGTCTTTTTTCAGCAGACGGGACAACGCCCGGTCCGCCAGTAAGCGTCCTTCCGTCTGGCAATTGGGACAATAGTTGGTTTCATTGGTCACATAGCGAATGCGTTGTACGGCTCCGCCACAGACCGGACAGGGTAGGTTGTAACGACCATGCACCGCCATGTCTTCGCGAAAGGCGGTGACTTTTTCTGGAAAGGCGTCGCCATACTGGTCGCGCAAGCGTTGCGTCCAGGTGGTCAAACAAGTGCGGCACGCCTGATGCAGCCGCTCTATTTCTTCTGGACTCAGCTTTTGAGTTTGCGCAATGGGAGACAGTCGGGCCGCATGCAGAATTTCGTCGGAATAAGCGTTGCCGACGCCGCTGAAAATATGTGGATCAGTCAGCGCTCTTTTTAATGTGTGGTTATTGCGGGTCAACGCCTGTTGGAACGCGGCAAGGTCAGACTCCAATATCTCCAGACCGCCCGGATTGATCTGCGCCAAGCCTGCTTCCTCTCTGACAAGATGTAATGACGCGCGCTTCTTGGTTCCCGCTTCCGTCAAAAACAAAACGCCATTGGAGAACTGCAAGCTGATCAACGCATTTTTCCCCGGCGCTTTCTTACCCGCCTCGCGCCAATGCAACCGCCCCGCGATCATCAGGTGAAACACCATCCAGACGTCATTATTAAAGCCCATGGCGATACGCTTACCAATCCGCCGCAACTGCGTCACCTTCCCGCCAACCACCGCCTCCAAAGACGGCTCCGCCGTCCGCAACAGAAAATAACTATGCAACTCCACCGACTCCAACACCTGGCCAAGAATACGCCGCTCCAACGCATCGATATAGACAGTAATGTCAGGATATTCAGGCATCACGCATCCTCCTGTTTGTTAGAGGGATTATATGTGTAAAGCATATGAGTTGTGGAAAAGCTGGCTGTTTATTGGGGGATGTTGGAATAGCCAATCATGGACTGGTTGGTGTGGACGCCTGTCCAAGTTATTGAAAATTAATTGATTGAGGTAAGGCGGTGAGACAATTAGTCGATGAAGTCGCGTAATTGCTGGAACGGTGGGTGAGTTGGTCTAAATTTATACAGGGGATGTGGCGTATTTATCGTTGATGCGGTTTGTTTGGTTGGCGGGAATTTCGGTGCGATCGCTCGTGATTACAGAGCAGGAGGCTGCCAAGGTGGGTTTTGCCGTGCCCAAACTGCGGACCCGAGATGAGGGAAGTCCTGCGACTTTATTATATGGCAAGAGAGAATCTTTCTTATGTTGTCCGTAAATACTCGAGGCTGGATCGTCGCGAAGTGAATATATTGGTTAAATCTGGAATAGCCTGGATGGATGCGATACTTAATTAAAAAGTGTAATTATGGAGCGCATTTTACATGCTTAATTAATATGTTGGTGATTTAAGTGAAGTTTAGAGAGCTTTCTAATTGGAAAGACCCGGAAGGGAATAAGGGGCTTGTATACTTTTCTCAGCTTCTTGAGGAGTTACTTTTCGATTACTCACTTGATACTTATAAACCATCGGCAATGAATAGTAGCTTGCTATGTGAAGAAGCTCTTCAAGCTATTAAAGAGATCGGAGAAGGAAATATTAGAAAGCCGAATATAGATCATATATTAGAGGAGTTAAGCGAAAATTTATCTAAAGACGTCGTGTCTAATAGTCTATTGACGCTGGATTTGGGAGGATTAAAGGGGAAGATAAAAAATAAAGAGAATGATTTGCAGGAAAGAAAAGTAGTTGTTGAGTTGATATTTAATCAGATTATTTTGCCAAAATATAAGGTTTCCAACGAGAGGATTTTGATTGGTGAAATTAAGAAAGGGAGTGATTTCTCTGGTATTAGGTCTTTGACGCGAAGTTATGTGACGTGCTTGGTTAACCTTGGCTATAGTTCTAAATTTATTTTTAGCTCATTGATCAACTGTTTTTATAATAAAGAGATTGAAATTGACGGTTCGTCAGTTGACGGATTTTTTAAATTGTTCCCCCTTCATAATAAAAAATATATTGTTGTCTATAAAGGTGAAACTGTTTTCAAGAGAATAAGTGCTGCCTGCGGTAAATTGGGAATAAAAATCATTGATCGGCCTTCTCTTTTGCCTCCTGGTATTTCTAATGATAAGTTTTATCTTAAAAAAGATCAGAATTATATGCTAATTGAGCTTGAGGCTAAGGACCAATATTCTGCTCACGTGGCTGCTGATAGGAGGGTTGAATTTGTAAGAACCCTTTATACACTTTTTCATCACAAATCTCATCCTGAGTTTGAAGCGTCATGCATTATATATGACGTTGCCAATGATGAAATGGTTGATTCTGTTTTTGTTCAAGATCCAATGTGTAAGTGCATGGATCTGATGCCAGGAGTTGCGTCAAAAAAATTGAACAACTTTGTTTCTAAGTTCTATATGCAAAAAGACTCATTTATAAAGTTCAATAGATGTGCAGAGCTTCATTCAATGGCAATAAAAAGCGATTCAAAAGAGGAAAAGCTCATCAATTTGTGGATCGCTTTAGAGTCTCTGATTCCTACTAAAAATCCAGCGGATGAAGTGTCAAATATTGAGCATATTATTAATTCTGTAATTCCTTTTTTAAATCTAAGATATCTTTCTAGATTGCTTTCTGAGCTTCAAAAAAGTATGTGGAGATTCAAGGAAGAGTTTTATGAAGAGGTGGTTTCAGATGTAAATGGTGACTCGCTTGTTGAAAAGTTAGCTAAGGTAATGTCTTTGCCGGAGTATGACAGGAAAAAAATAATGATAGATAATTCGTTTGAATTTTTCTACCTCTTACGAGAAAGGTATAAATATTTTTGTCATGTTTTATCTGATCCAAAGGAGACGAGTAAGGCCCTTGAAAATCATAAGAAAAGAGTCGGCTGGCAATTAAGAAGAATATACAGGTCAAGAAATCTTATTGTTCATAAAGGATTAGCTCCAGCTTATACAGATATTCTTGTGGAAAATACTCATGATTACCTTGATATAATTATGAAGTCTATAATAGATATGAAGTTAAATAGAGGAGCGGTTCATTCTGTTGAGCAAAGCTTCAAACTGGCGGAAATGGAGTACTCATTTTTCTCTGGATTTTTGGCTGGAAAAAAAACAGTCGTGAATGATGAATTTATTAAAATGATAATTTGTTGTGGCGTGAGGCAGCTTTAAGGAGTGTGGCTATGTCTAGTATTGACGGTAAGAAAAATTTGGCCAGTACGGCGAAATTGAAGCAAGAGTTAGGCGTTTATGAAAGTGCCGTAAAAAATGCTTCTGACTCAATTTATGGGATATTAATTTCTCATTTGTATGTTGAGCATTTGTTGGATAGATGCATATCCTGTAAATTGGTTTCTATTAAAGAAATAACTGGAAAAAATGGCTACTCTTTTTCAGATAAATTGAAGTTAATTGATGCGTTCGGAGAGTTTGAAGGACAGCTTATAGATTCCTTGAAAAAACTGAATTCAATTAGGAATAACTGTGCGCATAAATTTGGTCACACGATTTCTGAAAAGGACGTTGAAGGTTTGGGGAAGACATTAGGTAAAGATTATAGAAAAATATTAAAAAAATATCCCTGCGCAGAAGTGTTTGGTATAGCTCCAATTACATGGAGCATATGTGCTAGAGTTTTGTCTTATGTCGCAATAGCAGAAGGCTGGAAATAATATATTTTCCACCTCTTTGAAGCTGTTTTGAAAGTTAGTGGGTTCGCGTACGTTGAGTATGCCCTCCCATCTAGTAGTATCAGAGGGAGAAAGCCTTCCTCGTCTGGGCTGTTGTATCCCCCGTCCAGCAAACCAAACAACACCAGCTGTTTCGTTGCTTAGTTTATCCAATCTCTCCATAAGCTCTATACATCTGCACCCTTCGCCACTCTCAATTATTGAGGGCCTGTCGCATTATATATGGCTGTTTTGTATAATTTTTGGCCCGCACTGGAGGTTTCCGATATGGACCTAGGCACATTTAATAAGACGTTGTCCTGGTTGGACGAGGCAGTGGTTGTTCGCTTTGATTGCGAAGCATATGACTTGGCTTTAGAAGTCAATTCTAGTTCTGGCGGCCCTGGAGAGAATGTTTCCGCTCACATTATGTTTAGTGGGGTATGCTACCTGTCCATTCCAATGGTGATGCGCGCCTTGAACTGCCTCCAGCTAAAGCTATGTAACTTCGAACAAGCAACAAAGCTGCTCCCTGTCGACGATCTTGATGATGGATATGAGCTGGAAATAAAAGAGGGGATCATGAAAGTCCTCCAGTTTTATGATGGCGATAGAGAACTTCGACACTATGTGGCCTGCTATCAGTATGAGCTACAGCAATCCCCAGAGTCGTGGAGCTATGATTGGCTATAATCGACTGATATACCGATGAGCCCTAATCTGAATGCAAGCTTGAAACTATGCTAAAACCGCTACTTACAGCCAATATCGCTTTTGTCGTTTCTTATAATGTAGCCTTTGGGGCGGTGAATATGGGCAGCGCTTCAGTGGCTATGGCCTACGGTCCTGCGGCGGTAATTCTTTTTTTCGTTTCTCTTTATGATCTTTACTCTACCCACAAATCTGGTAAGGCATACTTTTTTTCTAGCATCTACGAGAAAAAGAAAAGACCATACCTTTATTGTTTTTTATTTCTATTAATATGCCTGCATCTTTTTTTCTCTATATTGACGATGGTGCTTATTACTAGATAACCTCTGGAATATCAGACGATTGAGTAATATAAGCAGGAGAAACCTTCCTATGATTCATTCTTCTGTGCCGATTTATTCCCGGAGGGCCATTCTTGATAATCACTGCTTTCTCATTACCATGGTTTGGCAGGGGCGCATGAGTTTCTTGAAAGGGAAACTACGAGGCTATGAGAATATGCATGTGAAGCGGAAAAGTGCAGGCTGATGTATTGATGGAGAATCTCATGTTTGAAGATACTCAGTGGACTGTAGGCGATACCCCGAAAGAGAAGGGAGTGTATATCATTGCGGTTGAAACATACGGAATGGCTACAATATCCGCATCATACTGGAATCCGATTGAGGGATGGGCCAGCATATCTCCAGATGACAAAATCAAAGGGTTTATTCCTTTGGATGAAGTAGCGAAAAAGCTTCCATACTTTTGGAAATCGGATGACGAACCGCCTTTGACGGAAGAGCAAATCAAAAGAGCCAAGGCACGCGGTTTCCGGATTGATTAACTGGCTCTTCGGTTGGAGAAAAGTCACGAAGCATTACTCCTGCCTTTAAGTAATGGTGGCAATCTCGCCAGATCCTCTGCAGTAACACCCAGGTAAGCTCTATAAAATCGCGGGTATCGTCAGAAGGAAAAGGCGGGTTTCCTGTTGCTGGATTGGAGTAGCACGGTTCAATTTACCGATTTGATATGGCAGGTGGGACGAGTCTGCTTCAATGAGTCGTAAAGACAGGTGGCGGCTTGAGCTGCAGCGCCGGCAACAACAGGTATGAGGTGGAAAAGTAGGTTCAGCATCCGTGCGTCTTGTCATCCATGTAATGGGAAAATTGGTATGGCCAGATTGTTATTAATCGAAAGAGCTTGAGCTATTCCAATCGCTTGCCTTGAAGAATCGGCATCCTTTGGGCGAAATGGAAAGAATGGTGTCTTTAACTTTCTGGTGAACAAGGAAGATAGCCGCCTTTTCATCTAACTCGAAAACCAGTCGTTTATCTTCCTCGATATCCTTGAGGACGCTCTCATCCAAGACCATCTGGTCGATTGAAAAAATTCGTGTGCCAGCTTTGTTGGTCCGGATAACTGATTTGGTCTTATCAAGGCATGCAATCCTGTTCCAGATATGTACTAAGCAGTATTTCTTAACTGGCTCGTCAAAGTCTTTTGGGTTGCGCACTAGGGCCGGTACAAGCTCCACCCCGTAGATGTTTAATCCTGCTAGAATCTCTGCAAGAGGTTCTGACACCACTGGACTGGGTAGGGCGTGATAGTCGACCCATTTGAAACTAGCGGAAATGGGCTCACCCAAAGCTAGATGGACGGGAGCCGGGGAGTTAACCGCCTTTCCACCTCCATAGGGGCCGCTTTCCTGGTCCCAGGAAAACAAAGGGTAGTCGTCGTTGTTTTCCCGTTCGATGACATAATATTCGTCTTGTAGCATCTCTTACGTTCCTATTTCTGGCTGCTGCAACACTCTCAGCAATGGAGTGGCGCCGTCAAATCAGGGCAGAAAAGCTTCTCACAGCTCGCATAGGAATTGTTGCTATCAAATCGCGTGAAAAGTCATCTGTTGAGTATATGGGCAACGCCATACGCCACGCCTGACACTTCAATCTCAGGCGCATCTAGGGACATGTGGCGCGATCAAGCTAGGGGGCAATCCCATGAGGGTTAAAAAGCACTTAAAGAAGAAGGTTTGTGTGATCTAATACATCGGAAGTATGAGTAATAACATGGCCTTATTTTAAGTGCTGTGGCTGAGCTTAATCGATTACGGCCTACAACTCTTCATAGATGTAGTGATTGTTGGTGTCTTCCGAATAATCCAGCTTAAAACCATTTTTGATGTAAAAATTATTGGCAGGGCTCTTTTCTATCGTGGCTAGTCGCACAGGAAGCATCTTATCTTTAGCTTCTCGAATGATGTTGTTCAGGATATTTGTCCCAATGCCCATCGACTGGTATTTAGGATCAATATATAAGTGAACTAGCCAAATGTGGTCGGGCATGTTTTTAGTGCTGTATAAGCCAACAATTTCACTTTTTACTAGTATTTTTGTAAAGCAAAAATCATCATAATGTTCCAGAAACTGTTGATTTAAATTTTCTGGATTGAAACGGTTTATAGTTGTTAAGCTTTCTTTGAGTGACCTCACATAGAGAGCGGCTAGTTTTTCTTTATCATGAGGCGTTGCGCTCTCTTCTGAATAATCCATCCGATACCTGTCTTAGTTACTTAATTGATCTGTTATATTTTATAGTTGCCGATCTTATCATAAAATGGCTGTTCGACCTCTGAAGATTATACTGCCAAGCGCAGGCGCTTTACTTTTTTAACGTCGATAACGTCATCCTTTGGAATCCTCATCATATAGTATTTATGTGATGGCGAAAATTTCATCAACAAGGTATGCATAATGGCGAAAAATCTATTATTCCTGGTGGGCTGTCTAGTAGCGGCGGCTCTGGCCTGGGAGATCTTTCAGGTATTAGGGCAATACACTTTTGTTGCGATGCTTGTGATAACAATCGTCGGTTTGCTTGCAAAGGCTGGAAAGCCTAAATTTGGTAAAAAAAGCGACAAATAAACGGTTGGGCTTGATAGAGTAAAGTCATAAAGCATTTCCAACGGTAGTCATTCCGCTAGATCCTCTCCTGTAATCCCCTGACAAGCATTCCCGACTTGATAAAGATGACATTATGTTTCAATTCTTCCTCCGGTTTTCATTTATTGCTGAAATTTAATAAATATAAGTAGATCCCGGTAAATTTTAGCCAATAAGCAGCAGAAATACCGATATTGAAATGGGGAGATTTCTTCTATCTTTCGCTTTTTATTGTCGCCCTATTTTAAAAACATGGAGATTTTAATTGGTGCTTCGACGCGTTGTATTTATTTCACTCATTCTATTTTCCTGTTTCATCAAAGCTGAAACGGCGAATTTCTGGGACTCCCCACAGCATGGCGCAAACAGCTTTAACCGGCTTCCACCGACTCAGGAATACTTTGACGCTCTCGCCGCCTATGGTGCGACCTGGGTTAGGTTGGCATATGACAAGTGGCCTTCTGAAGGTCGGGATTTTCTGATCGGCGATGCGGATCATTACCAATCCCTGAACAGCGCCGATCTGGCGCAACTGAAGCAGGTGCTGGACCGGGCCCACAAGGCGAATCTGAAGGTGGTCATTGCTCCATTGTCTTTGCCCAATATGCGCTGGTCGCAGAACAATAATGATGTTTTTGATGACCGGATCTGGTCGGACAAAAATAATTGGAACGACGCCAGTCGCTTCTGGAAAGATCTCGCGACAGCCTTGAAAGGGCATCCGGCTATTGCAGCCTTCAACCTCGTCAACGAACCCGCGCCGGAACGTAATAGCGACCTGAAAGAGCATGCCGATTCTGACGCCATGGCGCAGTGGTATAAGAAGAGTCAGGGAAGCTCCCGTGACCTGCGCTTGTTCTATCAATCATTGGTCAAAACGATACGACAGGTTGATCCGAACGTAACGGTGATGCTGGATGCCGGCTGGTACGCTGCTGCGGATGCTTTTTCCTACTGGCCATCCGGGCTTGAAGATTCAAACATTCTTTATTCCTTCCATATGTATGAGCCCTATGACTTTACCAGCTCTCCCAACATTAATAGAGAAGACCGCTATGTGTATCCAGGCGATATTCCATTTGGGGAGAAAACGTCGCATTGGGGCCCGCAGCAATTAGCCGCCTATATTTCTCAGCCCGTAAACTGGGCGAAAAAGTCAGGAATCCCGATAAATCGGATGGTGATGGGAGAGTTTGGCTGCGCCAGAACGATTCCCGGTTGCGGCGAATATCTGAAGGATGTTCTGGAAGCCGCTGACAGCCTTAATCTGCATTGGGCTTTCTATGCGTTTCGGGAGGACAGCTGGGATCAGATGGATTACGAACTCGGAACGAAGAAGGTGAACTGGAAATACTGGGACGCCATGGAGAAGGGTGAACCCGATCCTATAAAGCGTGAATCCAGCGCGCTCTTTGACATCATTCGCAAGCGTCTATAAAACGCCCTCCGCCTACAAACGCCTGAAGGAATCTGCAAGCTTCAGTTTCCTTCAGGCGCCTCCAGAACTTCGTCGTATTTTTCGAGATGCGGTCATAGAGGTCGTTATTCCGAATCGCTTTCGCCACAAGACCTCTATCCGCTCTAACTTCAGTGAATACCTCGGCCAAACGACCGCACGGCTTTTCGTGAATAAAGCCGTGAACGTCTGGCCTGCCGTACGCTGGAATCAGTAGCCTGGAGAAGGTATCTTTAGCGCCTTGAAATCAAAAGGCGCGTATGCGCGATATATAAACGTTATGTGGCGGGAGTCACCTTGAACTTTCTTAGTATTCTTAAATATTCGTTGATTCTCTTTGTGGCGGGTGTCTCAATGTCCGCGGCTTACACCGTGCTTTGGGGGGAGGATTTGGCAAGCCAGTCTTCGTTGGACTTTTTATTCTATCAATATCTACCGATAAATTTGGTGTGTTTGCTGGTGCTTTCCTACTACGCTAAAGTCCAAGTTCGCTATACGATTTTTCATTTGATAGCGGCAGTTTCGATAAGTGACCTACTTGGCGTTATCATTACTTCCATATTAATGGGGGAGTGGTTTGTTTCTCCATTATGGGTTATCGACTTTCCAGTTACAGTGATAACAATTGGCGTTGCAATGATTATTGGTCGGAGTTTGAGGAAGGAGCCAATAGCCTCGTATAAAGTCAATGCAGAAAACTGATGGGGGGCTTCGGCTCATTAAAGCTTTATATGTAAGGGTGATTTTAAGTGCAGGACCAAGAAGTTATTGAGCTGTTGCGCGAAATACGAGATGAGTTGCGCATCAACAACTCTCAAATAAAATGGCTAATTGATAAAGCTAAAGAAGTTGAGAATGAAGAGAAAAAATATTTGAGCCAAATTGAAGGGCAGAATAATAAGTCTTCTAAAGGAGATGTTTTCTGGGTTTCGGTAGCGGTTGTTGTGATGGTGTTGATGTTTGTTTGTCGCGATTTTTTTAAATAATACTCAGGTCATATAACAAATAGCTTATCCATTATTTTGGTCAAAAATATGACCTTAATTTGGCGTAGCTAACTCTGCATTGATTAGCAAGGTGTGGGGCGTCGGCCATGGTAGAGAAAACTTGAAGACTCTTAAGTACGGCGCATATTTCGTAGCTGGTGCGCTGATATGGATGATTACGTTTTTGGGCGTGCATTTCTTAGCTAAAGATACTATTCGGTTTCTTGCTTTGCATATTACTCATAGCCAAGCTAAAAACATTGGATGCTGCAAATTCGAGTGGGATATCAAGCTACAGATCGTGGCATACTCTCTGTATGCTACAGTGTTCTTCTTGGTATCTTGGGTTCTGTTAGTAATACAAAAAAAGTTTTCTGACTCAACTTTTGCTAATCGGATATTAATATTTGTTTTTATAATGGTCTTTCCAACCCATACATTCTGGGGCGTCGCTACTGATTGCAGAGGGTTTGGCGGCTGTGCAAACGGTTACTATTTTAATATCGTCGTCCCCGCCATTATGTCAACAAACCCTGTCGCAATTATTGTGAGCGCAATCGTCGCCTACCAAATTGCTAAAATATACATAAGAAGAAGCTCTTAGCTGGCGCACCATCTGATGTTGTCTACTATTGGAGAAGGGGCGATGAGTGGCTTGAATTCTTATTTTTCCCCGGTTGAGGGCGCGCTGTGAGTGAGATAATTGAGCATGGCCAGGTATAACCGTCCGGTCAGGACTGAGCTTTTTGCTGCGCTGGGAGTGCTTTCAAATATCATGATCTATGAAATAGAAAAAACTATTATTTGCACTGTTCCGTGGGCTGATGGATTGGGCGAAACCATTGAATGGTATGTCAAAGTTCGAGGTTATGGAAAATTTCGAGTTTGTTTGAAGAATAAAAATATTAAGGAGCGTGAAAGTCGCATAAAATTCTTGGAAAGCATTTTGGCGGATTTGTTAAAAGATATAGAGAAAGCTAACGAACTTGGTATAGCCTACGCAAGAAGCCATTACCCTAAAATTTATGAGAATTCAAAGCCTTTGGAGGAAAATGATCCTTGTATGTTTGGAATTTGGGTAAATGATGATGGGGTGGCGGAATATAACTTTACAACACTATTTGACGAAGAGTCGATTGATTTTATGGTTATAAGAGATCTTCAAGGTGGTTTTACTATTGATAATCAGCATAGCTAGCAAGCAAAAATACACAGTTCGGTCTTTCGCTGCTACAATGTTAAATTTGTAATTGAGTTAGAGAAAGACTACAGAGCTAGTGGCGATTTCCATGCTGAAAAAACATATAGTATCTGGCGTTGACTATGAGACTAGCCCCATTGTTAGTTTTGCTCTGTCTGGAACAGACGTTGTTATGAGGCTGCCTGAACATGAGGCATCATGTGAGTCTCTACTTCTTGGTGATATGGATATTTATGATGCATCCTTGTACAAAAGGTCAAATCCACTCTATGGCATAATAGTTTTGTCAGACAGTGACTGGAAATGCTTTTATTCTGACAGCCAAGATCCAGCAGGCTTCTTTAGTCTTAACTTGGCTTTATATTACAAGTTTGAATCTGAGGATGAATCTGGCTCTTTATTAGACAAGAATGCGTTTGAGGATTGGCTAATTGAAGTAATATACAAGAGCTACGAGGAACTTGATCGTGATGTGGAAAATAGCTTCCTTCAAAATGGCGGTACACCGAATCAGGACGATTATTGGGTATTTCCGAAAGAAAGAGGCGACTTCCGTACACTTTCCCTGAAGGAAGAGCCTTTGTTAATGGGACGCATTGGCCACCCAAGTACAGGCATTAACTATATTGTAGACACAGCTATTACTGCGCATCACTTTCTGAGTTTTAGGGTTTCTTTTACCGGTTTCAGAGATAACGAAATTCCATCAGCTTCTGAATGGGAGTCGAATAAGGAAAAGCTGCTCGAAGAGTTCCTCGAACACGTCAATATCAAATATCCCCCCGAAACTCTCGAAGAGATTACGCGCTACAACAACGCCAAATAGCTCTTCCTAAATCTCTTCCTTCCTAAGCACAAGCTGCCAGTTTATGGCAGGATGTGCTTCATACTTTCAGATTCCCCTCATAGGAACACTAAAATTGTCACGAGCTGAACGTTTGCTTGAACTCATGCAGACTCTGCGTCGCTACCGTTACCCGGTGAGCGGTAAGCAGTTGGCGTCTGAGTTGGACGTCAGTATTCGCACGTTGTATCGCGACATTGCTTCGTTGCAGGCTGAGGGCGCGCATATTGAGAGGGAGCCGGGCGTCCTCTGAGCGCAAGACGGTTCCTGTGTCTGCAGCAGAAAGTAACTATGCAGCTGCCCTGTCTCCACTGGGAATCCTCCGCCTCAGCGTGTAGATACAGACGGTAATGGGGGCGTATCCTTCTGTTTATTAAGGGAGATTATGTGCGCGAGAAATACAGCCTTTAGAAAAAATGCCTTTTCGCGAAGGGATCTTGGGGGAAATGTCGCTTAGGTTTCTGCATTTATTTGCAAATTAAACTGTGTGGCCAATCCTTGTAATCAATAGTATTTTTGATGAAAGAGAGTGGCGTCTATAGAGCTGTATAATTGTAGGGATTCATATGACTTTTCCAAAGATATCCAGAAATGACTTTATTTACTACTCGAAAGATACGAAAGGTGAAGCTGGTCGTGCGGTATATATATATCCATCTTTGATCCCACATTTGTATTCTTTGATATCTCCTGCTTCGCACGAATGGAACTCGGTTTTGGCTTTTATTCGCGGCTTCACCTCTGCTAGTGTTGATGCTGGCTCTTATGACAATATAGAAAATCCTGGAAGGCACTTTAAATTAATTGCTGGTTTTGAAGTGTACTATATTGTTATGCAAAGTCACCCGGATCAAGATGTAAGTCCAGGCATATATGTTACGGATATACGAAAAACTTTGTTGGGAGATGGAAAGAGTTCTGGGCTTTATAAAGTTAAAAAGCGAGGTGGTATGTTAAGTTCTATGCCATATGGAAAAAGCGAAGTATTGGATAAGGGGCTTTTTGTTAACGGCTTAGAAGCGGATATTGCTAGTGCAGCAGATGCTGCTTTAGATAGGTTGAGAAAGTACGGCCAGGCAGTCGACGACTGGGATAATATATCTTTTCCTATGTTCTATATTCCAGCAGAGCATTGTAATGAATTGGGACGCTGGGTTACGCCGGATACAAAGCATGAAAGCGCAGCTGAAGCGGCGCAAAAGCTCGCCAAGGTGTTAAGTGATACACAGGGAGCTCGGAAAAGAGAGAATGCAGTCCCTCTAAGCTGGAGTGTAGAGGGGGAAGGAGCCGAAGTTCTGCGAATGGCTATTGATATTGTTAAGAAAGATTCAGGCACAAAAACTCTAGATAAGCACACCTTCAAGCTCTTTAATCCCGTTGTGCCACGAGCAGGTCTTTCGTCTATGCTGAAAAGTATAAAAGAGCTGTGTGCTGATGTGGAAACTATCGCAGTTGTGTCGAAGAATACAAGCTCGGCAGCTAATATCTCGTTGGATCTTTCTGGTATCTGTGGGGCGCTGAATTCACTGCGCAACAATGAAAAAAGTATTTCTCATTTAAGTGATATGTTCTCGGATCTGTCGGCTGATTTCCAAAAGGCAAAAAAGCTTTTGCCTGGTAGCGACCCTGACGCTAGACCTACTTTTGTTGAGATTATGAATACGATTGCGAGTAAGCCAAAATGGTAAAGTATGAAGACTTATCTTATATAGATTACTCTGCATCCCCTATAACTTTTTTTGAAATGTCAGGGGCGCGGCTAATTTTTAGGTTGCCTGAAGATGGATCTAGCAAAGGGGAGGGTGGCAGTCAAAGTCTGGATGTTGATTCTGACATATACGAGAGAGATTCTGTCACAGGAGCTCAGGTTGCCGTTTTGTCCGATAATAATATCAACTATTTCGACAAGGTAACGTTGACTAGAGTTGGAAGGATGAACGTTAACTTTGCTTTGATCAGGGTCCCTTTAAAAGATAGAGGTCTCACTTCGATATTAAATAAGCCTGAGTTTAGGTGGTGGCAGTCTCAATATTTTTATGAGTCATATGAACCTGAAAATGAAGATATTAGAAAGTCGTTCGACGATGAGGGGCGAGTGATACGTAATGAAGATTTATATATTTATTCATGCATTGAAGATATTGAAGAAGTAGAATTACATGGCGTGACTTTTTTTCGAGGCTTAGAAGGGCATCATGAAACTTGGTTAACCCATTGGTTTAATGCTCCAATAGCTGACGAATTTTATTTGAGTATTAGAATGAGAGTTTTAGGATTTAGGGATGACTACTTTGACTCTAAAGAGTCTCAAAAAAACATGTACGAAAGGTTGATGCAGGATTTTTTGGAGCATGTCAGCCTTAAGCTTACGCCCGAAGCCATTGAAAAAATTCAGCGCTACAACAACGCCAAATAGCTCCTCCTAAATCTCTTCCTTTCTAAGCACATCCTGCCAGTTTATGGCAGGATGTGCTTCATGCTTTCAGATTCCCCTCATAGGAACACCAAAATTGTCACGAGCTGAACGTTTGCTTGAACTCATGCAGACTCTGCGTCGCTACCGTTATCCGGTGAGCGGTAAGCAGCTGGCGTCTGAGTTGGGCGTCAGTATTCGCACGTTGTATCGCGACATTGCTTCGTTGCAGGCTCAGGGGGCGCATATTGAGGGGGAGCCGGGCGTTGGGTATCTGTTGCGTCCTGGCTTTATGTTGCCGCCTTTGATGTTCTCCGATGAAGAAATTGAGGCCCTGGTGCTGGGTTCCAGATGGGTGTCCCGGCGGGGCGATGCGAAGTTGGGGGAAGCCGCCCGTAATGTGATTGCAAAAGTTGCGGCGGTGATCCCCGCCGAGTTGCGCCAGGAGCTGGAGACGTCCACGCTATTGATTGGACCCGCAGCGACGCAACCTGAGGACGACAGCATACTGGAAAGAGTGCGGGCGGCGATTCGGGCTGAGCGCAAACTATGCATTGCATACGGCGACAGCGAGGGTAACCCATCCACTCGGATCATCTGGCCATTCGCGGTTGGCTTTTTTGACACCATCAGAGTCGTGGTTGCATGGTGCGAACTGCGCAAAGGGTTCCGCCATTTTCGCACAGACCGTATCGGTGAACTCCACAGTCTGGAGGCTCGCATTCCCCGGCGTCGTCATGACTTGTTGAAGGAATGGCGTGAATACAAAGGCGTGGAGCCGCAATAAAACACTACTGCCAGAAACTGGCAGTATGCCTGCCTAAGATGACCTCCAACGAAGCGACGGAAGCTAAGCAAGCGCTTCAGCTTCGCCCGATAACGGGTTTCAGTGATAGATCGAATTTGGAGAACGATTATGAAAGAACCTAGCTATATCATTTTGTATGTCAGCAATATGCCAGTCAGTACGGCGTTTTACTCAAATGTATTGGGGAAAGCCCCTGTGGAATCCTCCCCAGACTTCTCGCTGTTTGTATTGGAGTCCGGCTGGAAGCTGGGACTGTGGGCAAAACAGGAAGTGAAGCCTGCAGCGGATATGACCGGCGGTGGCGCGGAGATTGGCCTGATGCTGGATAGCAAGGAAACTGTCGACGCAGCGTTGGAAGACTTGAGCGCGATGCAGGCGAAGGTGGTACAGGCGCCCACGCAAATGGACTTCGGCTATACCTTTGTCGTTCAGGACCCGGACGGACACAGAATTCGAGTATTTTGTCCCAGTGAGATTGTGCGCTGAAGTCAGCGGTTGGAGATAAAGGCGGACATCTAAACCGCCTTTATTATGAAGGGTTTACTGCCTCAACAAGACTTGCGGGAAAGTCGGGATATTTGTTGCGATGGAGCTGACCCTGTGTGCGGTGTAAAGCGCTCCGTGAAACTCGATGAAATCAAATACGCCTTTATATTCGCTGCCTGAGTTGCCGCCGGGGCTGCCTATCTGGCCCCAGTCGCGACCGTTCTCCGTGGCCCATAGGCGGCCGCCATCCACCGGATTGTAGGTTCCTGCGACTAGCAGGTCTCCCCAGGGATACAGCCGATACACCTCTTTTTCATCAAGACCCACTCCCATGCCGTCACCGGTGACTTTCTCCCAGACGCGCATATCCGCTGAGCGCCAGACAGCTCCGCCAGTCGTGCTGTTTAATGTGCCAAGCCAAAATGCGCCTTGCCATTCCACCAGAGAATGCAGCGTTTCATCGCTGGCGAAAGTCGTTTCATTCACGCGCGCCCAATTTAATCCGTTATTCGACGCCATTACGCTGACTTCACCTGAGTACGGGAGTCCTGTCGTCAAGTACAGCGTATTCTCGTGAGCCAGTAAGGAAAAAATGCCGGTGACGCCGGGAAAGGAGGCGGCTACGTTCCAGGTGACGCCATCGCAGGAACGATAAAGCCTGGCTTCAGTGTGTTTGTCGCTGCGTCCCGCCAGATAAATACAGCCCTGAAAGGCTTCAAACCAGCGACCGTATTCATCCGCCTCGGATAGTGTCTTCACCCGCGTCCAGTTATGCCGCCCATTCAGCGAGCGATAGATTTTGGGCGTGTCGCTCTGCGTTACCGCATAGAGATATCCGTCGGGGGCGGACCAGACCCGACGGACTTCGTTATCATCTGTGCTGAAAGGCACGTCCACCTGCGCCCAATTCTCACCATCTTCACTGCGCAATAGGCGCGCGGTGGGGCCTCCAGAACCATACACAGCGCGTCCGCCGGCGAAGAGCGCGTCTTTATGGACACTGAAGGAATAATAACTGTTCTGCGTCATCCCCCAGTTTTTGGCGGAGTCCTTGATTCTGATTCCAAAATCCTCCGCCAGACAGAGCGGGGACTCTACGCAGAAGAACAACAGCAATGGGAGGGCAAATACGGCCCGGATTAATGACGTTGGGTATAGGGTGGCTAAGCATCCTGACATTGAGATTCTCCTCCTGAGAATGGATGTTAAATATCAGATACTTCCTTGACGTGTACGGGGCGAAAGTCGCCTCTGGCTCAATTTCCGGGCTTTATTTATGGCGCAACAACGATGCAGAACCAATTCAATAAGCAGTTTGATTAAGCATCGTTGGTCGAAATCCTAACAGACTGGCTCCGGGTGGAGCTATGCATTATCGAAACCTTCCCAAGGATAAGTCGTTATCATGGGCCATCGACGTTTAAAACTATCCACCAGAGTCATATAGTTAGCTGCGCTCATAACGGTTTTGTTGGGGCGTATAACCATGTTCATGGCGTCATTCAGTCCGAAAGGCGCGAATATCTTTAGATCATCAACCTGTTTTCGCACGCCAATCGCGAATGCGGGCAGCCAGGACGAGATACCAGCTTCCGCGCTCTGATAGGGTGGGATGTCGTGTCCAAACTTGCGTGGATACCATTCGTGTACATATGCCTGATTTTTAACATCGATGGGAATGCTATGGCGAGTCAGGCGGTTGAGCGTATTCTCATGCTCTTTTTCCAACGCTGATGCTTCATGCGCGAAATAGACCACATCGAAATCCTTCACTTTACTCAGCGGAGCCTCTCCAAGCATGTTGTTCCAGAGCGCCTGGGCGGCCGCGCCGCCAGCCAGATAATAATCAGGCAGGCCATAATTAGCGCAAGCCTCAATAGTTTCCATGATCTCGGGGACGCTCTGAATCAGAGCTTTAAAACGCGCTTCCAGCGTAAGATCTTTTTCCATATGCTTGCGTTTCCTGACTTGTATTATTGTCCAATGCTGTATTCCTTTTTGGGACGCCTATGGAACCTAAAATCCGGGTTTTCTACAACTCGGCCTGTCCGGTGTGTGATGCTGGCATTAAATTCCAGCAGAAAAAGGGGGTGGTCTGTGGTGTCGAATGGGAAGACGTGCATCTGGACAATGATAAGGTGAAAGATCTCAATGCGGATCTCGAATTTGTCAGAGAGCGGCTGCATGTCATCGACCTTAATGGCGATTTGCGCGTGGGATATGAAGCCTTTATCGCTATCTGGGAGGCTTCGTCGTCGGAGCAATGGAAAGCGAAGGTGTCTAAAGTTCCCGGTCTGCGTTGGCTGTTGAACAAAACTTATAATGTGTTCGCCTGGTGTTTGTACCAGTGGAATCGCGCCCTGAAGCACTGGTGAGTTGCGGTAACCTGAATCGATGTCTTCTATATTTGGCCATGCTCTGATTGGAGCGGCGATTGGCGATAACGCCAAAGCGGAAAGTAAGTCGGAACGGTTGTTTCTGAGCTTTTTCTTTATGGGGTTGGTCGTATGCCCTGATCTGGATTATCTGCTGACATGGTGCTTCGGCATCAATATAGCGCCCCGTTATACCCACTCCATTGGGGCGAGTCTGGCGATCGCCTGCATCGGACTGGGTTTGAAGAAGTATGTGTTCGTCAGACGCTTAAGGAACGCCAACCCGCTTTTGATTTGCGCCGCTTCCATGGCTCATGTGCTCATGGATTACTGTGTCGGTGTGCATAAGAATCCCATATTTTGGCCGCTGACAGAGTCCGTATACGCCTTTGAGTACGGCTTCCTGCCCAGCGCGGGAAAACTCGATTTCCTTAATTTTTACTTTTGGCGAAATCTGCTGATTGAAATGGGAATACTGGTTCCGGTGGCGGCTTTTATTTCCGCCCGAGGACGCAACGCACTAAAGAAAAGAGTTTATATCGCCATCCTGGCGACTGGCGTATTGATGGCGTGTGGCTATATCAGCGTTGGATTATCGCGTTAACGGTGCTTTCCCCATTTGGCTTTTAAATAAGGTAAAGCGTTGCTCGCCACGACATACATCAGGCCAAATAAACCGACGGTTAAAAAGGCGATGAACCCTATCGCCATATCCAACGTGATTTGTTCGCTGCGAGCATAAACTCCCAGGAGTCTCGGCGCGGCTAAGAAGATAAAAATAGCGCTAAGAATACCTGTAGCGTAGGAAAAGTATTCCGATTTGCCTAAACGTTGCAGTATCAATGCGAGCAGTGTGGTGCAGAGAGCGATGGATAGAAGCTGAAAAAACAGGTAGTACCACGATGCCGGGATTGAGGACATAGCGAGCCATTAATCTAATTCTGAAACGTCCCAATCATAGAGCCTGACTTCTGCAAAGAAAACGCTGTTGAGATTACAGTGAATGCATAATTGGACCAGCCCTTGGGCTGGTCCGCTGAGACAGCTTAGAGAAACATCCCGCCGGACGCTTCAATACGTTGAGCATTGATCCAACGATTGTCCTCTGAGAGCAGAGAGGCGATGATGCCGCCAATGTCGTCTGGTAGGCCGACGCGTCCGAGTGCGGTTTGTGAGGCGATAAACTTGTTGACCTCCGCGTTATCGCGCACGACTCCCTGGCCAAAATCCGTTTCAATAGCGCCCGGCGCCACCACGTTCACCGCTATGCCCCGCGCGCCAAGCTCTTTCGCCATATAACGGGTCAACACTTCCACGCCGCCTTTCATTGCTGCGTACGCTGAATAACCGGGCAGGGCGAAGCGGGCGAGACCGGTGGAAATATTAACGATTCTGCCTCCATCTGCGATGAACGGCAGGAGTTGTTGCGTCAGAAAATACACGCCCTTCAGATGAATATTCACTAACTGATCAAACTGCTCTTCCGTCGTTTCCGCGAAAGGCGCATGGATGCCGATCCCCGCGTTATTCACCAGGTAATCGAACCACTCACGGCCCCAATTGACGCTGAGTTCCTGGGCGACTGATTTGGCAAAGTCCGCGAAACTCTTGCTTTCGGCGACATCCAGTTGCAACGCGACCGCCTTGCGGCCCATTTGACGCACCTCGCTGACGACATCCTCCGCCTCTGCGCGATTGCTGTGGTAGGTCAGAATGATGTCCACGCCTTTTTGCGCCAGATGCAAGACTGTGTTTTTGCCCAGACCGCGGTTTCCGCCAGTAACCAATGCGATGTTGCTGCTCATATATCGTCTCCAGAGTGTAGGGTTGAAAGCCTGTTTCTCAATGTCAGGAGCAGTTTATTGGGGATTTGAAAAGGGATAAATATGGCGGACATGGTTAGACTGTCTATAAATGACGAACAATTGGGTGATGAAAAAGTGACGTTGAGCGCGAGATTTTGATGCGCCTTCCTGGCTTAAATGTCTTTAGATCGCTTTTCCACTGGGGCTGGACTAGTGAGTAAACGGGGGATGTGAAGGGCGACTTTTCCCCCTAACGCTGCGATATAGTAAAAAATACGGACTACCGGATTGAAGCGGCTAAAAAAATATATATAATCACGTTTTGTTGATTAAACATTAACAGCACTACGAGTATTACAGGATGTTGTATTATAAGCCAAAGGGGACGGCCTCTACCCGTCCGTTTATGTCCTATCCCGGCTATATTCTCTCGGGTTCTTCTCTCCACCGCTTCTTATCCCGTTTATACAAGTATAGTTAAGTGTTTAAGTGAAATTTCCACGCCTTGTTTTTAAGGTCGTAGCAAAAATGACATCAAATTGTCGTTATGGAAATTATGCTGTCAGGCGCGCCAATACTTGCTCTGCATGGAAGCGCTCGTTACTTACTTATTTCTTTGTTTATTAGTGGCTTATAGAGGTGCGCCTTTGGGGCGAACGAACAGTAATAGCGTTTCTTTATGTCATACTCATGCACTCTGGCGAGCATTAAATGGTTTGCGTAAAAGATATTCTGTCTAATTAGACAACATTAACGGGAATCAGGAAGTATTAATTGTGGAAAGGGAAGTATATGGAACCTCGCATAGACTTATTCTAGTCCGTCGATAAATACCGCTCATTATATTTTATATAAAGCTAAACAGGCTTTATGGCCTCCTATTGTCTGGCGTTTATAAATGCGCCGGCGGAAAAGGAAATAGTAATAACTAAAGGATACAGAAAATGAAAGAAGTCTCTCTGGTTAACTTGGTTTGTCTCCCCTTCGCTGGCGCGGGCGCATCGGTGTTTCACGAGTGGAAGGATCTGTCCGAGAAGCTCAATGTGATCGCTGTGCAGTTGCCAGGACGGGAGAAGCGCTTTGTTGAGCCTGCTTACACCAACGTGGCGGAAGCAGTGCAGGGAATCATGCCCGAGTTGATGGCTGAGCTGGATTTCTCCAAACCCATCGTCTTTTTTGGACACAGCCTGGGCGCCGTGCTGGCGTTTGAGCTGGCGCGCGCCATGTGCGGAGAGGAAAAGGCCAATGTGCAGGGGTTAATCGTGAGTGGCTCTCCAAGCCCATGGAACAGCAGGGAAGAGCGCGCCTCTGGATTGCCGGATGATGAGTTTGTACGCCGGGTCAATGAGTTTGCCGGCTACTCTCATCCCGCCCTGGAAGACCCCATCATGCGGGAAGTGTTGTTGCCGACGCTGCGCGCGGATGTGGAGATGCATGAAAGCTATCACCCTCTGGCGGATGACTCCTTGCCGATCACGGTGCTGACTATTCGCGGCAGTGACGATGAACTGGTGACGGCTGAGGATAAGGCGCTCTGGAGCAAGGCTTCTTCCGTGCAGACCCTGCACGAAGAGCTTCCCGGCGGCCATATGTATTTGATGGACGATCCCAAGGCGCTTATCGCCCTGATCGAAAATGCGGTTCTTTAATTCTTGTTATTAGTGGATCGCAGTGTCGTCAAGGAGATAACTATGAGACTAAAAGGAAAAGTTGCGCTGGTTACCGGCGCAGCCAGAGGGTTGGGGCGCGCCTGCGCCCTTGAGTTCGCCAGACAGGGGGCGGATCTGATACTGCTGGATATTGGAAGAGATATCGCCACCGTGCCTTATCCCCTCGGATCGGAGAGCCAGCTTCAATACACCGCTCAATTATGTGAAGAGCAGGGCGTGGCGGTTTTGACCGGCTTGGCGGACGTGACGCGACAAGCTGAGATCAACGCTGTCGTCGCAAAAGGACTGGATCGTTTCGGGCGCATTGATGTGCTGTTGAATAACGCAGGCATCGCCGCGCCGTCTGGGAAAATCGCCCATGACATCAGTGAAGATGAATGGACGACCATGATTGACGTCGATCTTTCCGGCGCATGGCGGATGATTCGCGCAGTGGGCGCGACCATGACGGAGCGTCGCTCCGGCAGCATCATTAACATTGCCTCCACGGCGGGGGTGGTTGGTTACCGCCATTTCTCCGGTTATGTGGCGGCCAAACATGGCGTCATCGGTCTGAGCAAAGCCGTCGCTCTTGATTACGCCCCGCTTAAAGTCCGGGTCAACGCATTATGCCCGGGGTCCGTTCGCGACGCCTCCCATGTTGAAGGTCGCATGTTGTCTGAGATCGCCCGCTCCCTGCACGTGCCCGTCTCCGAGCACGAGGACACCTTTGTGCAGGCGCAGCCCATGAATGCGCTGATCGAGCCTGAGGATATCGCCCATAGCGCTGTATGGCTGGCTTCTGACGAGTCTCGTCAGGTCACCGGAAGCGTGATCACTGTCGACGGCGGCTTCTCCGCGCGTTAGGCGGTGGAAAGAGGTCTTCGCCAAGGACTGTCCAGATTTTCTCATTCGACATAAGGCACTTCCATGAAAAGCACTTTTTTTAATCACCCGGAAATGGCCGGGAATCTGAGCTCTTACCTGAATGACGGCGATGTGGCGCCCAGCGCACTGCACGCCGCCGCCTATCGACTGACGCAATCCGTTAATCCAGAGGCCGTTGCGATGCGGCTAAAACACGCCCTTGCAGCCCTGCCGTTTATGCAAAAGGCGGCCGAAGGACGTGAGTACGTCTGGATCGAGACGCTGCATTTACGGGCGGACAGCTATCAGGCTGCGGACCGGGTCAGAAAGGAAATGGAGAGGCCGCTGGCCGAGACGTTTCCCTATATTCGCGTGGTGTTATTAACCTACGCAGACCGCTTTGTTGATTTGGTGATTGTCGCCAATCGCGCGGTTTTTGATAAAGCATCCCTGGATGCATTCGTCTGTGCGGCGATCTCTGAACAGGACGCCGTTTACCAGTCGCCTGCGGCGGCGTCTGGATCTGAGCCGGAGTTGTCCTCTCTGCTATCCGCCGATTTCTCACCGCTTCCGGACTGGCGGGGCAAGGGCGAAGAGGGCCTGATCAGAATGCGTCTGGGCGTTTTCAGCGGCCAGGATGACCAGCAATTGGTGGCGGGCTGGATCAGTGCGCTGGCTACGGTATGGGCTCGCTATTCTGCGACGAACGTACCCGTCGTTGCCGTTAATGACAGCCGCGTAGAGTCGGTGAGCGGTTGGTCGCTAGTCGCCGCGCCGGTACTGGAAGACGCCACAGCGCAGCGTCTTAAAGCAAACATCGAGCAGTCGTTGCAGCAACCGGTCTGGCGCTCGCAGGAGCTGGCGAATCGTCTGCAAGACTGTGAAAACGGTGGTGAAGTGTCTCTGGCTGCGCTCATCTATGACGCCGCGGCGTCACCGCACGCCAAGGTGGCGGCATGCGACTATGCGCCATCTCTGGGAGCGCCTTATCCGCTCACGCTGCTCATTGAGAGTCAGGGTCAGGGGCGATATTGCATCAGCGGGCTGGCTGACGGCGCTTTGTTTGCCGGCGACAGCGTCGAACAGTTCTTCCAGTGCGTGCGCCGGGCGTATGAGCGACTGCGCGAAGATGACGAATTGAATCTGCGCCGCTTTCCGCTGCTGGATGAAAAGGCGCAGCAGGAAGTCGCCGCGTTAGGCGTGGATCGCGAGCTTGGCGATATTCCAACAGAACGTCTGGAGGAATTGTTCGCCCGTCAGGCCGCTCAAACTCCAGAGGCCGTCGCGCTCTCCTATGAAAACGAGCAAATGACCTACGCGGAGTTAGAGCGCAAGGCGCATCTCATGGCGTTGAATCTGGTTGTGCTCAACGTCAAACCCGGTGATCGCGTTGGTATCTGCCTGGAGCGGTCATTTGATTTGATCGCGTCTATGCTGGCGATTCTGAAAGCGGGCGCAATATATATCCCCATGGACCCGGCCTATCCGGAAGAGCGTCTGTCATATACCTGTGAGAATGCCGAGATTCGTCTGGTGATTACCGACGCAGACGCATTCCCGGTGACGGAGGCGCGGCGGCTGATAGCGCCGTCAGAGCTGGAGCGGGATATTGACGATGCGCGGGTGACGACGCCTTCCGCAGAGCAGGTCCGCGCCGATGACGCAGCCTATGTGATTTACACCTCTGGATCGACTGGCAAACCCAAAGGCGTGGTGGTTCCTCACAAGAATGTCGTCAGTCTGCTGGCGGCGACGCAGGAGGATTTTGGCCTCAATGCGCAGGACGCCTGGACCTTTTTCCACTCCGCCGCGTTCGACTTCTCAGTGTGGGAAATATGGGGAAGTCTGCTGACGGGCGCCCATCTCGTGATCGTGCCCTATTGGGTCTCCCGCGCGCCTGACGAGTTTCTGGAGCTGGTCAGGGATAAGCAGGTTTCGGTGCTGAACCAGACCCCTTCCGCCTTCTCCCAGTTTATGGAAATGGAGCGAAACGGCGCTGCGCTGGAGCATTTGCGGCTGGTTATCTTCGGTGGCGAACCCCTCGACGCGAAGATGCTGATGAAGTGGTTCGACCGCTACCCGGAATCCCGTTGTCGTTTGGTGAACATGTTCGGCATCACCGAAACCACGGTGCATGTCACCGCCCAGACCATTGCGCGCGCAGAGGCCATGGCCGGTTCGCGCTCCGTCGGTCCGGCGATTCCAGGCTGGCGTTTATATGTATTGGACGCCGCGCGCAATATTCTGCCGGTGGGCGTGGCGGGTGAAATTTACGTCGCGGGAGCGGGCGTGGCTTCGCAATATCTGAACCGTCCGGAATTGACGGAAGAACGCTTCATGCCCGACCCCTTCTGCGGTGGTCGCATGTATCGCAGCGGCGACAAGGGGCGCTTATTGCCATGTGGACGCCTGGAGCATTTAGGGCGCCTGGACAGCCAGGTGAAGTTGCGTGGCTTCCGCATCGAATTGGATGAAATCCGCAAAGTCTTGCTCGGCGTCCATGGGGTGGAGGCGGCGGCGGTGGTGTTGAACCAGCCTGATAAAAACGATCCGGCTTCCGCCCGCTTGGACAGTTATCTGGTGTTGTCGGATATCGCCGTGGAGGACGTAATTGTCAAAGGGGAGAAGATGCTGCCGGCATACATGATGCCTTCCACTTTCACCCAGGTTGACGCCATGCCGCTGACGGCGAATGGCAAGCTGGACGTTAAGAAGCTGCCTGAGCCCGATGCGCAGAGCAAGGCGGCGGATAAGCCCAAAGTCGTGGCGGAAGCTCCTTCCGAGCCCGCTAAAACCAGCTCAGAAGAGACTGCCGCGGAGACGGAAGCCGACCGTCTCGTCGCTGACATGGTCAGGGTCTGGAGTGAAGTGCTGGGGCGTGAAGTGACCGCGGCAGACAACTTTTTCAGCCTTGGCGGCAACTCCCTTTATGCGGTAAGAATCGCCTCCGCCATGAGAGCGGCGGGTCTGCCTGCGCTTCCAATACGTGAGTTATACGTGCGGCAGACCATTGAAAAACTGGCGCCGGTAATGGTCGGCAATGGAGGTTAGTGATATGGATTTCACCGAGCTTGAGGCGATCCGCGCGGCGGAAACCTATTGGCGGGGTCTGTTTGACGCAGAGTGGTCGGCAACGGAACTGAAAGCGCCGTCCCGCGCGGCGGAGCCTGTTGAGCGTCTGGTGGCGAGCATCCCTGTTGGCGCAGACCTGCTGAGCGCCATTGAAGGCGCCGCCGCCGAGGTGGGCGTTACGCCGCAGCAAGTGGCGCTGGCGGGGTGGTTGACGGCGTTGATGCATTTTACTGACATGGAGCGTCTGACGCTGTCAGTGCAACTCGACGACGCCACGATTATTCCGCTGACGTTCACGCTGGATTCCAGCGCCGATCTGGCCTCAGTGATTGATCTGATCGCGAAGACGATGACGGAAGCGCTGTCTCATCGCGCGTTTCCTTATCTCAAGCTTGCCGCGGAAGAGTATGGTCTTCTGCCGCCGGCGCAGGACTTGTTGACGCCCCTGCTGTTCAATCTGGGAGAGAGAGACGCTCCGCGTGCGCCCATTGTCATGGGGCTGCGCGTCACGGCGGAGGGAGCCGAGCTGCTGGTTCAGGGGGGCGGCGTGTTCGCATCCTACGGCTACCTGCGCCCTTTGTGCACTGCGGTTATGAATATTCTGGAGATGGGTTTGTTGCAGGACAAACCTTTGTCTCAGCTGGAGCTTTTAGCCCCGGATGAAATTACTGAGCTGTTGGGGCGGGGAACGGCGACGGTCACCGCCTTTGATGAATACGCCAGAATTGAAGAAGCCTTTGCGGCGCGCGTGGCGGAAACCCCCAGGGCGCTGGCGATAACCCATGGTGAGGCGTCCCTTACTTACGCTGAATTGGATGAGGTCAGCTACCAGCTCTCCCAAGCCCTGCGCGAGCTGGGCGTGCAGCCAGGACAGGTTGTCGCCATTCATACCCCGCGCAGCATCCCCATGGCGGTTTCCGCACTGGCGGCGCTCAAAGCGGGAGCCGTCTATATGCCTTTGGACCCTGACTATCCCGCCGAGCGCATTCAGTTGCTGATGGAGGACAGTCAGGCCGCCGTGCTGATCCACAGTGAAGAAGCTCCGCCGAGCGCCCTGGCCGGTGCGACGCATGCGTCGCTAGCGCTGGACATGCCTGGCGGGCGGGTGCGCGCTCTGCAAATCCAGACGCCGTCGCAGTCCGCCCCGGCGGATTCTCAGGCGGCCTATCTGATGTTTACGTCCGGCACTACCGGGCGTCCCAAAGGCGTACTGAACACGCACGCAGGGGTTCTGCGATTGGTTCGGCGCGCCACTTATCTTGACCTGCAACCCGGCGTGCGCGTGGCTCAGGCCGGCGCAACAGGATTTGACGCCAGTGTGTTTGAAATCTGGGCGGCGCTGCTCAACGGCGGCTGCCTGCAGATTGTCGATCGGGAAGTGCTCCTGGATAGCGTTGAACTGGCGCGTTTTTTCCGAGAGCAGGAAACAGATGTTGCGTTGATTACGACCTCACTGTTTTCACAGCTGGCCAGCGATGATCCCGCCATGTTCGCACCTTTGAGTCAGTTACTGGTGGGCGGCGATGTGATTTCCCCGAAGCAGGTGGCGGCGGTATACGCCGCCTGTCCGGGAATCGTCATTCTGAATGCCTACGGCCCTACTGAAAACGGGGTCATATCCACGGTGCAGCGTATTGATCCCGCTCGACTGGACAGTATTTCCATCGGCGCTCCCATCAGTAATTCCGTCGCGCTGGTGCTGAACCGGTTTGGTCGTCTGACGCCGTCGTTGTTTGAAGGCGAGCTGTATGTCGGCGGCGCTGGCTTGGCGTTAGGGTATTTGGGACGGGAAGACGAGACGGCCAAAGCATTCGTGCCCCATCCTTACGCCCCGGGAAGCCGGATCTACCGCACGGGAGACCGGGCGCGCTGGAATGCCGAGGATGAGCTGGAGTTTCTCGGACGCCGGGATTTTCAGATCAAAATTCGCGGTTTTCGGGTTGAGCTGGGCGAAATCGAGAAAGCGGCGCTGTCGCATCCGACGGTGAGTGAGGCCTTGGTGCTCGCACTCAAGCCTGAAGGCGCTGCGGAATATCGGCTGCATTGCTATTTAGGCGTCGCTGATGAGTTTGATCTGGATAGTTGGCGCCAGCAACTCATCGACCAACTACCCGCGCACATGGTTCCGGCGGCGGTCTGGGCCATGCCTGAATTGCCGTTGACGGTTAATGGCAAGGTGGACCGACGCGCCCTGGCGGAGATGAAGCAGGTAGAGTCCGGCGGCGCCGAAGCGGTGGATGATATCGAACGCGTCTTGCTGGAAATAGGTCGCTCGCTTTTGAACATTGACCATCTGGCGACGGATGACGACCTGATCAAGCTGGGCGCAAGCTCGTTAACCGCGGCCATGATCGCGTCGCGGGCGCGTCGTGACCTGGGCGTGAAAATCGCCGTCGCCGATGTTCTGCGCAGTGGCACGGTGGCGGAGTTAGCGACGTTGGTCAGAGGGCATCGGGGGCGGAGCGCCACAACGGGTGGTGTGATTGCTTCTCCAGCGCAAGCCAGCATAGAAGCGACGCCACAACAGGTGCGTTTGTTCATCGAGCAATCCAAGCAGGCGGACGCCTGTCAATACAATTTACCGATTTGGGTGGCGCTGCCGGCGGATATAGACCCGGTTCGCTTGCAGGAGTCCTTGCGGCGATTAGTGGATCGACACGAAATTCTCCGCACCTCGTTTGAACGCGAAGGGGAAGTTACCCGGCAGTTGATTCATGCCGACCTAGCTGTGTCGATAGCGGAGGCGCCGGCGGCTTCAGACGTATTCAATGCGCTGACTCAATTCATCCAGCCCTTTGACTTGCAGCAGGGGCCCCTGTGGCGCGCAGCGTTCTATCGCGACGCAGCGAAAACCTATCTGCTCTTCGATATTCACCATATTTTGACCGACGGCTATTCACTCCTCCGTTTGTTTGCGGAGTGGGAGGCGCTGTATCGCGGCGATAGTTTGTCTGCGTCGCCCCTGCAATATCGTGACTATGCGCACTGGCTGGCCAGCGACGGCGGTCAGGCCCATCTGGCGGAGCAGGAAGCCTATTGGCTGAAGATGTATGCGGAGAAGCCTGCGCTGCCGGATTTGCCTACGGACTTTCCAAGATCCGGGGTGCGCAGTCTCAGTGGGGAGTTTCTTGAGTTTGATTTGGGAGAAGAGAGGACGGCGAACATTCGTCGCCTGTCCGAGCGTCTTCAGGTCAGCGTCTATCAGTTCCTGCTGTCCTGCTATGGCGTCTTCCTGGCTCGGGTTACCGGCGATGACGACATCACCATCGGGACGCCTGTCGCAGGTCGTTTGGCCCCTGGCGTCGACGATATTCAGGGGATGTTCGTGAATACGCTCTGTTTGAGGCTGCGACCGGCTCTGGCTGCGCGCTTTGAAGACTATTTGCGGGAGGTGGCCGACATGACGCTGAACGCCTTCGACAACCAGGATTACCCCTTTGACCGTCTGGTGGCGCAGGTTGCTGCGGACCGCTCTTATGGCCGCTCTCCGCTGTTTGACGCCATGTTTGCGCTGCAGAACACCGGACTGAGCAGACAAACGTTTCTGGGCGGGGCGATCGTCTGGACCCCGGCGGCGACCGGCGCGGCCATCTATGACCTCAACCTGCAAATTGAAGATGGCGAAACCAGCCTGCGAGCAAGCTGGCATTTCAATCGGGATCTTTTCACCGCCAAGACAATGGCTTCTTTCCGTGATCGGCTGCTGGAGATCATTGATAAGGCGCTGGGCGATGTGAATAGCCAGATTCGAACGCTGAATCAGGACGAAGAAAGTGGTCCGGTTGCGTTACCGGAAATCGAGTTTGAATTTTAAAATTTAGAGGCAGTAGGACATGCAGTCTATAGAAACCAAAGGACAATTAAAGGTTGCGGCGGCGCAGCGGCCGGAGCACGGAAAATACTGGCGCGGCCTGTTGGCGGAGCCGGTGGAGAAAAGCCTGTTTCATCCCGATAGAGTGAAGCCTTCGGGGTCCCTGAATCAGCGCTATGTGCATACATTGGACGCCGACGTAAGGCAGCGCCTGCATAAGTTAAGCGGCGGCAAAACCGCGACGCGTCAAGTGGTCATGCTGGCGGCGCTGGCGGAATTGCTGCGTCGCTACACCGGCTCCGACACGGCCTGCATCGGTCAGCCGTTGCAACCGGAGCAAACCAAACTGTCCGACTATCTGGCGCTGCGCATTCAGGCGCCGGCGAACGCGAATTTTAAGCAGTTGCTGGGCGCGGCGCGGGACGCCATGCTTGCGGGGCTGGAATTCTGCGACTATCCGTTGACGGTGTTGGCGGATGAGTTTGGCCTGGAAGCGGAGAAGGGCGGCAATCCCTTTTTCGATGTGGCGTTGGAAGCGCTTGAGACGCCTGACGACTCAGTATCCAGTCAATTTCAGTGTCCTGTGCTGATCAGTCACTTCGTTGGCGCTGAGCAAGGGGTATTGACGATTTCCTATGACGACGGTCTGTTTGATGCGGACAGCATTCAGCGTATCGCCGAACACTTTGAGACGTTGCTGCTGGAGCTATCAAGCGCGCCTGACGCAGAGGTCACGGCGGCTTCCATCACCACGCCTGCGGATGAGGCTTTGCTGCAGCAGGTCAATGCGACTGAGCGGGAATATCGCCGGGATGTCAGAATCGAAACGGTTTTTGCTGAGCAGGTGGCGCAGACGCCGGATGCGGCGGCGGTGGTCTGTGGTCAGGATCAACTGACCTATGCGCAGCTTAATGACGCAGTCAATTCCCTGGCGACCCAGTTGCGGGCGGCCGGCGTGGCGGAAGATCAGCTGGTGGCGGTGGCGGCCGAGCGCTCGACGCAGATGATCGTGGCGATCCTGGCGATTTTACGAGCCGGTGGGGCCTACTTGCCGATAGACCCGGGATATCCTGCAAACCGGATTCAGTATGTGCTGGAAAACAGCGGCGCCAGCGTCATTCTGACGCATCGTCATCTGCTGCAGTTGGATACATCCGGCTATACCGTCATTGATATTGACGAGAAGGCGCTGGGCGCAGAGAGCGCGGTGGCTGAGACGGTCGGCGGTGCGGAAAATCTCGCCTACGCCATTTACACCTCAGGCTCTACTGGTAAACCCAAGGGCGTTTTAATCGAGCATCACTCCGTCATCAACCGGATCGCCTGGATGCAGAACGCCTATCCGCTAACGGCGGAGGATGTCATCCTGCAGAAAACGCCGATTTCATTCGATGTGTCCGTGTGGGAATTGTTCTGGTGGTTCTTTACCGGTTCCCGCGTCTGCATGCTGGAGCCCGGCGGTGAGCGCGAACCGGAGAAAATCGTGGCGGCCATTGAGGCGAATAAGGTGACGACCATGCACTTTGTGCCGTCCATGCTGAACGCTTTCCTGGATTATGTGGAGTCCACTCAGGCGGTTGCTCGTTTGCAGTCGCTGTGCAAAGTGTTTACGTCCGGCGAAGCGTTGACCCTGCATCAGGCGGAGCGTTTCAAGAAGCTGCTGCACGCGGCCAATGGAACCCGTCTGATCAACCTGTATGGGCCGACTGAGGCGACGGTGGACGTCACCCATCTTGACTGCACCGCCAAACCCACGCTGGACAAGGTTACTATCGGAAGTCCCATCGATAACACTCAGATTCATATCGTAGACAAGCAGTTGCGCCGTCTGCCTATTGGCGTTCCCGGAGAGCTTTGCATCGCTGGCGTCGGTTTGGCGAGGGGCTATCATGCGCTGCCGGAAATGACGGCGGATCGCTTTGTCACAAATCCTGAAAACGCCTCTGAACGCTGGTATAGAACTGGCGATTTGGCGCGCTGGCTCGGCAATGGTGAAATCGAGTATCTGGGCCGACTGGATCATCAGGTGAAAGTGCGCGGTTTTCGTATTGAACTGCAGGAAATCGACGCGGTTCTGCGTTCCTATCCCGCCGTGCGCGACGCCGTCACGCTGGTGCACCGCGCCGCCGGTCTGGACAAACTGGTCGCCTACGTCACCGCAAATGGCGAGCCGGAGCAAGAGACCCTGCGTCAGCATGTGGCGGGGCAGGTTCCGGCCTATATGGTTCCAGATATGGTTATCGTGCTGGAGCAAATGCCGCTGTCGCCGAACGGGAAACTGGATCGTAAAGCGCTGCCGTCGCCGGACAGCTATTTGCAAACCGCGGAATATACTGCGCCTCGTAACCGCACCGAGGAAATTCTGGCGGACATCTGGCGCGAGGTTCTGCAGTTGCCTCGCGTTGGCGTGCACGATAACTTTTTTGCGATTGGCGGCAACTCGATTCACTTCGTCACCGTTCTCGCCAAGGCCAGAAAATTCGATCTGGAGTTCACCTTCCAGCAGTTGTTCGCCAACCCCACGATAGCGACGTTGGCGCAGGCGATGGAAGAAGAAAAAGGCGAGCTTCAGCAGCACCGCTTTGACGCGTTTGAGCTGCTCGGCGAACAAGACCGCCAGCGTCTTCCGCAAGGCGTTGATGACGCTTATCCGCTGTCCATGTTGCAGGCGGGACTGATATTCCAGAACGAGCTGACTTTCGGCACGGCGCAATATCACGACATTATCAGCTATATCATTGAGAGCCCGATCAATCTGGAGGTGTTCAAGCGCGCGGCGGACATTCTGGTCAAGCGTAACCCGATCTTCCGCACCAGCTATCACCTGGATGGCTTCGACGAGTATATCCAGATGGTGCATACGGACGTGGAAGCGCCGCTGTACTGTCACGACCTGCGGGGAATGAGCGAAGAAGAGCAGGAGCAGTGGCATCAGAACTGGCTGGCGGAAGAGAAAGCGTACCGTTTCGAATGGAATCAGCCCGGCCTGGTGCGCCTGCATGTGCATGTCCTGCGCGACAACATGTACCGCTATGTGCTCAGTCAGCATAACTCCGCCCTCGACGGCTGGAGCATCACTCTGGTGCATACGCAGCTGTTCCGCATATACAACAGGCTGCTGCAGGGCGGGACCTTTGACGAGCCGCTGGTGGACAATCACATTCGCAATTACATCGGCCTGGAAGCCCAGTCGTTGCGCTCTGTCAGTGATCGTGCGTTCTGGGAGAATATGCTGGACGGCGCGACATATACCCGTCTGCCCAAACTGGACGCGGCGCAGCCCGTCTCAGAGCTGTCCGTGCTGTTTCATGAGGTGGACATCAGCAAGCAGCTGTCCGACAGGATCATTGTGCTGGCTGACCAGTTGGCGGTTCCGGTCAAAACACTGTTGATGGCGGCGCACCTTAAATTCCTGAGCGTGGTGTCCGGCGATGTTGACGTCATGACCGGTTACGAACACAGCGGCCGTCCTGAAGCGGAAGACGCCACCAAGGCGATCGGACTTTTCCTCAACACAGTGCCGTTCCGGGTGGATGTCGATGTGGAGTCCTGGGCTGGCCTGATTCAACGCGTGTATCAAGCGGAAGCGGCGTTGTTGCCGCACCGTCGTTATCCCATGGCGCGCATGAAACAGGATATCGGGACGCAGGAGCCGCTGTTCGACACCGCTTTCAACTACACCCATTTCTATCTGTTGAAAGAACTCAAGGAAATGCCGGAGTTCAATCTGCTGGACGTGCGGGCGAACTCGGAGACGGAATTCGCGATTCGGGCCGAGTTCTGCCGTCACTTCTTCACTGACGATGTGAAACTCAGCCTGCACTACCACGAGCACGCTTTCACGGCGGAGCAGGTGGAGAACTTCGCGCAATACTATCTCACTATCTTTGAGAGCATGACTCAGGACCCCAAAGCGGACCCCAGACGCCAGCCCATTCTGACGCAACAGGAACTGGCGGTTATCGCAGAGCAGGGCGCTAAAGTTCCGGTGAATCTGGCGCAGCGTCCAGAACTGGAAAATACGGATGCGGGCGTTTATCTCCTGGGAGAATCCGGGCGTTTTATCCCAGTCGGAGCGGTCGGGGACCTGTATTTTGTGAACGCGGAAGCGGACAGACTGGAGACTGATGTTAACCCGGCCCTGAACGGCCTGGGATTGCGACCCACAGAACTGAAGGGGCGCTACGTCCAGGATGGCGGTGTTGAGGTTGTTAACGGGATATCTGCGCTGGTTTTCCGGAAGCCTGAGCTGCAGCAGGGCAAAACCGTCGACACAGCGGCGGCGCAACAGACTCCGCTGGATGCGGTGGAGACGCGCATCGCGGCGGCCTGGGCGCATGCGCTCAAGATTCCCCAAGAGAATATCGGACGCGACGATAACTTCTTTGACCTGGGCGGTAACTCTCTGGCGGCGATGAAAGTCACGATTTTGCTGGAAGGACTGATTTCCCTGGTGGATCTCATGCGCAACTCCACTCTGGCGCCGCTGGCGGATGTGGCCAGAAAGAAAATGCCCGCCGACGAGGCTGACCTTTTGGTGGCGCTGACCTCTGATCGGCGTTCAGCGCCGGTTACTCTGGTGTGCTTCCCCTATGCGGGCGGCAACGCGATTAACTTCAAGCCATTCGCCGAACGTCTTGCTGAGATGAACGCCGAGGTGCAGGTTTTCGCCGTGGAGCCACCGGGGCATAACCTGAGCGATACCGGCGAAGCGCTGTTGTCCGTCGAGGAGTTGGCGAAGAAGGTAGCTGCGGAAATCAGCGCCAATATCAGCGGCGACGTCTTTATTTGGGGACATTGCGTCGGCAGCGCCGCCGCCCTGGCCACCGCTGGTCTGCTGCAGGAGAGCGGCCATGTCGCCGGCGTATTTATCGGCGGTAAGTTACTGCCGGACGCGGAGCGCTCCCGCAGTCTTGCAGACGAGCTGGAATCGATGCCCTTGAAAGACGTGGGCGAGTGGCTGGTGACGCAGACGGGCTATGGCGATCTGAACGCCTTGTCCGAGCCGCAACTGGCGCAATTGGTGAAAGCCTTCCGTCATGACGCCTGCGGCGCCAACCGTTACCTTGCTGATTTAACGGAAAACGGGACGCCTATGACACTGCCACTGACCATGGTGGCGGCGCAAGACGATCCCCTGACGCCGCAGTATCGGGAACAGTATCTGGGATGGAGCAAGGTGTGTGAGTCAGTAGCGTTGATTGAGCTGGCTGACGGCGGCCATTACTTCTGCCGGACTAAACCGGCGGAAACCGCCGCAGCGGTCAGCGAACTGATGCGACTGTCCAAATGACGTTAAGGCCCCACCCCAGACGGGTGGGGCCTTTTTGCGACTTGCGTATTAATAACAACACATGAAATCAAGGATCAGACATGAAACTGGCCATATTGCCATTGCCGTTTAATCTGGACGTTGCGCAGTCCATTCTCAGCCAGGCGGGAAACTGTGCGCACGAGTTTGTGTTTATCGACATGCAGGAGCGGATTGATCGCATTCCCGTTTCCTGGTGGCCGCAAAACGCCAAAGCTGTGGCCTGCTCCCCCTCCGACGTGGACGCCGTGATCAGACTTGTGGAGGCGGAGGCCTGTACTCAGGTTATCTCCACCGCTGAAGCCGGACTGACCATCGCCGCGAAGGTGCGCAAGCACTTCGGCTTTGCAGGGCATAGCGAAGACGTGGAACTGTTCAGCATTGATAAAAGCCTGATGCGCCACACCCTGGTGGATAAAGGGCTGTCCTCGGTTCAGTCGTTCAGAACCACCGTCGCCGAACTGGCGGAAGAATTGCTCTCCGTCGACTTTCCGGTTGTCGTCAAACCGGTGCGCCTGGGAGGAAGCATTTGTGTGCAACTGCTGTCTTCCTATCCGGAAGTGGAAGGTTATCTGGAGCGCATTCGCAGCCATCCCTATGGTGGTGATAAAACCGAGCTTACCGTGGAAAGCTATATCGGCGGTAAAGAGTTCAGCGTGGAAGGGCAGGTTTTTGATGGCCAGGTCTACTATTACGGTCTGACGGAGAAGCGGACGACGGATGCTCCGTATTTTGTCGAAACCGGCCACACGTTCTACACCCGTCATCCCCACCTGGAAACTTTCTCTGATTATTTCCAGCAGGTATTTGAGGCGCTGGGCATGCGCAACTGCCCCTTCCATGTTGAGTTCAAAGTGGACGGCGACAAGATAGAAATCATAGAGCTGCACTCTCGCTTCGGCGGTGACTTTATTACCGATCTGATCCATTTCAGCACAGGCGCGGAAGTGTTTGCGGATCAGTTTAATTTCCTTGCGGATAAAACAGTTCCAGCGCCGATCAAGGCCCAGGATCGTCTGGTCAGCATTGAGTTCGTCATGGCGCAGGAAGGCGAGTTAAAGGCCTTCACATTTCCGGCTCAGTTCGAAAGCAGCGTGAATGTGCTCAAACAAAAGCAAGACGCGCGCATTGGCGACAAGATCAAGTCCAGCACGGGATTCTATGACCGGATCGGCTGGATGATCTTTGAGTCCGACAGTCCGCAAAGCCGGGATGAGCATCTGAAGCTGTTCACCCCAGTTGTGACCGTAGGTTGAAGCGGCGGCGTTATGTCCAGCCTTGAAAAAATTTGCAGTGAGGGAGCCCTTTAGTATGGAAAGTGTGGCCGCAAAACCGGACGACAGCTCCGGACAGCCATTAAACTCGGAATTAAGACAAAAGCACTTCCTGGACGGCGTAAAAGCCATGTCCCCGTTTATTCTCTCCGCCATCCCGATGGCGATGATCGCAGGGGCGTTGGGCGTCACCAGTGGACTGACCGGTTTGCAGACGCTGCTGCTGGCCATGTTGGCGAACTCGGGGACCATTCAGTTTGTCGTCTACATGATGCTGCAGGAGTCAGCGAGCTGGACGGTGGTTCTGCTGACGGTGCTCACATTGAGTCTGCGCATGATGATTTACAGCATCGTGCTGCGGGACAAGGTCAATGATATTTCTCCCGGATGGAAACTGGTGATGGGGTTTGGCCTGATTGATGCGCTGTTCTTTATCTTTGTGGAGAAGTTTAAAGATAAAGACGCGCCGGTGACGGCTCGCCAGTGGTTTTATTTGGGGGGATCGTTCTCCATCTACGGCGCCTGGACGGTCGCCACAGTCGTGGGCATTCTTGTCGGCTCTGCGCTGCTTGAGTGGGCGGGCTCCGGCGTTGACTTCCCCATGACCGCTCTGTTTGTCGCCATGCTGGCGTCCTGTCTGGTGGATAGAAAAGCCTACTGCATTGTTTCGGTTGCAGGTCTGACGGCGATACTGGCTCATCATGCGCCATACGGATTGGGAACCATTCTGGGGACGGTCGCGGGCGTCGCCGCCGGCGTGTTGTACGGTCGATGGGTTCCGGTGAAAAACGCGGAAGCGGTTGTGGAAGAGGTTAAGGAAAGCTGAGATGGATATTTATATTCTGATTGCATTGATCGCCGTATGTGCGTTTCTTCCCCGTTATCTGCCCTGGGTGGTCTGGGCGGGAAAACCCTTGCCCCCCAAAGTGGAAAACATTCTGCGCATGACGCCGGCGGCGGTCATTGCTGCGCTTGTCGCGCCGGCAGTGGTTTTCGTTGAGAAAGAGGTGTCTTTGAGCCTGTTGACGCACCCCTATTTTTTAGCGTCAGTGGCCACATTTGCGCTCATGTTGTTTACTAAACGGCTTATACTGTCCAGCTCGTTGGGCGTGGCCGTTTTTGTGCTTCTGAAAATGTTATAGCCAGCCCGTTTAGCCCTGGCGTCAGGCGCCGCCGCGCCGGGGTTGCCCAATGTCTGACAGGCGCATGCAATTTATCAAGGAATTTATGATGCAAGGCGATTTCAAAATAGCCGCGGCCCAGTTTGGCCCGGTGCGAGGGGATGTTGAGGAAAATACGCGGAGGCATTTGCGGTTGATAGCGGCGGCCGCCGCAGAAGGCGCAAATGTGGTCATTTTTCCTGAGCTTTCTCTGACGGGGTATGAGCCGGATCTGGCGAGGGAGTTGGCGTTCACCGATACGGATTCTCGTCTGGCGCCCTTTCAGGCGGCGGCGCGCGAGCAGGGCGTGACGCTGATGGTCGGCGCGCCGGTGCAGGCGGGGCAAGGCAAGCCTCACATCGGTCTCTTTGTCATCAGCCCGGAAGCGCCGGTATTTCATTACAGCAAAATGCATTTACATCCCGGTGAGGATCAGCACTTTGCGCCGGGCGCCGGCGAAAAGGTATTTGAGCTTCAAGGCGTTGCATTAGGGCTGGCGATCTGTGCGGATACCGGCGTCGCCACCCATGCCCGCAACACAGCCGCCGCTGGCGCCGACGCCTATTTGAGCTCGGTCTTGATTACCGCTGGCGGGTACGACGAAGACACCGCCAAACTACAGGATTACGCCCAAACCCATGGTATGTGCGTGGTCATGGCCAACTTCAGCGGCCCCTCCGGCGGCTGGGAGCCAATTGGCAAAAGCGCGGTATGGAGCCCAAGCGGCGACCTGCTGGCCCAAGGGCCGCAAACCGGCGAAGCGCTGGTGATCGGCGTCAAAACCGAGGCAGGCTGGTCCGGTTACGTCAGAAGTATCTGAGGTAAAAAAGCCTTCATCGTCCGGTGACTGGCGTAATCGTCGTCACCGGGAGTGTGTTTGATGTGTCGGGCGAATGCGTCAGTGTCTACAGGTGTCTACAGGTGTAAAACGTCGCAGTAAGTGGGATGCTAAGCGCAACGATAACGGGTACTGAGTATGAACTTCGGCGCACATGTCGCAGGCTTGATAAAGGACGTCAATAGCGCGCTGGAAAAGGACAAAGAGGCGCTGGTAGATGATTTTGTAGCGTTGCTGGCGCGAGCAAAATCACTGTTTAAAACGGACCTCTTTGATTTTTGGCTGTCGCAGTTAGCAGAGACTCCCTGTTCAGAACTCCCCATCACGCATTATGGCGTGGCTAACGCCAGACGCATGCTGTCGTATTTTGATAAGCGAAAGCGGGATACGGTGGCCTGGCTGATTGCTGATATTTGCGAAAATCTCTTCACCTACAGCAACAACGACGACGCCTGTCGAATGCAAAGCGATTTCCATTATTACTTCAATGTCTCCGCTGGCGCGGTGTTCAAGGAGAGTAAGCTTGGAGAGGTCCAGGGCTGCGCGCCCGAAAGCAGGGCGGACAGGCGGATCGCCAGGGTGTCCGATCTCTCTATTCCGCCTCAGGAACTCATCCCCTAGAGCTACCGTTTCCCTCAATCGGCGCCTAATTATTTTCGTTATCAAAAAGCTTCTGCAATCGGCTGTTTTGCCGCGTAAATTAACGCAGTTCACCTGATAGAGGCGAAAATTGCGACTTGCGTCCGCCGGTTTAATCTTCTACATATTAAGTATGGGGACTGTAACAATTCCCCAGTGCATTTCTCGCTGTAATCAGTGCTCAGGACGTCCCTGGAAGTAGGTGGGACAGGACCTTATAAGAAATAAATAGAAAAGGAGACTGCTATGGCGGACACTCAGAGAACGCAGAACGTCGTTAAGCTTATGAAGGAGTACATCGAGCAACTGGAGCAAAGTGGAGAACTCGAGCGTCTGTTGGAACTCTCCCGGGCGCCCGGCGATAACGATCTGGAGTTGGCCGAACACTACAGTCGTGATCGGCGCTATACTCTCCGCCGCATTCGAGCGCGGGGAGCATGATAACTTTATCCACCGGAAACCTGCGGGTTATGGTTCCCGCGGGTTTCCCCGCTATCTGACGCAGCCCGCCTATGTCTTCTGGAATCGCCCTGCCTTTTTTCGATGAAATACACCAGTTGGCGGTGGATATCGTCAACGCTTCGGCGGAAGGCGACACCAAAGCGTTATGGAGCAATTATCAGGCGTTGCGAAAGCTGTGCGAAAACAACGAGTTCTCACCACGCAATCATCCTTTCCAGTGGGAGGCGTTGGCGGACTTTACCTGTGACCTCAATCAGGCGCTAAAGATCTATCGCAAGGCGCTTCGATACGCCAACGAGAAAAACCTGGTCGATTATTCCGCCTCCATTACTTTCGCCATGGCTAACCGGCTGTATGACGATGGCGAACGCGACGCCGCCCGCGAGCTGCTGGTGGAGGCCGACAAGTTGGCGCAGTCCACTAACGATCTGGAATTGAGAAGAGAAATCAGCGCGTTGCTGCTGGCCTGCTGCGAATAGACTTTTCCCCCTAATTAGTTTTTAGCTGGCGGCCGCCAGGACGATAATCCACGCCTATTGAGTTTGGGACCAGCCAACAAAGATTTTAATACGGCTTCTTGCGCACGCCGAGGCGAAACAGCAGGGGAGATATTCCCCAGTTGACCACGACAAAAGCGACAAAGATAACTCCAATTTGCAGCAACGACAGGCCGAGCGTCTGTTGATAGGCGGCCAGGGGCAATACGGTTTCTAAAAATTGATCCAGAAATGGCGCCCGACTGCTGGGTGTCAGATTGATGCGGCGTTTACAGAAACTGGTGATGAGATCTCCAAGCATCGCCAGCAGAGCGATGGCGCAGCCGGTCATCATGGAAAAGCCCAGCAATGGCGCAAACAGAGCGCTGATAAGGACCGCGGCGATGAGGCCCCGCCAGGTTTTTGCAGGGCCGAGCAGGGGACGGCCATCCTTGAAGCAGACGCCAAAATCAATGGCAAGGCCGCCACGATCACCCATTAGAAAACGGGCGAACACCGGGGCTCCATTAGCGATCAGTAAGAGCAGTAATACTCTCAGTTCAAGCATAGGGGCTGTAGTGGCGATGCCTAGTCGTCGACAGTCCCTAAAAGCTTAGCCGTGAATCACTGGCTTGTCAGACCGCGAGGCCCTCAGTCGGCGAGCAGGTGCGCGGTTTGAATGCTGTACAGGTGCTGATAAAGCCCCTCCAACGCCATCAGTTGACGATGGTCGCCTTCCTCCACCAGCTTGCCATGATGCAGGACGATGATTTTGTCGGCATGACGGATTGTGGACAGTCGGTGCGCGATGACGATTAACGTCACCTCGCCGTGCAGGCGGTTAACCGCTTGCTGCACCCGCGCTTCACTTTCGCTGTCCACCGTGGCGGTCGCCTCGTCGAGAATCAATACTTTGGGCTTGCGCAGTAACGCCCGCGCCAGCGCCACCAAATGACGCTCGCCGTTGGACAACCTTCCGCCGCGCTCGCCAAGAGGCGTGGCCAACCCCTGGGGCAGGCGTTGCAGCATGCTTTGGAGTCCGGCTTTGGTCAGCGCGTCGATCATCTCCTGTTCGCTGTAGTTGCGGTCCAGACGCAGGTTGTCCGCCAGTGAGCCCTGGAACAGGAACGGTTCCTGCTCCACCAGACACACATCCTGACGCAGACTGGCGGCGGAGATGGCGTTAAGCGGCTGATCGTCGATCAGGATTTCGCCCTGCTTGACCGGATAAAACCGGATCAGCAATTGCATCAGCGTACTTTTACCGCTGCCGGTGCGTCCGACCACGCCCAGCATGCCGCCGGCGGGAATATCCAGAGACACATCCTGCAATACCAGAGTTTCGCCGTTATAACTGAAATTGACATTGCGCAGGGTGATGCGGCCTTCCTTGATCTGGCCGACGCCATCGTAGCGCTCCGGCTCCGTATCCAGCAGTTCAAATACCCGCTGCCCGGCCACCAGAGACTGCTGCATGATGTTGAGGCGCTGGGTCAGCTCGATCAGTGGTTCGACGAAGCGGCCCAGATAGCTGATGAAGGCGTACAACACGCCAATCTCCACGGCGTCTTGCAGAGACTGGTTACCAAAGAAGTACACGATGGACGCCAGGGTCGCCATGGAGAACATGTCGATCAGGGCGCGCAACATCAGGCCGTCCAGTTTGACGTTCTTCACCCGCCAGCGGAAGTGTTCCTGAACGGTGCCGCGAAAGCGCTCATTGAAACGCTTTTGCTGATTCAGCAGCTGGATAATCGGCATACCGTTGAGGGACTCGTGCAACTGCGCGTTGATATCGCTGAGCAGTGCGCGCACCCTCTGGAACATAGGCGTGCTGAGGCGTTGATACATCACCATGGCGCCCACCACCAGCGGCATCAACGCCAGACACACCAGCATAAGGCGGAAATCGAGCACGGCCATCATGATGAAGATGCCGGTGACCAGCACTACATTGGTGATGAAGTTGGCGATGACGTTGAGGAACAGCTCTTTGATGGCCTCTGTGTCATTGCTCAGGCGCGACACTAGCGCGCCGGTGGCGCTCTTGTCAAAATAGGACACTGGACGCGACAGCACGCTGTGAAACACGTCTTTGCGTAGTTTCTCCACCACTTGCAGAGCGATGCGACTGAACACCAGTGGCGCGCCATAGTGCGCCAGAGATCCTATTAACAATGACGTCACGTAGAACACGAACAGTTGCACGGAGCCTGAGTCCAGATAACGTCCGTGCGACAGATAATCGTCGATAAAATGCTTGATCAGGTAAGGCCCCAAGACATCCATCGCCGTCGCCAGCAAGAGAATGGCGCAGCCGCCCATCCATAATTTCTTCCAGCTCGCGCTGGCGGCTAACAACCGTTTAAACACCCGCCACTGCATGAACCTATCCAACCCCGTACTTTGTTTATTCTATACTTATTAATTCAATAACCGGCCGCCGCAAACCAATGTTGAGCGGCCATGCTTTGTTCAGCGGTTACTCTTGTTGTACGACCCTGTCTTGCGGCTGCAGTCGGTCCAGATCCTGCTCGATCTGCTGCAGTTCATAAATCTGGCTGTACCAGCCGGCCTGCGCCACCAGTTCACTGTGATTGCCCTGTTCCCGAATATGCCCCTGGTCCAGCACCAGAATCTTATCGGCGTGACGCAGGGCGGACAGCCGATGGGAAACGATGATGGTCGTGGTGTCGCGGCGCGCTTCCTTCAGGTGTTGCAGGATGCGGTTTTCCGTGCCGGTATCCACAGCCGACAGCGCGTCGTCCAGGATCAGTACAGGCGCCTCGATAAGCAGCGCCCGCGACAACGCCAGACGTTGCTTCTGCCCACCGGACAAGGTGACGCCACGTTCGCCGACAACGGTGTCATAGCCGTTTTGGAACAGCTCGATATCCTCATGCAGGGCTGCGAGCCCCGCCGCTTTTTCGACTTCTTCGCGGCTGGCTTCCGGACGGCCCAGGGACAGGTTCTCCCGCACGGTGGTGGAGAACAGGAAAGGCTCCTGAGGCACATAGGCGATATGCGCGCGAAACGCCGCCTGTTGATAGCGCTCCACAGACTCGCCGCCCCAGGCCACTGACCCGGGCGGCAACGCGTATTGACGCAGGAGAAGCTTGATCAGAGTGGTTTTGCCTGATCCGGTGGGTCCGGTTATTCCTAGTGTTTTTCCCGCCGCCAGATGAAAGTGGATGTCCCGCAGCGCCGCTTGTAGGGAAACCGTGCTCTGTTCCGCGTCGCCCGCAATGGGTTCCTGATCAGGGTAATGAAATTCGTTGATGGCCACCTGCAGAGAGGTGTCCGACAGGGACTTCAGTTCGCCGGTATCGGGTATCTGCGGCGCCTCCGCCAGCAAACGATTGATGCGATCGTAAGCGGCGGAACCGCGCTCGGCGATATTCAGCATCCAGCCGAATGCGAACATGGGCCAGATCAGGTAGCCCAGGTACATAGTGAAGCTGGTGAGCTCACCCAACGTCAGCGTTTGCTGGTGAATCAGCCAGCCGCCATAGGTGACGGCGGACAGGAACGACGCGCCGATGGTCAGCACGATGGTGGGCTCGTACTTGGCGTCAGTGGCGGCCACTTTCATGTAAGCCTGGGTGGCGGTTTCCGCGGTTTCCGCGAACTGCCGCGCCATGGCCTCTTCCTGACCATAGGCTTTGATGGTGCGAATGCCGGAGATCGCTTCCTGACTCAGCTCCGTCAACGCGCCGAAGGAAGCTTGCGCGTCCGAAAATCCGGTATGCAGGCTGCGGCCGAACTGATACATGAAGATCGCCATGATCGGCCAGGGCAGCAGCGCCACCAGGGTAAGGTCCCAGCTCAGGGTGATCATCATAACCGCCAGCACGATGACGCCGGTCAGCAGGCCGTCAAACGTGGCCAGAATGCCTTCGCCCGCGGTCATCTGCAGGGCTTCGACGTCGTTGGTGGCGTGGGCCATGAGGTCGCCAGTGGTGTGTTTGCGGAAGTACTGCGGCGACATGGTGGTCCAGTGTCGGTATAGATCCTGCCGGGTTTCCGCCGCCAGCTTATGGGAGGCTCCGAACAGGAAGATCCGCCACAGCACGCGGAAGATATAGATCAACACCGCCAGCCCCAGCAGTTCGCCTACTGTCATCATCAGGTAGTCCGCATCCAGCGTCTGCTGCGCGATGCGATCCACAAACTCGCCGATCAGGTGAGGCGGCAGCATCAGCAATAGCGCCACCAGCGTTAGCATAACCACCGCCGCGAGATAGGGCGGCCAGTTGCGCAGGAAAAATCCCCGCAATTCCCAGAATATTTTCATTGGCTTTAACTGAAACTAAACGGCTCAGGTGTGCTGAGCAGGTAGATGATGAATGCGACCAGCAATGCGACGCTAAGGCTGATCCAGAGCCAGGGCGTCCGACGCTTGGGCGGTGCGGGCATGATCTGCTTTTCCAGATAGACGGCGAGCATGTCCATGTTGCGCTGATTGGCTTTCCAGTAAATATCGAAGGCGTCGCCGATCAGCGGCGCCGCGCCGCCGAACACCTCGCCGCCGATATTGGCGAGCATGCGCAGCAGCAGTCTTTTCGGCGCTTTGATGCGCCAGGCTTGCCACAACAAGTACAGGGACAGGCAACCGCCGACAATATCCCCCACCAGCGGCACAAGGCCGATCAGGGAGTCCCATCCGACGCGCACGCCAAGAACCGGAATGCGGAACTGAGCGTCCAGACGATACGCAAGCTTCCGCAAACGGGTCAGCGTTGCGCGCTGCTCGACGGAAATAGGCGTATGGGGCGTTGGTTCAGACATAGGGAGATGCAAATCCATCGTTATATTCGCGATCCTGCTGCGTCCATCGGTGGGCCGCAAAGATAGCCATTGTGCGGAGATAAGTCGCCGCTGGCAACCGTGTTTTTCGTCTTCCGGTGGTTTGCTTTTGGCGTGGGCGACGGCACAATACGGCGGGTTATCAGCCGCTTAGCATTTACCATTGCGACCCGTCAGATGGGCGCAGCTGCAACCTATAGTGTGCGAAAGCGCTCAGGTGAATAGTGCGCAAAAGCCCTCAGGTGAACGCCCGGGCGGAAGCGGCGACAAATCGACAAACGTAAGAATAGGCGTGTGTAAGCATAAACAAGAGCAAGAATAACAGGAGACCGGTATGGCGTCCGAGCAGCGCTGCAGTTGGTGTGGGAACGATCCTCAATATGTAAGCTACCACGATCATGTCTGGGGACGACCGGTGAAGGACTCTCAGGAGCTGTTCGCCAAGTTATGCCTGGATGGTCAGCAGGCGGGATTGTCCTGGATTACGATCCTGCGCAAACAGAAAAATTACGAAGAAGCCTTCGCGGATTTCGACCCGGAGGCCATCGTGCGCTTCACCGAAGAGGACGTCGAGCGCCTGTTGCAGAACCCCGGTATTGTGCGCAACCGCTTGAAAGTCCAGTCTATTATCAAGAACGCCCGCGGCTATCTGGCGCTCAGAGATCAGGGGATCGAATTCTCGCATTTTCTCTGGGACTTCGTGGGCGGCAAGCCTATCGTCAATCATCTGGAGTCCATGCAACAGGCGCCCACCAGTACGGAAGTGTCTGACGCCATGTCCAAGGCGCTGAAAAAGGCGGGCTTCACCTTTGTGGGAACCACCATCGTATACGCCTTCATGCAGGCTGTGGGAATGGTGAATGACCATATGACGTTCTGTCCCCAGCATCGCGAGTGCGCGGAGCTGGCGGCGAAATTCAGCCTTTAAGGGTGATGGCGTCGCGACGGCGCAAAGTGGGAAGGCGCAAAATTGCGTTCCCGCTCGGTGTCCGCGCTGCGCAGGTGTGTTATCTTGGGCGCCCTTGCCGAAACGGTCGCCCGCTGAAGGCGTTGCGGAGCCTTTAATCCAATCGTTGTCCGGAGCTTTTTATGCTGAGTTTTCTGCCAGCCCCCCTCGTCGGCTGCCTGGCTTCATTGTCCCTGGCGATCAATACCATTTTCTGGTGTACGCTGCTGTACATCCCGGCCATTCTCAAGCTGATCATTCCCATTCCCGCATGGCGTAAGGCCTGCACCCGCCTGATTATCCTGATTTCCGAAGCCTGGATCGCCTGCAACAGCGGCTGGATGAGCCTGACGCAGCGCACTCAGTGGAAGGTGGAAGGCCTGGAGGAACTGCAGCGGGAGGGCTGGTATCTGGTGGTCTGCAACCATCAAAGCTGGGTGGATATTTTCGCCATGCAGCACGTGCTTAACCGACGCATTCCTTTTCTTAAATTTTTCCTGAAAAAAGATCTGATCTGGGTGCCCGTCATCGGATTGGCCTGGTGGGGACTGGATTTTCCTTTCATGAGCCGACACACCCCGGAGCAAATCGCCAAGCGTCCCGAGCTGAAAGGCAAGGACATGGAAACCACACGCAAAGCCTGTGAAAAGTTCCGCACGACGCCGGTAAGCGTGATGAACTTTGTCGAAGGCACCCGTTTCACCAAACGCAAACACGAACGCCAGCAGTCTCCCTATCAGTATCTGTTGAAGCCTAAGCTGGGCGGCGTGGCCTTTGTCCTGAGCGCTATGGGGGAATACATTCCCACCATGGTGGACATTACCATTCACTATCCCGGCGGCGCGCCGCGTCTGCGCGATTTTATGTGCGGTCGCGTGCCGGCGGTGGAAATGTACATTCGCCGCATCGCCATCCCCGAGGCGCTGAAGAGCCGCAATGTCGACGACGAGGCATTCAAACAGGAATTCAAAGAGTGGATGACGGCGTTATGGCGTGAAAAAGACGCCAAACTGGCGGCGCTTAATCAGTCAAAGCAAGCCTGAGTCCGCCTGTGTCGCAGTCCAGTCACTTAAAAGCGGATGTCTTGCTGTTGTTGGTTACTCTTTTGGCCGCCGCCGGTTGGATCTTCTCCAAGGAAGCGCTGGCCGGGTTGCCGCCTTTGTTGTTCATCGGTATACGCTTTTTCTGCGCCGGTGTGATCCTGGCGGCGGTGGGGCGGCGCGCGCTGATGTCGCTGTCCGCGAAGCAGTTACGGATCGCACTGTCTACCGGCGTGTTGTTCGCCGCGGCCATGTGTCTGTGGATCTCCGGGCTGTTTTACGGTGACCATGTGGGGGAAGGGGCCTTCATCACCAGTCTGGCCATGGTGCTGGCGCCTTTGGTGTCTCGCGTTATCTTCGGGGAAAAACTGGCGCTCGCCACCTGGCTGGCGTTACCTGTCGCTACTTGCGGGCTGGCGTTGCTGTCATTGCGCAATGGCCTGCATCCTGGATTGGGACAGTTGTTTTTTCTTGCCTCTGCGGTGCTGTTTTCGCTCAACTTCACCTTGAATACCCACATGTCTGCGAAAGTGCCGGTCATCGCTCTGACCACCGTGCAGCTATTGACCGTCGGCGTCACGGCCTCGGGACTGTCCCTGGCGCTGGAAGAGTGGCCTCAGCAGGTCAGCGCCGGCATCTGGGGATGGGTGGCCGCCAGCGCCGTCATCGCCACCAGCCTGCGTTTCTTTTTACAGACCTTTGCGCAGAGCCTGACGCCCGTCAGCCATGCGGCGGTGATCATGACCATGGAGCCGGTGTTCACCACCCTGATGGCTTTGTTATGGTTGGGAGAAACCATGTCCGGCATGCAGATGCTGGGCTGTTTCCTGATATTCTCTGCGCTATTGATCAACCGCTGGCGCGCGGTGCGCGTGGCGTTTAAGGGATTGATGCGCTGAGACAGAGGAGAGACCACGAATGATTGAAATGACCCGGGATGAAAAACAGCAACTGGTTGCGAAAGTGAAAGACTACTTCGCCAGTGAGCTGGATCAGGAGATTGGCGGTTTTCAGGCGGAATTTCTTATCGACTTCTTCGTGCGGGAAATCGGTCCGCGGGCCTACAACAAAGCCCTGGACGAAGCGGAAAATATCATTCGCATGCAGGTGGAAAGCATCAGCGATGCGCTGTATGAGCTGCAACAGGCGCCCGCGGATTGATCGGACCGTCCGCGGGGAGTTCTTTAGTAGACGCTGTTGCGGCGAGCGCGCTGACCGATGACCGCCAGCGCCGCCACCCGGTAGGCTTCCGCCAGAGTGGGGAAGTTGAAGATACTCTCCACGAAAATATCCACGTCGGACTTGGAGAGCAGCGCCATTTGTCCGATGTGTATGAGTTCGGTGGCTTCCTCGCCAACGATTTGTACGCCCAATAGACGACGTCCTTCGGCGTCGCACACCAGTTTCAACATGCCGTCCTGATTGCCGGAAATATGGCCGCGGGCGATTTCCGCAAAGGGCGCCCGTCCCACGATGATCTGACCATGCGCTTTGCGCGCTTCCTGTTCGCTCATGCCCACGGAAGACAACTCCGGCACCCCATAGATGCCCACGGGAATCATCTCCGGCATGCTGCCCACTTCCAGCCCGATGGCGTTGCAGGCGGCGCGGCGGCCTTGTTCCATGGACGCGGAGGCCAGCGACGGCGGACCGATAACATCGCCGGCGGCGAAGATATTCGGCACCCGGGTGCGTAATTGACCGTCCACAGGAATCACGCCGCGTTCGTCCAGCTCCAGGCCTGCGTTATCGATATCTAGATCATTGACGTTGGCCACTCTGCCGGCGGCGCACAGTAATTTCTGGGTGATGATGGTGCGGCCATCCTCCAGTTCGGTGATTACGTCGTTAACGCCATCGAAATATACCCGTTTCACCACGCTGCTCCCCATCCACACGCCGCCCATGTCCTGGAAGGCGTTGACGAAGTTATCGGTCAGATCCTTGTCGAGGAAGCCCAGCGGACGGGGATAGCGGTCAATCATAATGACGCGCACGCCCAACGCCTGAAATATGGAGGCGTATTCACTGGCGATAACGCCGCCGCCCAGCACCGCCAGACTTTTGGGCAGATACAACATAGACAGCACGGAATCGCTGTCGAAGATGTTCTCATGATCGATCGGCACCTGATCCGGTTTACGAGGGAAGGAACCGGTGGCGATGACCACATAATCCGTGGCCAGCACCTGCTTTTCGCCTCGGACGGAGGTCACCTCCACTTCATTCGGACTCAGAAACCGGGCGCGGCCGTGAATGCGCTTGATGGCGTTGCGGTCGATCTGTCGGCGCATGTATTCGTCATGGGACTTCATGACGTCATCAAGGCGGTCGATCAGTGTCGCCATTTCCAGATCTTCACTGAGCTTGAAGCGAAACAAGGCGGCGTTTTTGCGCATGTTGTTTACGCGCAGTGCGTTCTCACGCAGCGTTTTGCTGGGGATGGTGCCGCGATGGACGCAGGCGCCGCCGAGCAGGGCGTCGCGCTCGATCAGGGCGACCCGTTTGCCGGCCTTGGACGCCTGCACCGCCGCTTTCTGGCCGGCGGGGCCGCTGCCGATGACGATAATGTCGAAGTCGCTCATGCGCGCATGGCCTCCAGCCCCTGATTCACGGTGTCGGACTGTTCATACAGCTCAGCCACCTCATCCGGATACAGGTTCAAATCCGCCATGGCGGGTAAGGCCAGCAAGGTATCTTTGTCCGGTTCATTAAACAGGAAGTGGGAGGCGAACTGTTTGCCGGCGCGGATTAATTTCGCCTGATCCTTGCCGTTGCCTGCTTCCTGGTAGTCGTCTTGATGCGTCACTGCGTCGATGATCAGTTCCGGCATGCGCCAGTGCTCTAACGCCAAACGGGCGGCGTCCAGATGCAGTTCGTCGACGATCTCCAGCAGCAGGTCCAGCTCCGGCTGCAGCTCTTCCGCCCCAGCTACGTCCAGGGTTTCCTGCAACATGATGGGTTTGCCCACCGAGTGCAGCAACCCGCACAGGAACGCCGCCTCCACATTCATCCGCGCGCGCCGGGCGATTTCCTTGCACCATAGCGCAGTGGCCAGGGCGTGGCGCCACATAGCTCCGATGCGATCTTCGTAGCCGGGAGCCTTGAACATACGGGCGTTGATGGAGGCGGCCAGGGCGATGTCGCGAATCGACACCATGCCGAGGCGGGCGATGGCCTGTTGCAAGGACACAATGGAGGCGTTGGGAGAGTATGCGGCGGAGTTGGCGATACGCATCACCCGCGCCGCCAGAGCCTGATCCCCCTGAATCACCTTGACCAGCTCGGACGCGCTGGAGTCAGGGTTGTTGGTGATGGCGATCACTTTCTGCGCCACTTCCGGCAGCATCGGGATATCCAGGTTGCCCGCCTGGATACGGGAATCCAGCTCCCGGGTCAATGGATCAGCGGAGGAATGGGTATCTGGCACGGGTGACTAACTCCATGTTTTATTTATTTTTCAGTGTAGACTATGCGTGGCCGATTGCGCTTGGAAATGAACCCCGTCCAGGGGCCGGATGGATTATTTGCTTGCTGTGTCCGATTATGTATGCTTCTGTTTTTAATTATAAAGGTGATGGATGCCTGTGCTTCGTTTCATAATGATCCTCCTTACTTTCACTATGGCTGGCGGTATGGCTGGATGTTCAACGGACAATGGCGACGGAAGCAGATTCGAGGCGCTGATGACGGCTTCCAAGCAAGAGAGGGAAAAGGCCAGTCAGGATCTGCAGAAAATCTCCAAGTCTTTTTCCGACGGCAAAACTTCCCGTGAAAATATGAGTGAACAGGTGCTGACTCAGCTGGAAGTCAAAGTGCGTAATGGAGAAGATGCGTCGGCGGAACGCCAGCAGATTCAGGCGCTGGCTGAGCAGATCAAGCGCGAGTCCGATGCGGTGCTATCTGCGGTGGACAACCTGTTCAATGAATCCGTGAAAGCCCTGGCCCTGGCCTCCGCCGCCTATGATCTGTGTGGTATTGAAGGCGAGCGCGCTAACCTGGTCGCCATCGTCAGGAAAATGGATAACCACCCTGACCGCAAATACAACGCTGAAGACGCGTACTGGAAGTTCAAATGGGAGTTCCAGAACGAGTTGAAGGAAGGCGATGTGGAAACCGAGTGTAAGTACTTCCTCAGCCAGAAAGACGAGCTGGAAGCCAGCTTTGAGCTGGCGTTCCAGGCGATGAGCTATTCAAAGAACCTGCATCCGCAAGGCGCGGATACGGTCACGCCCTGATCTAACGACGGGATGACAGGGTCAGATCCAGTGTATGGCTCTGGCCCGGCTCCAACTCGATATAGTCGTTCAGCAGCTTCCCGGTCTCCACGCACAGCATCTGTTTGTAGCTGTCCGGCGAGAACTGGGATAGACGTTTACTCTTCTCAGTCCAGGGATTCCATACCACAGCGGAACGGCTATCGGCGGATTCCAGGACGATGAAACGCTCCCACTTTTTATCATGAATGCGCAGTATCGCTGGCGTATCGTAGTAAATGCGATCCACTTCCTCTGTGATGTGCAGAGGGCCGTCCTGCTTATGCAGGCTCCACCCGCGCAGCGAGTCGATGTAGGGTAGGTCGTCCAGGTCCAGCACGCTGACCTGCTGGATATCCGACACGGCGAAATAGGTATGCAGGGCGCAACTCAAGTGCTTGGGCTGATCTGACAGATTGAATGACTGCAGCTCCATTTTCATCACCGCCCCCAGCCGGTAGGTGACCACCGCCTTCAGGCCCAAGGGATCGGCGCTTAGCTCAAAAGCGATGGTGGTGCTGGTTTCATCTTCAGAAATGCTCAACAGGCGCCATAACGCATTGCGCGCCACACCGTGAGCGGGGGCTTCCTGTATTGGAAAACTGTTGCGCACGGGGTCTGCATTGCGCTCCAGAAAGGCGAACCAGGGCCAGCAAATGGGGATTCCCTGACGTACGGCTTCCCCTTTCTGATAGGCCACGTCTGGGTTGCGCCATAAAACGGGATGTTCGCCGTGGGGAGCATAGCTGATTAACTGGCCGCCCTGCAGGGTCAGGCTGGCGGAGCACTCAGGGCGCTCAATTTCAATCAGATCAAGGCCGTCGACGTGTTTAATTGTCACCGAGTCGTACATCCCTGCGTCATGGTTCTGGCTCATATCAATCACCACCTCTAATAGGAAGCGGAGCGCTTAACACCGGGCGCGCCGCCTGCTGAGTCGTCTTTTTATAATCGTCAGTTTAATCTGCTTTGTCATCAGAGAGATAGACGTCTCTGATCGGTAAGCCGACGCGCGTTACTTGAATAATTGCGCCATCGGTTTGAAGCGTTCGCCAGCGGCTTCTTTCTGCAGTTCAAACAGGACCATTTCCACGCTGGACGGCGTCGCCCCCAACGCCTGCATGCGCTGCAAACCCAGCTCACGATTGGCGGGATCACGGGAGGATATGGCGTCGTTGATCAGGGTGACGTCATATCCAGCCTCAATCAAATGATAGGCGGATTGATAGACGCACACATGGCTTTCAATGCCCGTCAGCAACACCCGCTTTCTGCCGCTCTTTTGCAACGCTTCCACGAAGCGGGGCTCGCCGTAGCAGCTGAACGCATGCTTGGGGATTGGGCGCAGGTCCGGGAGCAACTCGGTGATTTCTGGAATGGTGGGGCCGAGCTTTTCTGGTAGTTGTTCCATCCATAGTATTGGAATATCAAACAACAAAGCGCCTTTGATCATGCGTTGCAACTGAGAGAACAGTTTTTCTTTCTCGTGCATGAGCTGAGCGAGTTTGCCCTGGATATCCACCAGAACCAGTACGCAGTCTTTCGCTTCAAGCCATTGGTAGGCGGCGGTCATGATAGTCATTCTCCTTTCTTGGAAATCGGTACGGACGTAGTGCGGACGCAGTGCGGACGCAGTGCTGAATGCCGAGATAAAATTCACGGCCTCATGATAGGAGTATATCCCTTGCCCGCGCTGGGGGCATCCGGGTTTAGCCCCCCTGGGAGCCGCTTCGGCTGAGGCGCAGGATAAGATCGAAGTGTTTGGGATAAAGGAGAGTCAATTCATCCGCATCGCCCATTTCAAAATCAGCGAAGTCGAACCCGGGGGAAACGATGCAGCTCACCAACGCATATCCCGCAGGCCCAGGCTCCGGCTCCGCGGCGAGCCAGCGCATCCTCGGCACATGCGCGTCTCTGCCGCCGTCAGGGCCTATGGTCTGTGTGACCAGCGCCCCATCCGGCGCAATAGCGTGAATCTGAATACGGTCTCCCCCAAGATGAAGCCAGATCTCGTCATGACGCAATCGGTGCCACTGAGAAAAGGCGCCCAGGGGTAATAAATAGTAAATCAACGTCGCGCTCGGACGCTCGCCATGGGGAGTGGAAACAACAAAAGGCGCAGCGAAAATCCGCCGATAAAACCCTCCCTCAGGGTGCGGCGACAACTGCAATTGATCAACAAGCTGCTGAATGGATGGTGAAACGTCCGATGTCATGGGAGCTCCTGTTGAGATTGGTTGACTTTTATCAGTGTAGGCATAAAGTCCGCCTATTCATTTTATATACCGCGATATTAGTCACCCATGCGCTTTACGCCCTTTCATTCTGTTCTTTTGTTAAGTCTCTATTTTGCTGAGGGTTTTCCCGCTGGTTTGATGGTGCATGTGATTCCTCCCGTGCTGCGGGAGCATGGCGTTCCGTTGGAGTATATCGGCTTGATCAAAATGCTGGCGTTCCCATGGGTGCTGAAGTTTTTATGGGCGCCTTGGGTGGATCGCTACAATTTGTTCCAGCTGGGGCTGCACAAAGGTTGGATCATTACGGCCATTGGCGTGGTCAGCGGGTTATTGCTGTGGTTGGGAACGATGCATCCGGGTCACCTTGGCGCCTGGGGGATTCTGCTTTTCATGCTGATTCTGGTGTGTCTGAACTTTGGCGCGGCGACTCAGGATATTGCGACGGATGGGCTGGCGGTGAAACTGCTGCCGCCGCCTATGCGCGGGTGGGGGAATGCGCTCCAGGTCGGCGGCTACAAAGTGGGTATGATCGTCAGCGCCAGTTTGCTTTTGATGGCCATCGATAAGATAGGCTGGGGCTTGAGCCTTTACAGTATGGCGGCGATTCTGGTTTGTTGTCTGATTCCTATAATGCTGTTCGATGAGCGTCCTTTGGGCGAGACGCCCGGCTCTGACGAAAACCTTCGGGAAGGGGAAAGTAAATCCCCGGTGAGTCTGGCGCTGATTCTCAACACCTATCTGTCTTTCCTGCGCCAACCCGGCATGATCTACTGGGTGGCGGTGCTCCTGTTGTTCAAGATGCCGGACAGTCTGGCCTCCGGCATGATTAAACCCATGCTGGTGGATAAGGGCATGTCGCTCTCGGACGTGGGCGTGGTGACGTTGTTGTCCTCGTTGGTGGGTGTGGCGGCGGTTTTCGCTGGCGGTGGTTTTTATGACCGCTTTGGTCCCAGGATTTGCCTGGTGTCGCTTTCTCTGCTGCAGGCCCTGGCGTTAGCGATGTATTCCATCGTTAGCGGCGGCGCGACGGACATGCCGGTTGTGTTGGCGGTCGCCATTTTCGAACAGATAGTCGACAGCATGGCGAATGTCGCCTTGTTCGCCATGATGATGTATTACTGCCGCAAAGAACATGAAGGCGCTGACTTTACGCTGCAAGCCTGCATTCAGGTGATTGTTTCCGGCGCGGCGGGGGTATTCAGCGGCTTCGTCGCCAAAATGCTGGGTTATGACGGGCTGTTTATCGCTGCCGGGGTGATCAGTCTGTTGGTGGCGTCTCAGGTCCTGCATTACTTCCGCATGGACCCGGACGCGGTCAGAGAATGGCGCAGATTGAAAGAGGCTCCCGCTGAATAACGGGCCTTTAATTATCGCATCAGGCTCTTCACGACAGGCGCAACCCAGCTTTTCGGAACCAGACGCGGTGACTCCACCATCATCTTGTTGAGCATTCCATGCACCACGACGGGTTTGCCTTTCAGCGTCGCTTCGTAAGCCTGCTCCGCCACTTTTTCCGCTGGCATGCGGCGGATGTACTCCATCGCTTTCAGTACGCCGGTTCCCGCCTTGTCGAAAAACTCGGTTTCCGTGGGTCCAGGGCAGGATGCGGTGACAGTGACGCCCTGTGATTTGAGCTCGGCGTGAATCGCCCTTGATAGCGATAGCACATAAGCTTTGGTGGCGTGGTATACCGCGAAATTGGGGCCCGGCATAAAACCGGCGATGGAAGCGATGTTCAGGATGCGACCGCCGCCTTGCTCCACCATGTCGCGCCCAAACAGTTTGCAGAGCGAGGTGAGCACGGTCACGTTGAGGTAGATGGTTTCCTCTTCCAGCTGATAGTCGCGTTCGATGAACGAGCCAAAATATCCTCGTCCCGCATTGTTCACCAGACAGTCTATCCGCACGTTGCGAAAACGCACTTCGTCGTACAGCGCTCGCGCGGCGTTATCAGCGGTCAGGTCGAAGCCGATACACTGGCTGTCGGTGGCATATTTCTCTTTCAGCTCTGCGGCCAGACGCTCCAGATTGTCGCTGCGTCTTGCGACCAGGGCCAGATTCCAGCCATTGCGGGCGAATACCCGCGCCAGCGCCAGGCCAATGCCGGAGGAGGCGCCCGTGATCAATACAGTTTTCGCGCTCATAATTCCAACCCCTGTCTTGTGTTATGTGTGTTTGCCAGATTCCTGCGTGACCTTGATGAAAGCGTGAGTCTTGTTGCGAGGCTGTGGGCTGTTTTTACACGCCCACAAAGCACCGAATAGCAGTCTATCAATATAAATGACCGCTGGTCATTTTCAATTTGGCCAACTCCATCAAACTTTATCTATTCGCCCTGTGGATAAGTGCTAGACTGCTTTTTTGCCTCGAATGATATTGATAAGCTTGGAGCTTGTCGGACTTCATAAACAACCTATGGACAGCATCAGGCTCTGGCGCCCACATGAGTGAATCGGACCCAAAGAAGTTCATCGAGATTAACTTTCCGGTTTTAAAGCAACGAACTGACCGGGTGTTGCGGGGGGCTGGCCAGTTTGCGGTCAGTACGGTAAAACTGCCGAAATCCTTCCTTCCCATCGGCCAGTTGATCCTCAGCGACGACCTCATTGACAGAGAACAACTGGCCCACGAGCTGGATCTGTTATTCGAAGCCCTCTACCAGCACCCCATCTCTGAACAATCCAAGGCCCTGACCGGGTATCTGCGCAAGTACAAACTGATTCCCAATGAAGAGACGACTGAAGGTCTGATTCAGTTTCTGGTCAAACAGACCGTGTCGCGGAGCCCGGTGGAGATCCCCGAGGCTATCGTCAATGAGTTCTGGCAGTTCTTCCATGAGTTGATCAGCGCGCCGGAGTTGAAAGGACTGGTGGAGCTCAACCTGGATATTATCCGCTCCGTGTTGCGCGCCTATGAGCCGTTGCTGGTGGAGCTCATCAATCGCATCAAACACTTGCGACATGTGAATAACCTCGCTATCGGCGAAATGGCGCAAAAGGCGAGAGTGTTGCGCAGCGATCTGGCGATTTTGCGGCGGCAGATCCGCGCTATCCGTTATATCAAGCCTTTCTTACAAACCGATCCGCGTGATTTCGCCGGGCAGGCGCAGATCGTGGCGAAAATGGTGCGCGAGTTCGGCCCTTTGTTTATCAAAATGGCCCAGGTAGCCGCTGCGAATGCGGAGTTCCTGCCGGAAGAAATCGCCACTGAGCTGAAAGTGTTTCAGGAAGACGTGCAGCCAATGACGGCGGAGGAAGTGAACCAGGCGTTTCTGGAATGCTACGGCAAGCTTCCCGGGGAGATATATTTCGGTTTTGATGTCGCTAATCCCTTGCGTTCAGGCTCCATTGGTTCGGTATATGTAGCGAAGAAACCCGTGCGCCGGGATGGCGTCGAAATGCTGGTTCCGATTGTCGTGAAGGTGTCCAGGCACAATCTTGAGCGGGAATTTCAGATGGGCGCGCTGGCTTTGGAGTTGATGTTGATATCCAGTCAATACTGGGCGCCTCATACCAAACTGTTGCCGTTTTTGGAGGCGATGTCCCGTCAGGTTAAAGAATTCACGCGAGGGTTCGAGCAAGAGCTGAACTTCGAGGACGAGGCGGCGATACAAAAACGTTTTTATCGTCGCTCTCAGGACAGCGACAGTTGGTCCGTACCGCAAATATACTCCGCCACAGGGCGCATTATTGAGATGGAATACCTAGAGACGGCGCTGTCAGTGGATCGTCTCTTACGGGAAGTGGCGGGACAGGAAAAAGAAGACCTGCGCCGGAAAGTCGCGGAGCGCTTTCTATTCACCATTTTGCAGCACGTCCTAGTGTATCAAGAGTTTCACGGTGATTTACATCCGGGCAATATCATGGTGACGCCTGAAGGTCGCCTGTTTCTGATTGACTGGGGCAACGTGGTGGATATGCGGGGCAAGTGGCCGTTGGTCTGGGACTATGTCTATGGAGCTCTGACGGCGGATGTGGAGCGCCTGACCCACGCATTGATCGAAATGAGCACGCACCCGGAAGATAACCGCCGCCGCAGGGAGTTTATACACGCCGCCTTGACGGAAACACTGAAGAAGAAGGGGGTCACGCCACTGGGCGTTCATGCTTTGACGCAGTTGTACAAAGAGGGCGTGACAGGCGTTCAGCGTCGTTTGCAGACGGTGATGCATCTGCTATCCAATACCTACCAACTGGGAATTATCGTTCAAAGCGACTACCTGCACCTGAGCCGTTCCATCACCGCTATGGCGGGCGCTTATCTGAGCATGTACGAGCAGGCGCCGCGCGCTCAGTTATTTATGGATCTGGGATTCGGCGTGACTTTGTTTCCCTATCGCCTGGTTCGTGACCGTGTGCAAACCCGGTTGAAGAACTTGCGGGGACTGATCAGCCGAGTCTGAGCGCCCCATATGACGCCTCAAACAGCACTGAGGGCGAGTCTTTAAGTGTGTCTCGCCTCACATTTTTGCTAACAGGCGCCTGCCTTTTTACCCATCTTTCCTAGACCACTTAGGTTGTTTATCTACCTGCTAACCTTAGCTTGTTATGCTAACCGGCTTGTATATAAAGCCTTTTATTTACACAGGTATAACTAATTTTACACAATGTAACATGCCATTTTTTTCTGTTAGAATGCATTTTATGTGTACAGGTCAAAAGCAGACTTGTACTATCTGAATATGGTTAAAAATTGAACAAAATAAGGTGTGGCTTTTCTGGTTGGGTCCATGTCTTGAGCGCTGGGTGAGACCAGCTTGAAGCTTAAGAGCCTATCGCTTTTCAGCAGGTGGCTGCTGAGTAGTAACAAAAAGCCGCTGGGTAGTATGAAAGCCGAATCAGGCTGTAGTGTAGTAAGAGAGCTTAGAATGGAACTTCCACATTTTGATGAATTGCTTGAAATGGCCAAACAAAGGCCTGAAGCATTGGAAGCGCTAAGAGAAGAGATGGTGGAGTACATCATCACCTCCGCCCGGACTGACTGTCAGCGCAAGCTGCGCGGACTTCAGTTCAAGGTCGATATGACCCGCGCCAGAGCCAAGACCCCCTTGGCGGCATGCATCAAGATCAGTCAGTTAATGCATGAGTCCCTGGCGGAGCTGCGTTACTGTTTGAACGAGCGTTATGACTTTGCCTTGGCTGAGGCGGAAGCCGCCCCGGTTTCCAATGCCGAAGTTATCTCTCTCGAAGACTATCGCAGTCGAGCCTGATCCCAGGCGCTTCTCTCTCCCGCAATGGATTGCCTTCTCGGCGTTAATTGATCGCAACGCCGTAATAATATGTTTTAACCGGTTTCGGCGGTCTCCACTCGTGCATTGAAAACACCTGGGGTAAACTGCCGCTCCACCTGCTGGCCGATGTGGAGTGAAACGGTGAATGCATCCTCTTTTCAAATAGTCGCCGACTACGATGACCTGCTGGTCGTTGATAAAGCGCCAGGAATCTCTTTTCATGATGAAGACGGTGTGCAGGGCCTTTGCTCCAGTGTGGCGGACGCCTTAGGCGTCCGCGTCTATCCTGTGCATCGCCTTGATAAAGTGACGTCTGGATTATTATTGCTGCCGAAAACACCAGCGCTAGCTCGCGAATTGACCGAACAGTTCAGCGCCCGCCAAGTTGAGAAATTTTACATAGCTCTGTCTGGGCAAAAGCCGCAAAAAAAGCAGGGTAAAATCATCGGCGATATGGAGAAGGCGCGCGCGGGCGCTTGGAAATTAACTCAGGGGCGCGAAAATCCCGCAGTCACCCAATTCTTCAGCCACACCCTAATGCCCGGCGTCAGGGCGTTTATCGTGCGTCCATTAACGGGGAAAACGCATCAGATTCGCGTTGCGTTGAAAAGTATCTCCGCGCCCATCGCCGGGGACGAATTATATGCGGGAAAGGCGGCCAGAGATTTTGACCGCACTTACTTGCACGCTTATGGCGTGCGTTTCAGTTATAAAGGGGAGCGCTTGGCGATCATCCGTCCACCGCAGACCGGGGAGCTGTTTGTGTCCGAGACGATGCGCGACTTATTGGAGGAGGAGTGGGCGTCTCCTTGGGATCTGCCCTGGCCGGGGCGCTGAGCATTCGGCGTCGTTACAACGCCAGCACCTTCTGTTCGCCGCAGCGGGCGCAACGGTAAACCGTCACCAGCTTGCCTGATTTTACGTCGAATTGCTTTTCCTTACTGATCTCCCATTTGTGAAAGCCGTTGCGACACAAGGTCTTACCTTTGGCTTTCTTCTTCAGGGACGGCCTTTTGAATGGAACGACATCTCCCACGGGGTTTCTCGCATTTGTTAGTCATGAAAATGTGAGCATAGCTCCGAAACGGTTGAAATATCCATATTCGCCCCCACTTTCTGGCCACAAGCGCCGGATAAATCGCCGGCCTGCAATCAATATTATTTCACTTGTTTCCGATACGGACTTACGCCAGGAGTTTGTCGACCGATGACGACTGCAACAGAAAAACAAACCTTAGGCTTTCAGGCTGAAGTGAAGCAATTGCTTCACCTGATGATTCACTCGCTCTACAGCAACAAGGAAATATTCCTTCGCGAACTGGTATCCAACGCGTCGGACGCCTTGGATAAGTTACGCTTTCAGGCGTTGAGCAAAGAAGACCTCTACGAAGGCGACAACGACCTCAAAGTTCGCCTGGAGTTTGATGAGAAAGCGCAGACCATTACTTTATCGGACAACGGTATCGGCATGAGCCGTGATGAAGTGGTGACGAACCTGGGCACTATCGCCAAATCCGGTACGGCGGAATTTCTTTCCAGTCTGACCGGCGACCAAAAACAGGACTCACGTTTGATCGGGCAGTTCGGCGTCGGCTTCTACAGCGCCTTTATCGTTGCCGACAAGGTTGAGGTTTATACTCGCCGCGCAGGCATGAAACCTGAAGAAGGGGTGCGCTGGGAGTCCAGAGGAGAAGGCGACTTCTCCATTGAAACCGTGACCAAAGAAGAGCGCGGCACGCGTATTGTGTTGCACTTGAAAGAAGAAGAGAAAGAGTTCGCTAACGGCTGGCGCTTGCGCAGTCTGGTGAAAAAGTACTCCGACCATATTTCCTTCCCGGTTGAAATGATCAAAGAAAATATGGACGTTGGGGAAGAGGAAGAAGGCAAAGAGAAGGCGGAATCCGCGCCTGAATTTGAATCGGTTAACGAAGCGACCGCACTCTGGACCTTGCCTCGCAACGAGATCAAAGACGAAGACTATAAAGAGTTCTACAAACACATTGCTCACGACTTCAGTGACCCAGTGCTCTGGGCGCATAACCGCGTGGAAGGCAAGCTGGACTACACCAGTCTGCTGTATGTTCCCGCAAAAGCGCCCTATGACTTGTGGAATCGCGAAGCGCCACGTGGGCTGAAGCTATACATCCAGCGTGTTTTCATCATGGATGACGCTGAGCAGTTCCTGCCACTGTATCTGCGTTTCGTGAAAGGCGTCGTGGACACTAACGATCTGTCCCTGAACGTATCGCGGGAAATTCTGCAGAACGACAAGGCGGTGGAAAGCATGCGCTCCGCGCTGACCAAGCGCGTGTTGGACATGCTGTCCAAACTGGCTGCTGACGATGCGGAAAAATACCAGACTTTCTGGAATGAGTTTGGTCGTGTATTGAAAGAAGGTCCGGCTGAAGACTTCGCTAACCGCGAGAAAATCGCCAAGTTGATGCGCTTCTCCAGCACGCACCAGGACGACGACAAGCAGACACAGTCTTTGGAAGACTATGTCAGCCGTATGAAGCAGGGGCAGGATAAGATTTACTACATTACTGCCGAATCCTACAGCGCTGGCGTGAAGAGCCCGCACCTTGAGATTTTCCGCAAGAAGGGCATTGAAGTGCTCGTGATGCATGACCGCATTGACGAGTGGCTGATGAGCCATCTCAACGAGTTCGACGGCAAGCACTTCCAGGATATCGCCAAAGGCGAATTGGACCTGGGCGAAGTGGAAGACAAAGAAGAGAAACAGAAGCAGGAAGAGGTTTCCAAAGAGGCGGAGCCTTTGCTGAACCGCTTGAAGGAAGTGTTGAAAGATTACGTGGAAGAAGTGCGCGTGACTCACCGCTTGACTGACTCTCCCGCCTGTCTGGTGGTCGGCGCTTACGATATGGGCGTGCAGATGCGTCGCATCATGGAAGCGGCGGGCCAGGCGTTGCCTGAGAACAAACCGACCTTCGAGATCAACCCTGAGCATCCCCTGGTGAAAAAACTGGGTGAAGAGCAGGGCGCGCGTTTCGAAGATCTGACTTGGGTGTTGTTTGATCAGGCGCGACTGGCTGGCGGCGAGAACCTGAAAGATCCTGCCGGTTACGTAAGCCGTCTGAATAAACTGCTGCTTGAGCTTTCTAACGCGGGCTAAGCCTCGTATAGCTGTCTAAGTTGCAGTAAGAGAAAGGCCGCTTAAACAGCGGCCTTTTTTAGTGGGAGAAAGATGGGCTAAAGGTGTCTAATGGAAAACAATTAGCGTCTGGCGGCGCGGCGTACCGCGGAAGTTGAGAAGTCGCTATCTCTCAGCCCGGGCGCAAAGTCGCGAGGCCTTTCTTCGTTATCCAAACCGTCGACGAAATAACGCCCTGACTTCAGGTCGTAAATAACCTCCAGTGTGGTCCAGGGAGCTTTCACCTCGTAGTAATTCACCAAGTGGGCTTCCGATACGCGCCACCGTTCACCTTTATCGTCATAATCCTCCGCAACCAGCAGTTGCCAGGAGTCCTCATCAAAGTACATGCGGCGCTTGTGATAGATGTGACCCAGCCCTTCGCGCAGGATGCCTTCCACCACCCACACCCGGTGTGCTTCGTAGCGAGCATGCTCTTGATTGATGTGGCCGGGACGCACGATATCGTTCATGCGCAGGTTGCTGGAGTGCAACTGGTAAGCGTTGTAAGGCACATACATGACCTTCTTGGCGATCAGCGTCCATTCATATTGGTCCGGCGCCCCGTTGTACATATCAATCTGGTCGGTAGTTCGCAGCCCTTCGCTATTTGGGGCCTCGGCGTCGTAAGCCAGATTAGGGGAGCGTCGCAGGCGACGTTCACCGGCCTGATAGCGCCAGGACTGTCTGGGAGAGCGAATCTGATCCAGCGTCTCATGCACCAGGTTCATGGTTCCTGCGAGCTTGGCGGGAGCGACGACCTCCGTCTTGAGATAGAAGATTTTGTTATCGATGTCTTCCGGGCGATTGTGCTGCTGAGCATACACAAAGAAATACTCATAGTCGGTTGTCACCGGCGTGTAAGAACCGTCTGGAAGTGTGGCGGCGAACGAAGAACGAAATGAAGCCTCTTCACCCCGGTAGCGCAGGATATGGTTCCAGATAATCTCCACTCCCTGATTGGGGATCGGAAATGGACTGGTGATCAGCGATCCTTTAACGCCTGTTCCACGAGGCATTAGTTCCGCTTTCGCGGCGTTCTGCTTAAGGGCTGCGTAGACGTGGTCAGGGTAAGACGCGCTGCGGCGGCTGGGATACACTTTCAGAATGTAATCGCTTGGATACTTCTGCAGCAGAGCCTTGTGGCCTTCGGTCAGTTTGTCTGAATAATCCTGTGCATTGCTGGCGTTAATGATGAAGCGTGGAACGTCCGCATCGAAAGGGTCAGCATGCCATTTGTCTGGATTGTAATTCGCAGGCGGCTGCTTAATGCCTCCATCCCAAGAGGGCACTTCACCCCCTTCGCTACCAGCCCTCTCGGCGCCAAGCGGCGTGAGATCCCGGTCCAAACGTGCAACCTGATCTGGCGGCGCCTTAGCTGGGGCGTTTTGCGCGATTAGTGAAAATACGAGTAATACCAGTGCGTTATTTATATTTTTTCTTGCGTTACGGCTATAAGCCATGTCTTTCTCACTCTCTTTCTAGAAGTAACAGACAGTTCCCTTACTTTCTCTCCCTGGACAAAATTATAGCAGTCTAAAATATTATTCTAGTTTTCTCACTAGCGCCTTTGTTAGCGTTTATGGCGGGTTGCTGCTGAACGTTAACTTGTGTAAGGGGCGAGCCTGAGGATCGGGTGCTAAGCTATGAGAAAGGGGCTGCTGATAGATTGTCGCCATTTTTACGGAAACCTGAGTCGGATTTAGGTGGCAATGGTAGGAAATTTAGGCGTCTAAACGAATCGGAATTGCGCCTCAGGAAATAGTCCGGAGGGGAATTTTTTATTAAAGAACTTATGGTTAAAAACCTATACACTAACAAAGAGCAATTGTTGATGAGTTAAGGTATGTCCGATAAGTGGCTGACTTATGTTAATGAAAACCTGTTTTTCGCCAAGCTGCAGTTGCAGTGGAGGGATGCACCCTCAACGGTGGCGGAAAAGCAATGCGCCGGACGGGCGGCTTTGCGTTTTCTGCAGCAGGCATATGTCGGCTTCTTGAATGAGCTTGCGGAGCAGCGTCGCATCAAAGTTAAAATTGAGACGCTCGCTGACTTGGAAGGACAGTTGGAAGTTGAATCGCCAGAAGTAATCAGCATGAAGCTGGCGGCGGCTCAACCCGATTCCTGGCTGGCTCAACTGCTGAAACAATTTGGGGAAATATCTCGCCCCCGAAAAAATGAAACGCCGCAAAATGAAAATATTATCGCCGCCACGTCAGCTCCATATGTGATGGAGTTAGTGGTGATACTGGAGTCCATGCAGGCGTTCATCAACGAGATGAGAGAGCACAGTTTTGAGTGGTAGAGGTAAGCTTGAATGAAAGAAACCCTCTCAGGCCTCGACTGATAACAGCTTAGGAAAATGAATGAGGCGCCTGTGGCTAGTTTTCTGATTTGTTCGCTCCCGGGTGTTGGGACGATGGAAAACATTTCAGTGAGAACTTACGAGTAGGAGATTTGGAAATGGCATCAAGCTTCTTTGAAATTGTTCAATTGCCGAATGGCGATTTCGCTTTGCAACCCATGGGAGGCGGAAGCGAACATTTGGTGAAAATCAGCTTCGGTCAGGAAGCCAAGGCATATCTGGCGGAAAATGACGCAGCTGTTGCGCATGCAATGATTAATGCGGCGATTAAATTGGTAGGAGATATGCGGGAAGAGGCGATTCGTCAGTCTGAGGCGGAAGAAAAGCCGAAAACCGTACACTAAAGGCCCCGGCTGCCCATACAAGGGCAGTCGGCGCTTCGTTCCCTGTTAGCGGCGAATAACGCCGACGCCCAGTCCTTCGATGTCCAGCGGTTGTTGTGACAGATTCACTTCAATTGGCTCAAACTCTTCGTTTTCCGGCAATAAAAGCACTTTGTTTTTTTGACGCTGAAAGCGCTTTACGGTCACTTCATCGCCAATACGCGCAACCACAATTTGCCCGTTGTGGATATCGGTCGTGCGATGCACCGCCAGTAAATCACCGTCGAGTATTCCCACGTCCTTCATGCTCATGCCTTTGACACGAAGAAAATAATCGGCGGAAGGAGTAAAGAAGGATGGAGGCAGTTCGCAATACTCTTCAATATTTTCCTGGGCCAGAATGGGGTAGCCCGCTGCAACCTGACCGACAATTGGAATCCCCTGATTTTGCGTTTCCGTCGCTGGCAACCTGATGCCGCGAGAGGCGCCGGGAACCATCTCGATAGCGCCTTTCTTCGCCAGAGCTTTCAGGTGCTCTTCCGCAGCGTTAGCGGAGCGAAACCCCAGACGATTGGAAATTTCCGCCCGGGTAGGTGGATAACCCGTTTCCTCAATATGCTCGCGAATCAGTTGTAAAACCTGCTCCTGGCGCTTGGTTAGCTTAATCACTCCACCCTCCGGGGACCCTAAAAGGTCTGATAAAATTCTGTGTATACTATATGTTTATCCATGTCTGTTTATGTATACAGTAATGGATTGGGCAAGTAAAGAAAAAATGTCTAAGTGACTGAGGTTTAAGATGAAAACTCTCATGGCGGACCGCTTATCAAGTAAAGCTGTTGAATATTGATCAGCAACAAATGCCCGTCTTGGTTAATCGAGAAAAATATAAAACAGATGGTTAGTCTCTCAGGGAGCAGCCTATGGGTTCGCGTATTTTGATTATTCAGGGACACCCTGATCCACGGGGAGGCCGGTATTGTCATGCCTTGGCTGACGCGTATGCAGACGGCGCGGAGGCGGCGGGGCATGAGGTGCGTAGGCTGGCGGTGGCGACAATGAATTTTCCCTAGTTGCGTTCAAAGCAGGAGTTTGAAGAACAACCGCCGCCGGAATCGATTATCGCTGCGCAGAAAGAAATCCAATGGGCCGAATGTCTGTTTATTGTTTATCCGCTATGGATGGGAGATCTTCCTGCGATATTAAAAGCATTCCTGGAGCAGACGCTGCGGCCGGGGTTTGCTGTAAGCGGTGGCGATAAGTGGCCCAAAAGGCTATTGAAAGGGCGCAGAGCGCGTATTGTCGTAACGATGGGGATGCCTGCGTTTGTCTATCGCTGGTTTTATCGTTCGCATAGTTTAAAAAGTCTAAAACGTAATATCTTGGGTATTTGTGGCGTTTCGCCGGTCCAGGCGTCGCTGATTGGCGCGGTGGAGGATTCTGATTCGCGGTCCCGAAAACACTGGCTGGATAGAATGCGCAGGTACGGCGGTAAAGCGATATAGCCTTTGGTTTAGTCATTGCCTTATCTGCTTGGTGGCTTTGATACAATTTGATGCTTTTCTTAGACAGACCGATAACTTCTATCGGTATATCTTCATGGCCCGTGCGGTAAAGCTCATGATCCGCAGCGTACTTTTCATATCAGTTGTAAATCTCTTCAGGAATCGTCATGGCGCCAGCGAACAGATGGTTTAGAGCCCCCTTTGTGGTTGGCGTTGTCTTTCTTATTCTCACTGTCAGCGCAATGACATGGTCAAAGGGCGGTGGGGAGCTTTTTAAGTATTTTCGACACAACTCGGAGCAGCCGGAAAAGTTATCAGAATTGCCTCCACCGCTGCCGGCATACAGTCGAGCAAAAGAGGACGAATCATACTACAAGGAAGAGAGTAAGCCTGACTGCTATTTGAATGGTCTTTCGGGGCTCTCGGGTGACGAATTTGTTCTGGCCATATGGGGAATGGATCATTATTGTGTGAGGGACTTGGTCTTCATGGAGGAACAAGCTCTTCTCAATATATTCTCGGAAGCCAACATGTCAGTCGTGGCGCAAGCGGCCACTTCAGAATCATCTTATTTTCAAGACGATAATATCTATGAACTGACGAACCTCATTCAATATCTGCATGTGGGATATGTGCTGGAAAGAAACCGCCCGCGTAAGAAGAAGCTATATGGAAAGGCGTTGCAGAAACAGGTTGCGGTAGTCGTCGTTCAAGTGACCAATAATGCTCTGCAAGGCGCCATTGGAGCAGATCGCGCGCGATTGACGGAGCTGTCTTTTAAACTGGTAAACAGTTCTGATAGTCAGGGAGCGGTTGTCAATGAGTCCGTCGCCTGGTTAGAGAAACTGGGCCCGCTGACCGACGCCAATGAGCGTTATGATTTAGCGTTAAACGAGCTTTTCAATATCTACTATAAAGGCCATGACAATGACGCCTTTGTCGACATCGCCTCTCATGATGCGCAGATTCCCAACGCGCTTTATCGCTTCATTGTTGATAAAGATTCGTGGTTGGTAGGCAGCCGGGAGTATCTATTGATGAATGCCGTCAAAGAGCTCGGGCGCTTTCTGCAGTATAAAACGATACGGGATGATACAGGCCACTTCATACGTAACCTGATTAACAGATATGACCTGAGTCGTGACACAGCGAATGTGTGGAGCATTCTGGCTGGCTCAGTGGATTACTACGATAAGTCGAACTGCAGGCTTTACAACGCTTGCGATTATAGAAAGCGCGTCGAGACTGTTATTTTGCGCCGAGAGCGCATGTGTGGCGAGACGGTCAGAATAAGGGCTCAATCCATGACGGAGGAGCAGTTTGACTCCGCCTGTGAAGCTTTGTCTCGGCGCGAAGATATCTTTCACCAGATGCTGAACAGTAATCGAGAGCCCGTTGCTGAGGATCAGAACGACACTCTGGAAATGATCATATTTAAGGATTCAGACACATTCGTTGACTTGGGCTGGCTATTGTTTGATTCCGATGCAGTGACCGCTGGTGGCGTTTTCTATGAGGGCGATCCTTTTGATGAAGCTAATCAGGCGCGAGTGCTGGCTTATCAGTCAGAAGAGGTCTCAGACTCTCATCAGATACTGAATCTGGATCATGAGTTTGTGCATTATCTGGACGGGTGATTCACCATGTATGGTTTGGAGTCGGAGTACGTTGAAGATAATGTTTGGTGGGCCGAAGGCGTCGCCGAATACATTGCCTTACAGGATCACTATCCAGATGCAGAAGAAGCGGCTTTGTCAGAAATGGTGCGTTTCTCAGATATCATACACTCCAACTACAAGAGCGATGAGTCACGTATTTATCATTGGGGTTATTGGGCGGTGCGGTATATGTTCGAACAACGTCCAGACGATGTTGAACGATTGGTGAAGTGGTTCCGGCAAGGGCGCTACGAGGATTACCAGGACTGGTTGAAAGATGAGGCGAAATTCTTGGATGCGGATTTTGCAGAGTGGATGACGACGATCAAAAAGGAGCTTCAGGTCGCCTCTGGCGTTTAAAGTAAAAGCCAAATCCCTGGCGTATTGATTAATAAATCCGTGCTTGTAAATTTCGTTAGCCGTTTCGGCGGGATAACTGAGCTGCCGTAGAAGGCTCTGGGGTGATATCGGTCATTGACTGAATTGAGGGGATGGCTGCGTCAAATTGTTGCTCATCCTCTTTGGCTTCTATATTTGCGCAGAACTCCATCAGCCAAGCATACCCGTAAGGGGTTATCTGTTCGGTATAGCGCAGCAACTCCGCGATGCGGAATAAGTCGTTAACGACCTTCTGCGAAGGGGATGTCTGATTCACTGTTACTCCTTAAACCTGTGTTCAATGATGCCCTAAGGGCTAGTGTAATTGTATTTTTGGAAGGAAATGGTATTTGTCTTGTTATGACGGAGCAAGAGGGGGTATGGCCTAGGCCATATGTAAAGGGGCCTTGGTGATGAAAAGCTCTATGATAAAGCAACCTCATAACCTTCGTTCGGGATAATTATGACAAAGCACACCGATCAAACATCTAGTTCTATTTTGGAAAGGCTACGTCGTCCAGCTGATGTAGTCTATACGCCAACAGGAAGAGAGAGTGCGTTCTTTGGTGCGAGCCATACAACTCAAATACTATGTGTATCTAGTGGTGCTATTAAATATATTAACTCAAAAGGCATTGAAATGAGCATCAATCTAAAAGAGTGTGGTTATTGTAATGAGTTTGAAATAGGCTATATAGGTAGACGAGGTCTTCTGTCATCCCCGCCTTGGGTTGAGTTTTTTGATAAAAAGCATACCCGCTTTGAGTTTGAATCAAGAAAGTATGCCTATTCTTGTATCTTAAATAGATTGCAGGAGATGGGGTTTAAAACGATGGACATGGATTGAGATATAGGCGCACTCTATTTGTTATGGATCCTGTAGGTAATTCTGTGTATCTGCTTGGTTGTTAGAGATACTTAGTTACTAACCCGTAAATAAGTATCCGATCACTAAGCCATAATATATTTAAGTTCTGGATGCCAAAATAAACTTTGAAGAG
>NZ_JAPELK010000018.1:0-100259 GCF_029813005.1 Hahella sp. CR1
TAAGGTCTTCTATGCCCATATGTCTAAATAGCACTGGGTCTAGAGACCCCTTTACTTCGCATTTTGGCATCGACTTTCGATACATGTACTCTCTCTCAGAAACCTAATCCGGCCCTCATCGGCGCGATCATGCATCACGCCAAGGCGTCAACATCTGTTTCATATTCCATTCAATCTGAAACGCCAATCGCCGCGGCGACGCCGCCAGTGAGCGATAGCAAGTCCTGAGGAGCAAGTTCTATTTCCAGGCCTCGTTTTCCTGCGCTGACGAAGATGGTGGCGTAGTTGAGAGAGGTATCGTCAAGGACGGTAGGAAGGCGCTTTTTCTGTCCCAGTGGGCTGATGCCGCCGACAATGTATCCGGTGGCGCGCTCCGCTTCTTTTGGGTCCGCCATCTCTGCTTTTTTGGCGCCTAGCGCCTTCGCAACGGCTTTCAGGTCCAGCTTTCCGGAGACCGGCACTATTCCCACGGCGAGCTTTTGCGCGCCGCCGGTCAATGACACCAGCAGCGTCTTGAATACGCGCTCAGCAGGCGCTCCCATTGCCTGTGCGGCTTCCTCTCCGTAGGATTCAGAACGCGGATCGTGCGCGTATTCATGAACTTGGTAGGTTACCTTGGCCTTCTTGGCCTGATTGATCGCTGGCGTCATCGGACTTCCTTTTACTGCATGGCTATTTGTTTACGATTGGGTAGTTTCCACCATTTTCCGGAATCGTCCAAGCGCCGCCAGAAACAAAGCCAATCCAATCGCCGTGATGGCGAGAAATTGAGGCCATACCGCGGAGAACCCGGCGCCGCGATAGATAATCGCCTGCGCAAAACTGACGAAGTGCGTGGTCGGCGCCGCCAGCATGATGTATTGCACGATATCCGGCATGCTTTCCCTCGGCGTGATGCCGCCGGACAGCAACTGCATGGGCAGTATCACCAGGATAATCAGCAGTCCCAGTTGCGGCATGGAGCGTGCGACCGTGCCGAGGAATATCCCCATGGAGGTCGTGGAGAACAGATGCAGCGCTACTCCGACCAGAAATAACGGAATCGATCCTGCAATCGGCACATCCAACACGCCCTGGATCACCACATACAGCGACATGGCCGCCCCCAGCAGAACGACCAGCCCATTGGACCACACCTTCGCCGCCATAATTTCCAGGGGCGACAATGGCATCACCAACAGATGCTCCAGAGTGCCGTGCTCTTTCTCTCGGATCAACGCAGCACCGGTGAGAATAATCGACAACAGTGTGATCTGAGAAATAATCTCCATCACGCCACCGAACCAGTATCCCGTCAGATTGGGGTTAAACATGACGCGCACATTCTGCTCTATCGGCAGCGCCGCATCGTCACGGCGTCCGCTGACGAACTCATTCACCTCCGCCGTCACGATACTGCGAATATAGGTAGCGCCAATGAACGCCTGCGTCATGGCGGTGGCGTCGATATTCACCTGTACATCCGCACTGCCTCCCGCCATCACGTCCTTCTGAAAACCGGATGGAATAACCACCACAAAGGTGTAGCGCCCTTCATCCATTCCTGCGTCCACTTCCGCATAAGAGATCAACTCCGGCTCTTTGAAATGCGGGGGGTAAAACGCATTGGCGATGCGTAAAGACAGTTGGCTCTGGTCTTCATCCACGATTGCGAGCGGCGCGTTGCGCAGTTCCCGTGAGGCAGCCGTCGCGGCGCTGTACACAATGATCGTGAACGCCGCCAGGACAAATATCAGCAGTGCGCGGTCATGTAGAAAGCTGCGAATCTCTTTCACTCCCAGGCGGCGAATATTGGCTAATCTGGTTCTCATATCAACGCCCCTGCTTTTTCAGAGTTAATACCGACAGCACAGTAACCACCGGAATGAAGGCGGCGAGAATCAGGAAGTAACGGTACAGATCCGCAAACTCCAGCGCCTTGGTGAAGGTTCCCCGACTGATAATCAGAAAGTAAGTGGTCGGATACAGGCTGCCGATCCAGGCGCCAGCCCCTTCCAGGGAGGACACCGGATCTGTCATACCGGAAAACTGCACCGCGGGAACCAGTGTGGCCAACGCCGTCCCCGCCAACGCGGCAATCTGGGTCCGGGTAAACGAAGACACCAGCAATCCCAGCCCTGTCGTTGCGGTGACATACAAAAGCGCCGCGACGCTTAACGCAGCGAAGCTGCCTTTGATGGGCACATCGAAGAAAAAAACCGACTGCGCCACCAGCAACAAAAAGCTGATCATACTGACAAGAATGTATGGCGCCTGCTTGCCCAGCAGAAACTCCAACCGCGTCACCGGCGTGACATACAGGTTGACGATGGAGCCCAGCTCCTTCTCCCGCACCACCGCCAGCGCCATCAAGATGGCGGGAATGAATATCAGCAGCATAGGAATCACCGCGGGAACCATGGCGTAGATGCTGCGGAAATCCTGGTTGTATCGATAACGCATTTCCAAATTGACTGGAGACAACGCAGGCGCCGAACCCAATGAACGTATGGCGAGATCTCCAAGATAAGCGTAGTGGGCGGCGGACAAATATCCTTTGATCGTCTCGCCCCGGAACGGCATGGCGCCATCCAGCCATACCGCCACGCCAGTCGGTCGTCCTCGGCGTATGTCGCGCCCATAGCCGGAGGGGATCTCCACCACAAAGCTGAGTTCGCCACTGCGCATGCGACGATCCACATCCTCATAGGTGGACGCCGGCGGCTGCTGAATGAAATAGCGCGATCCCGCCAGATACTGAATGTAGTCACGGCTTTCCGGCGTTTGATCCTGATCGTAGACGGCGAACGCCAGATCCTCTACATCCAGACTGACGCCGTATCCCAACACAAACATCAAGATAACCGAGCCCAACAACGCAAACGTCAGGCGAATCGGATCGCGCAAAAACTCCAGCGATTCCCTGTGCGCATAGGCCAACATTCGACGCATATTGAAACCTCGCGTCATGGGCGGTTTGGGACGCTCAGGCGATGGATTTACATCCGAAGGAAGTTCATCGCCAGCGTCGTCATCAGCGTCCTGGCCCTCGCTGGCGGCTTCAGTCAAACAACTGACGAACGCCTCTTCAAAATTCTCCGCCTGCCGTTGCGCCACAATATTTTGAGGTGTGTCGCAGGCCAATACTTTACCGGCGTGCATCAACGACACGCGGTCACAGCGCTCGCCTTCATTCATAAAGTGGGTGGATATAAATATGGTCACCCCATCCTGGCGGGAAAGCTGAATAAGATGCTCCCAGAACCGATCCCTCGCCACCGGGTCCACGCCGGAGGTGGGCTCATCCAGAATAAGAATTTTTGGCTTGTGGACGACAGCCACCGCCAGCGAAAGACGCTGCCGAATCCCCAGAGGCAGGGATTCCGCAAATTCATGCTCATAGGCCAGCAGATCAAACTCGCTCAACAGCTCCTGAGTTCGCGTTTCCGACTGGCTGGCGTCCAATCCAAATATGCGTGCGTGCAGCATGAGGTTTTGGCGCACGGTCAACTCAGCGTAGAGTGAAAACGACTGCGACATGTACCCCACGTTTCTCTTCGCAGACAGGTCGTTCGACGCCATTTCGGCGCCAAACAGTCGCACGGCGCCAGTGGTCGGTGGAGACAACCCGGTCAGCATCTTCATCGTGGTGGTTTTACCGCAGCCGTTAGAGCCGATAAAACCGAAGATTTCTCCCTGACGAATACTGAAACTCACATGATCTACCGCCGTGAAATCGCCAAAGCGTTTAACCAGCCCTTCCGCTTCAATGGCGGGGGTTGACGAGCGCTCTCGCCAGGGGGAAATCGTCAGCTCACGATGCCCTTTGCGGCTTTCTTCCGGCAGCAAGCGAATAAACGCCTCATCAAGATTTCCCGCCCCGGTTCGCGTCTTCAACTCCTTTGGCGTTCCCGTCGCCAGAATTCGGCCCTTATCCATCGCCACCAGCCAGTCAAAGCGTTCCGCTTCATCCATGTAGGCCGTGGACACCAGCACGCTCATGCGACCAGCATCGCCCCGCAGCTCATCAATCAACCGCCAGAACTGGCGACGGGACAATGGATCGACACCGGTGGTCGGCTCATCCAGAATCAGCAAGTCCGGGTCATGAATCAGGGCGCAGCACAACCCCAGCTTCTGCTTCATGCCGCCGGAAAGCTTACCCGCCGGCCGCTCGCGAAACCGGCTCAGACCAGTGCGGCGTAACAAGGTATTGATGCGCTGATGACGCTCCCTCTTATCCAGACCAAACAGGCGGCCAAAGAAGTCCACGTTCTCGAAAACAGAGAGCGAGAAGTACAGGTTTTTCCCCAGCCCTTGCGGCATATAAGCGATGCGGGGCGACAGTTCATCGCGCACATTATCGTCGCCGATGTCGCCGCCCAATACGCTCACCGAGCCGCACTGAATACGCGCGGCGCCGGATATCAGGTTCAACAGACTGGACTTGCCGACGCCGTCGGGACCAATGATCCCGGCAATGACGCCAGCGGGAATACTCAGGCTCAGCGTTTGAAGCGCGAGAAGGTCGCCGTATCGATGTTCGAGCCCATTGATTTCGATGACCGGCGCCGCCGGGTTCACTGCAGCCTCACTTGCAGATCTTCCGGCCATTCAGCAGCGTCTTCCAGTTTCACAAAAGCCACGCCTGTGACCCCGGTTTTGACTTTTTCCTGATGCGCTTTCAGCAAGTCAGGATCAATTTTCACTTTCACCCGGAACATCAGTTTCTCACGCTCCGTCTGCGTCTCCACCTGCTTGGGCGTGAATTGCGCCCGGGGCGCCACATAAGAAACCCTGGCGGGAATACGCAAGTCCGGCAAGGCGTCGACCACTACTCGCGCATCCGCGCCTACTGACAACACGCCAGCCTGATAGGTAGGGAGAAAAATCGTCATGTAGACGTCGGTCAGGTCCAACAAGGCCACCACCTTGCCACCGGAGCCCAGCACCTCTCCCGGCTCCGCCAGTCGATAGAGCACCCGGGCGTCGATGGGCGCTTTCAACTCGGATTCGGCGATATTGGCGTACAGGCGCTCAATGGCCGCTTGCGCGGCTTCAATCGCCGCCTGAGCTTCCACCACCTTGATGCGGGCGGCTTTGAGTGCGGCTTCAGCACGTAACTTGGAAGTCTTGTCCAGGTCCAGTTTCTCCGCGGAGACGTGGCCTTTCTGACTCAACTGAGTAGAGCGAGTCAGCTCCTTTTCCGCAAAGCTCAACTCACTTTCATATTGATCCACCACCGCTTCCGCGTACTTGGCGGATTCCTGCACCTGACGCAGCGTAGCCTGGGCCTGACGCAACTCCGCCTGCAGATCATCCACATTGATGCGCGCCAGCACCTGGCCGGCTTTCACCATTTCTCCCTCTTCCACCAGAACTTCCTCCACCCGTCCCGGCAGCTTGGTGGCGACATCAATTTCCTGCGCTTCCAGACGCCCATTTCCCCGGGCGATGGAGTCCGGTAGACTGTCCGGCTGGTAGGCCATGTAGGCGAATCCGGCCGCCGCCAGCAATAGCGCCGGAGCCAGAAACCTGATCCACTTTTTTTGCGATTCGCGCTGCAATTCGCTGTTCATTTCTCCTCCTCCCTCGTACAAATTCGAAAACGAAAGGAACAATAAAGAAAAATGATCGCGACAACGCTGACGAGCGTCAAATCCGATTCGCAAAGGCGCTTAGTTATCAGAAACTTAACGAACGGCGGCGCCTGTCCGCCATCCCGGAGACTTGGACATGATCAGACATTTTGTATTCGTGAAGTTTAAAGACAGCCTATCCAAGGCGGATGTGGCGGAAATGGTCGAGCGTTTCGCAAGAATGGCGGAGGAAATGGACGAAGTCGCCGCGTTCGAATACGGCCCCAACAATAGTCCAGAGGGACTGACCAAAGGCCTGGAGCATTGCTTCAATCTGTCCTTCGCCACTATTGCGGACCGCGACGCTTATCTTCCTCACCCCAAGCATGAAGCGTTCAAAGAAGTTTTCGTTCCGACCATTGCCGATGTCATGGTGTTCGATTACGAAGTAGCGGAATAAAGCCTTAAAAATCCCGAGACCAGCCAGGAGATTTCCCAGGGTTCGTCTCGGGAATATGGTTACCCCATTACTTAGCCTGCCCTTTCCCTGAGCCTTGCGCTTTCTCCAGCGTCTCCTGATCGACAATTTCCCGTAATTGCTGAATAAATGGGTCTATATTCGCGTATTTTTTGCCGTATTCCAGGTTGAACGCGTAATCGAAATCCTGAGGGTTTTTCCCCTGATTGTGCTGCAGGATGGTTTCCATCTTATCCAGGGCTTTGGCGACTTTAGCCTCAATGGATTGCACTTGGTCATAATCATCCCACAGCGCCAGAATTTCCTGCTGCTGAGCCTCGGGCAGCGGCGTCAGTAACTGCTGCAGATCTTTGCGTTCCTGAATGGACTTATCGACATCCGGAGACTGTTCCGTCGCAGGAATGTCTCCGCTGATGGCCTCTCCAAGATCGTGAATAAGGCATATTTTTAGCAGCTTGGCGAAATCCAGCTCCGGCAGCGCCTTTTCAAACACCATCGCCATCAGGCAGAGGCGCCAGGTATGTTCCGCAGTGCTCTCTTTACGGCCCGCAGAAGTCCAGGCGGAGCGGATGACGTTCTTAAGCTGCTCCGCCCCTCTTAAAAATTCCAATATTCCATGAATGTCGGATTGCAGCATTCGTCTTCTCCTTTTGCTGTAAATACTTCAAATGTCAGCGGCTGCGCCAGTCGAGATGTAGCAGACAACCATAAGCACGCGGTTTGTCTGCTAAATGAACGGCTTAGTTGTCGCAGTCCAGCTCAATCGGCTTCCAGGATGGCGGCGCCTGCATGGTATCCGGATAGCCGCCGTTGGAATTACGAATCGCCGAGTAATATTGTCCCTTATAGCTCACCAAATCGGAGACATAGTAGGACTGCGCAAAATTCCAGGGCTTGATGTCAGCGCATTTCGGTCCATCGGACTCAGGCTCAGGGCTCAACAGATTTTTTATCTGCGAAATCAGACTCTCTTTCTCCCGCCAGTCGTCTGAGCCGACATCTTCCACTTGCGCTTCAACAGGCTGCTCGACCACCGACGCTTCCGTCACTGTCGATGCGCCGCCCTCAATCCCGCTATCGGCTTCGCCACGCTCATCGACGTCCGCAACAGCCGCTTGCGCATCAATAGGACGTGTGTTTTCAGAAGGGGTCGTCAGATGACCTGGTTCCAGCTTCTTGGCGGACTCACCATCACTGGCTTCCAGAATGGCTTCACAAGGCGGCAGATCCAGTTTCTCCCAGGTAAACCCGATACCTGGCTGCATTCCCGAATGGCGCATACGAGATCGATACCAGACGCCATCATAGAAAGTCAGGTCGCCAGCTTCATAGTTCTTGCTGGAAAACCACTTAATGACGTCGCTATCGCAAGAGACCGTATTGTCTTCCGCCGCCGCCAGGGAGGAAATTAAGGCGAGCGCCATAGCGGCGCTCCGAATCGTTTTTGCAGTTTTCATAAACGCCTTAAAATCTTGAGCGTAGAACGAAATAGTATTCAAGCCCGTTCCACGCTGAGCTTTATTGATACTGAATGATTGGCCACATCATACAGAAAAAGCGGCGACAAAGACCTCCTACCTCTGGGCCCAATGTAAAAATATTTCCTACTAATCAAAAACTAACTAGAATGCCGCTCCCGGCTAAACGCCGTTAAGCTCAATTCTTACGCCCGCTCGGATATAAAACGCCATTTTTCGCGCACTCCACGTTATTGCGCGTGTTCAGGTTAGTTTCCTCGAGGGATGGTTTTACACAGGAGTAATACAGTAAATGCTAAGCAACTTCTCAATACATCGTTTTGGTCCAGCCACACTGCTGACTTCAAGCATTTTACTTATATCCGCATGCGGAGGTGGAGGTGGCGGAGGTGACAGCGGAACAAATCCAGTTCGCGTCTCAAACCCTGATAGCGACAGCTCGACTACAAAGACATTCGCCATCTCGGAGGGCAACGCCACGCAGCTAGCCAGCCTATTAGTTAAACTGCAGGACATCATATACTTTTCTAACGACGGCGAAACTGACGACTATTCAGAGACTAATCCATGCGAGCGTTCAGGCAGCGTCGCCCTTAGCATGAAATCCACACGCAACAGCGTTACCGGCAAAAAAGATATCATTGGAAAGGCAGTGACGAAGAACTGCTCCATTGATGGAAAACTAGCTATCAATGGGACGATAGACTTGCAAGCCGAGTATTATCAAAAGCTGCTGGATATGCGCTTATCAGGCCAGTTAAATCTTAATATGATTGGGAGCTCCAAGCAGTTAGTCGTAACCGGAATCAACGTTAATGGGAGCGATAATAGCCTAAAGACTTCCTTTTCAATTAACATGAATTTAAGCGGCTCTATGTTGTCAAATGCTTCTCTCAAAGTGCAATCCACTACCAATGTCGAGAGAAACGAGGACGCCGATTACCCTTATGAAGGCGTGATCCAAATTACAGGGGACAGTAATACCGTTTTGACGCTCAAATACGATAACTCTGAAGCAGGAGTCTACTTAGGCGTTAACGGAAACCCAAGCTACTTTATGACCTGGAAACAGCTTGAGGACGCCAACTTATCTGACATCAAGTAACCATGTTACCGCCCGGCAGCTTGTCTGATCGGGCGGATCATTTGCCAGCTCCAACTATTTAACCCCTGCCACTCGGAACGCCACCCGCGCCGTCTTACCCGCCTGATCCATCACGGACACAACATGCGGGCCGTTAGTCAACGAAGCCAACGACCATTCCTGACCGGGTTCTACTGAACCGAGCCATACGCCGTCCAGAAACCAGTGGTTTTCTCCTTGGGCGCCGTCCGCTTTTAGCTTAACTTCCGGCAGTTCGCCTTCGCCGGGAAGCGGGGTTAATGTGGAGCCTGGGCGAATGCCCTCCATCGCCAGGACGCCGATCGCCTGGTCTGCTTCCGCGCCACAGGCTGGGTGTATTGGCGGCAGGAGCTTATCCCTTTGCCGACGCCTGGGCAGCCATGGCTCCAGGGACGCAGGCCAGAGAGTCACTTGCGTTTGGGTCACTTTCGCTTCAGTACAATGGGGCGTTATTCGATATTGCCCGGAAGCATCCAGGCTCACTGCGACAGACAGAGATTCCCCAAGGGATTGAAATGGGTCACGCAGCGTTGGCGGGGCAGCCTCATCCAACAACCAGGCATGGTGTATTTGCTGACAGGCATCGCTTGACTGCAATTGTTGTTGCGTTCCCAGCGGCCAGCATATCGGAGCCTGTCGCACATTCGCTGGCTGTGCAGAGGGTTGCAATGACTCCACTGGCATCAGATGCAGCAATCGATCAAGCAGAGGCACCGCCGAAAAGCGGCCCGTATTATGGGGCAATGCAGTGCCATCGGGCCTGCCGACCCACACGGCTACGGTCACCGCTTCAGTGGAAGCCAGCGCCCAGGCGTCGCGAAATCCAAAGCTGGTGCCGGTTTTATAGGCGATCTTCGGCATCCAGGCCCGGCTTTGCCGGTACAGATTGTTGCTGCGTTCCAACGGCATGCGCAATGCGTTTTGAATAATCCAGGCTGCGCCAGTGGAGAGCAGTCGACGCTCCGTTATAGGATCATCAGGCTGTAGCCGCAGACGCCCGGCCATTCCTTGTCGCCCCAATGCAGCATAAGCGCCAGCAAGCTCTTCCAAGGTCGCTCCCGAGCCGCCTAACGCCAGTGACAAATTAGGGCGCGCCCCCGCCGGCAAACGCAAAGGCGTTCCCGCGTTGGCGAGTCTTGCGTAAAACAACTCCGGCCCCAGGGCGTCCAGCACCTGAACTGCCGGAACATTCAGCGAGCGACGTAGCGCTTCACTGACGCCGACAGGGCCGGAAAATCCGGTATCGAAGTTCAAAGGACGATAGCCTGCGAACGCAAGTGGCGCGTCCGTCAGCAAAGACTCCGAGTGAATCAGCCCTTCATCAATGGCCATGCCATATAAAAACGGTTTTAGCGTGCTTCCAGGGGAGCGCACCGCCTGAACCATGTCCACGTGCCCCGCTCTTTCCTCCGAGCCGAACTCCGCGGTTCCCACATACGCGCGCACCGCCAGCGACGCATTATCCACCACCAACACCGCGGCGGAAGTCTGCTCGGGGAACTGACGGATATAATCCGCCACCAGCCCTTGCGCAGCAGTCTGTTGCGCGCTGTCGATATTGGTTTGGATCAGCGCTTGCTCTGGAAACGCCTGACTGAGTCGCCGCGCCAATAACGGCGCCAGCATGGGATGGGGATTAAAAAACGCGCTCACCGGCTCCTGCAACGCCTCGCGGGTTTCCTGCTGCGACCATAACTCAAATGTACGCATGCGCTGGATAACCTTGTCGCGAGCCTGACGCGCGCGCGCTGGAAAGCGGTCCGGTCGCAATGCGGAAGGCCGCTGCGGCAACACCGCCAATAGCGCCGCTTCGGCATGGGTCAGTTGCGCGGCGGGTTTGCCCAGATAGGTATAACTCGCCGCCTGAACGCCTTCCACCGCGCCGCCAAATGGCGCGTAGTTAAGATACAGCGTGAGGATTTCCTCTTTGCTGAAATGCGCCTCCAACTGCAGCGCCCGAAACATCTGATATAACTTGCCCGGCAATGTCCGTGAATGCGGATGCAGGACTCGCGCAACCTGCATGGTCAACGTGGAGCCGCCAGACACCGTTTCACGATGATAGATCCACTGTCCAAAGGCGCGAATCAACGCCAGCGGATTAACGCCAGGGTGATAGTAAAACCAGCGGTCTTCGTAAGACATCAAGGCCTGCAGGTAGCGCGGCGACACCTGCTCCGGCGTCACCGGATAACGCCACACGCCGTCCTGATCCGGAAACGCCCTTAGCGGCTGCCCCCTGGCGTCCACCACCACCTGGGCGAAGCGACGCCCCTGTTCCTGAGGCGCCTGCAAGGGAAACAAGGCGTCGGCGGCGACAAACACGACAATCCAGAACACCAGGGCGCAACCCAACGCCATCAGTAGCTGAAGAGCGCTCTTGCGCCGCCCTCTTCCACTTTTCCGTACAGATTGCGCCCTACCCATCATTGCGCGGAGCGCTCCTTGATGGTCACTTTTCCTGGCGTGTTGCTGATCGCCCGGTAGTACGGGCGATACATATCCTCCACAACCGTGGGAGGAATCACGTACTCGCCCGGCGACACCGCCCGCGCCAAATAAAAGATCACGGAGGTGCTGTAGGCGTCCAGAGGGACTGCGGCGACATAACGGTCATCGCGGTATTCCTGATGCAACACTCTGGTATCCGCCACCCAGTCTCTGACCATCTTATTGCGCACCACCACTTCATCGAAGCGCGTGGCGTTAGCAAGATTCTGGTTTTCCAGCTCCAGACCCGCCGGCAGCAGATCCACCAGCAATGCGTCCGGCAGGTAACGATGGCCTTGCGTACGCACTTGCAGCATCACCAACACGAAGTCGCCGCTTTCCAGCTTCTTCACGTTGAGGGGCTGACCGTTCAGGTCGAAGAACTCCCGTTCGACTTCGATTCCGTCGAAGGTCTGTTTCGGCGCCTGCGTCGGATAACCTTGCGCCTTGAAGGTGACGAACAGCGGGAAGTCGTTCATGTTGCTCAGTTGCGCATCGCCGGGCCAGGAACCTTTACTCCAGGTGTTGATCCATTGTTGCGTCTGCTCCAGCACCTCGCTTTCGCCATTTAACGCCAGAGAGGCTTTCCATTCAGCGCCAGCTTTAGTGTTCAAAGCCAGGGACAGGCGATACAGGGCCATTTGCTCCTGGGTGGACAACCAGCGGCGATCACGCAGTTCATCCCGCAACGGATAGATCAGATCCCAGGGCTGCTTGGCGACGGCGCTGTCCAGAGATAGCAACAGCGTCCAGGCGAGATCGCGCACCGGTGAACCGTAATCGCCGGCATAGTAACGTCCGATTTCGCCCCAATGCAGCGCCTTGTACCAGGCTTCCTGCGCGCGTCGGGCGTCGCCCAGTTTCTCCAGCGCCAACGCCAGTTGCGCCAGCGGCAAGGGCGATTTGGCCCACTTGCTGTAGTTATCGTACAGGGTGCGAACGTCCGCCAGCTTGGCTTGCTGCACCGACGCCAACACCAATGCGGCGTAGGCGCGATAAGCCAGGTGGTAATGATCGCGGGCTTCGCTGTAGTAGCTGTTCTCGGTGCTCAGGCGACCTTGCGTGGTCAGATAGGTGCGCAGACGTCCCAACGCGTTATCGAGCAGCCCCTGATCCACGTTATAGCCGCGCTGTTTCGCCGTCAGCAGCAGATCCGTGGCGTAAACGCTCAGCCAGTGATATTCATCACTGTCGTTGCCCCATAGCCCGAAGCTGCCATCGTAACGCTGCATGCCGGAAATGCGTCCCAGGCCTTTCTCAACCCACTGATCGCGCTCTTGGGCGAGCTGCTTGCCGCTACTGCGGTCGTACTTGAACAAGTCCTGCTCCGTCGCCAGCAGTAACGGCCATACCCGGCTGGAAGTCTGTTCCAGGCAACCATAGGGGTATTGAATCAGATACTTCATGTATTCGTTGGAATCCAGCGGCGGCACAGGGCCGACTGACAGCTGTGTTTCCAGCGACGAACTCAGGGCCATATCAATCAACGGGTCGGTCAGCGACATAGCTGCGCCGGACTCCAAAACATGGCTTTGCACGTTCAATTGCGCCGGATAAGGCGGACGCAGGCCGAGCTTCCATTCACGCTGAATATTGATCGCCGGCTCCAGGCCATCCGTCGACGTGACGCTCAACGACAGTTTGCCCACGCCTTCCGCATCCATCGCCTCCAGAGGCAAGCGCACCCATTCGCGGCCTTTGCCCGCCAGAGTTATTTCCGTGGCGAATTCGCCGCTACCCAGAGGGTTGTCAGCGCTGACTTTGACGCTCAGTTTACGTTGTTCCGGCAACAGGTTTTGCAGATCCCAGAGCGCTTCGGTTTTGTCGCCAAACGCCAGGAAACGCGGCAAGTTGACTTCCGCCACGACCGGCGCGGCGATGGTCATCGGTTTTTCCGCAGAACCACTGCGCGCGTCGTCAAACGCCACCGCCATCAGGCGCACTTCGCCATTGAAGTAAGGCAGTTGCAGTTCGATGGTTCCCTTCCCTTCCGCATCCAGCGCCACTTTGCCTGAATAGAGAGAGACAATCTGCACATCGCTGACGGGGGCATCGCCGCCACGGGACATTTCATCCGCGTCGCCGCCGAAACGTTGTCTGGCGCGGTCCGCGCTGCTCATTTCGATCAGACTGGAATAGGTGTCGCGAATTTCCGCAGAGTAACTACGCGGACTGAAGAACCAGGCGAATGGGTCAGGCGTTTTGAAGCGGGTCAGGCTGAGGACGCCGGTATCCACCGCAGCGAGAGTCACTGCTACGGTATTAGAGGTGGTTGCGCCAGGCTGCACCTGAATCTGCACCGCCACTTTACTCTCCGGTTCAACACGCTCCGGCGCTTTCAGTTCGATCTGCATTTTTCTGGCTTCGCGGTCCAAAGGCAGATGACGCATACCCCAGGCGCGACGCGGCATTTCCATGGCGGATTGCTTACCGGGACGCAACACCAGCGCCGTGGCGAACATATCGTGACGCGTCCAGACATCCTTCACCGGCACATTAATTTCCGCTTTGCCGTCTTTGACGTCCACAGCGCCACGCCACAGCAACTCGTTCGCTTCAACCGTGACGATAGCGCGCCCGTCAAACGGCGCCTGCAACGTCAGCTTGGCGGTATCGCCTCCCAGATAGGCGTTTTTATCCCAGCGCAGCTCCACTTGCTCAGGGCGTGGGCCTTTGCCGCCGCGCTCGCCGTCCCAGGTCCAGCCCGCAAAGAACTTATAGGCATTAAGCAGATTCTGCTGCTTGTCGCGCAGCTCCAGACGATAGTTGCCGTACTCCACCGGTACGGACACCGTCAAACGCTGGCCCGGCTCGATTTTCAATACGCGATTGTAGACTGGCTGGTTACGCTCCGTGGTCTCGTAGTCCCACCCGTCATCACTCCAGCGCCAGTAATAGGCGGAATCTTCCCGAACCAGGGTGGCGTCCAGGTATTCCATGCCCAGTAATTCGTCCGCCTGATTAATATGAATCAGCTCAAATGCCGCACTGGTTTCAGGGTCGGCGATGTCGCCATCCCACAAAGGCCGCACGCCGACCAGGCTCTCGCTGGGCCACAAAGACTGTTGCCATTGTCTGGCGACAGGGCGACCGCCGGACTCAAACACGCTGACATTAGCGCGCACCCGCACAGGCATAGTCGCATCAGACCAATGGTTGGGTAGCTCCAGGGAGTAATGACCTTCTTCGTCCAAGTCTACGGGCGGTAAAGACAGCGTTTCTTTCAGCGCATCGTTATCTTCGCCGAAGATAAAGTCAGAAAAAGTTTCGGAGACAGTACGCGCCGGCGCAATCTGCAAGGTAGTTTCCGCACGGTTGCCGGAGGCAGGCGCTCCCCAAAGGTATTCCGCCTGCAACTGCAGATTGATGGTATCGGTCGTGCTGTAGTTTTCCGCATCCGGTTTGATTTCCAAACGCATGCGTTCAGGCAGGAAGTCTTCCACCTGCAGGCGATACAGGAAGTAATCGCCATTGCCCAGGGTGGCCTTGAAGAACCAATCGCCTGTCAGAGTGTTTTCGGGCAATGAGAACGTAGTGGTATAGAAGCTCTGCTCATCCCCCTGCCAGGTGAACGAGGTATGCACGCGTCCGTCAGGACGGGTCAGTTCCGCCTGAATCGGCATGGCGGTGACCTTGCGGCCGTCATGATCGCGCAGTAAGGCGTTGATATGCACGGTCTCGCCAGGACGATAGAGATCGCGCGGACTATACAAAAATAGCTCCAGCGGGTTTTGCTTGCGACTCGGCAGTTTGAACTCAGTCAAATCCATTGCCGGTTGGTTCAACCGCACCAGCGCCAGTTGCTTGTCCGTGCGCGCAATCGCCAGCACCGCAGAGGTTTCGGCGCCTTCGAAAGTGGCCACGCCATCGGAGTCGGTCTTGGCGTTTCTCAGCATTTTGCCTTGCTGATTGATCAACTCAATGCTGACGCCGCTGCGAGGCTTGGCGTCAGCCAGTCCGTTCACCCATGCCAGCATCTGATTTTGATAGGTGCGCACCTGCAAGCCGATGTCGCTGACAGTGAACCAGGTCGTGACATATTCATACGGGTAATGCCCCGCGCCTTTCATAATGGCGACAAAGATGCCCGGTTGCTTGAGAGGTTCGACGGAGGAAAGATCGATCAGGCGGCGTTTGCGTTTGTTCACATCGATATTGAGGTCGAAACGACCGCCGTACACCAGTTCGCCCCATGAACGCAGTTGCTCCAGCTCGTAGTAGCTGCGACCCAGGTAACCGCCGACGAAGTCAGTCATTTTATCGTCGCTGATGCGCCAGATATCCATATCGACGGCGTCGATATTCAGCGCTTCGATTTCCAGGCCGTCGGTCAGTTCCGGCGACAATTGCGCGCCGCGACTGATAAAACGCACGCTAGGGTCTAGACGACGCGTGGTGATCTCCTGACTCGCGCCCTCTTCCAGCATACGTCCGGTGATGGCTGACAGGCCTTGCGATACGGTGACCTTATAACGCTTTTCCGGCTCAACAAAAGGAAAGAAGGCCGTTGTGCCGACGGGGTTGAGAATCCAGTCTCCGGCGACAGGCTGATTCTGCTCATCCGCTACGGTCAGATAACGACCCAGCATCGTGTCCTGATCCAAAGGCGCAGAGAAGGTGACAGAGAGTGCGGGACCATCGTCCCAGGGCTGCTCGCCGATACGTAGAATTTTGAACGGCGTTTGCGCGTATTCTTTCTTCAGCGTTTCGCGGTCCACTTTAACCGGCGGTTTTTTAGCTTCGGGTTGCGGAGCCGGAATGACGGGTCTTTTCTCAGCAGCGGCCGGCTGCGACTGTGCGGTCTTACCGCCCTCGTCATTACCGGACTCGCCGGAGCAGCCGACCATCAACACCAATAGTAAGCCCCATGCCCAGTGGGTTAGAACTTCTCTCATACACTGTCCTTTAGAAGAGGTTAGTCGTAGCGATTTTTGATAAGCGTTTTTTGAAGGATATCGCCGCACTCTGCCACCGCCTGATACCAGACGATCAATATCAGCGTAACAAAGGTTTAGGGAATTTTGCGGGCGAATTATGGCGAAAAATGGCAATAAGGGAAGCGGATTCTTGCGACAGGCCAACACGCTAAGCCTGCAGGGCTTGCGCCGAGCCGGTCAGCGCCAGGATACGTAGTTCCACCTGTCTATGAAATTGAGCGGCCGCTTCCCTGCGGCCAAGCGGAGTTTGAACGATCAGTCGTCCAATGTATAAGCGGTTTTCTCTAAGGTGTTTTCCGCGCCTTCGATATAGGTAAAGGCGTTCCAGGCTACTCTGACCACATCATTGTTGTTCAGGCGGCGTCTGCCGCTGACTTTTTCGTCATTAACGAAAGTGCCGTTCGTGCTGCCTTTATCGGATATAAAGACATCCAGCACGCCTTCCATATATTGATTTTGCTCCACCTCAATCAACGCATGTTTACCGCTGACGGCGATGTCATTGATCTGGATATCGCAGTTGGGATGCCTGCCGATCACGATTTCCGGCTTCTCCAGAAGAAACTTATTCGCCACCACATCATCAATCAGTTGCGCTAGCATGGGCATACTCACATTTACCTCACTTCTTGCGGTCCTTCCGCTGAACATAATCCTGTTTACCACTTCTTTTCTCTGCGGCGCATGACATCAAGCGTCGATGGCTACACCGCTCACCTCGACCATTAATACGGAGACGTTATCTTCGGCGCCCTTGTTCAAGGTGGCTGCGATCAGACTGTCGACGCGCTCTTCCTGCGGACGCACGCCGCTGGCCAGCTCGCCGATCACGCCCTGAGGCAGCATGTTGAACAAACCGTCGGAACACAGCAGGAGGCGCTCTCCCTCTTTGAGACTGACATTAATGCAACTGAACAGCAGGTCTTCCTGGCACCCCAGAGCTTTGGTCAGCATATTGCGGTACGGCACATGCGGGGCGTCCTGTTCCGTAATGGAGCCGTCATCCAGCATTTGCTGCACCACACTGTCGTCCCGGGTGAGCTGTCTCAGCTCCCCTGATTGCGACACCAAATAGCAGCGCGAGTCTCCAGCATGAACCACGCAAGCCTCGCCATCATAAGAAAACGCCGCCACCAGCGTGGTTCCCATGCCGGACAGGGCCTCGTTCAGCCTGCGTTCGACACACACCGCCTCGTTGGCGGCTTCCGCCGCATCCAGTAATCGTTCACGGATCAGGTATTCGGATAGTTCGACATTGCGCCACATCAGATCGATGGCGCATTCAATAAAGGCTTCGACTGCAATGCGACTGGCTTCGGCGCCCCCCGCGTGACCGCCCATACCATCCGCCAACACCGCCAGCGCTCTTCTTCCATCGGTGGAAACGCGCCACCCAATATAATCTTCATTCGCCCGACGGACACAGCCCACATGGCTCTGCCCACTTACTTTATATGTCAGCATAAGGCGGTTTTTCCAAACTCGTTCATGCAACATCTCCTTAGTTGTTCCGCCATCTCGCCTGCATTGGCATATCGCTTGGCAGGGTCCTTTTGCAACGCCTTATTGGTAATTCGAACAGCGCTTGCGGGAAGCTCCGGCCTCAGTTCTCTGACGCTGCGGTGCTTTTTGTTCAGAATCTGCTGAGTCAGTTCAGGTAGAGAATCCGCGTTGAACGGCGGCTCCCCCGTCAGCAACTGATAAAATGTCACACCCAGGCTGAATATGTCCGAGACCCCGTTCACTTTGCCGCCTTTCAACTGCTCCGGCGACATATACAACGGACTGCCCAGCATCTGCCCTGTGCGGGTTTTCGACTTGTCGGAGATCCGCGCAATGCCGAAATCAGTTACTTTAACCTGTTGGTTATCCGGGTTGAAGATGATATTTGCGGGTTTGATGTCACGGTGCACGATATTTTTCTGATGGGCGTATTCCAGAGCCTCCGCCACTTTCGCCATCAGCATGTATACCACTTCCACAGGCAGCAGCCGACCCGGTTTGGCGTAGGCGTTGAGACTCTTGCCCTGGATATAGTCCATGGCGATAAAGGCGAGGTCGGCTTCTTCGCCGACATCATAAACCGTCACGATGTTGGGATGGTCCAATCTGCCCGCCGCTTCCGCCTCACGGAAGAAACGCGCTTTGAGATCAGCCAGGCGATGGGAATCGAATTGCCTGTAATTCAGTGTTTTAACCGCGACCTGACGAGAGATTTTAGGATCGCGCCCCAGATACACCACGCCCATGGCGCCGCGTCCCAGTTCCCGCACGATTTCATAGCGCCCCAACACCGGACGGGATATGTCCGCCGGCGTAGCCAGCGTTTGTGTCGCCGCCCATTCGGTGTCTCCCGCCTGCTGCATGGTTTCGAATTTCGCCAGTTTCTTCGCCCGTTCCGCCGCATCGCGGAATTTGGGATTGGCGGCGGCAATGGACAAGTAGGTATTGGCGGCGGCGTCATACTGACGCTTTTTTTCCTGCTGGACGGCCACGTCGTACACAATGGCGCAGGCGTCTTCTCTGGACAGACACGGACGCAGCGTCGTGAGTGTTTCTTCCAGCATCCCTTGTTTCAGCTGCATTTTACCCAGACGTAAACTGACATCCTCGCGCGCTTCACGCAACGCTTCGATTTGCTTTTGCTGTTTCAACCAAAACGCCATCACCAGATAGCCCGCCACCAGGAACTGGATCGATACTCCCAGCGGCAGCCATCTTGATTGCGCTACCTGCATACCGATCTGTATGACAGCAAGAGAAACCACAAACACAGCAACCGTAAAAAAACCCGCCGGCCAGGTCATTCGGGGCAATGCCGCCACCAGCAGCAGCATGCAGATCAAAATGAGCGCTTTCTCCGCCAGAAAAAACCAGGGCGGCGTCTCTAGTCCCGGCGCCACGCGGAAAGCATTGGTCTCAATTTGGCTGGCGGCGTCCCATTTCGCCGGGGCCAGATAGGGGTCTAAAAAGAATACGGGAGACGGCGCCAGTCCCGGCATCAGCCTTTGCGCCAGAGGCACATCGTCTGCCGGCTTGATAGGAGTGTTCTTGTTGACGCTCCAGGCGGCGTTATATAACCAGGTATCCAGAGAAGGAAGATGACGGGCCAGTTGAGGCGCGACCACAATAAGACAAGCAGCCGCAATGACCACTGTACGTAAGCTGTATGCGCGCGCCAGCAATCGGCGCACATTGTTGAAAACCGAATGACGCTTCGCCGCCACGCTGAGTATCCCTGCTTTAATTCTGATGAAAAAGGCGATCAGCCGATCATGCAGAGATTAACGGACACTTAGAGAAACTTATAGATAAATTAGTTTAAGTTTCGTTACATATTGTTGTGTTACGACACGACTAACGAAGAGCTGCTCCGGTTAGAAGCAGCTCTTGTCGCTCAAGGAAGGAATTAAGCCAGCTGGAAAGGATACAGCGAGCCTAATTGCAGCAGTTGAGTCAGTTCATCCAACGCCGTGCGGCATTCAGTCAGCAGCTGCGGATCAGCCAGGTCCTGCTGGGAGATACGGTCACGGTAGTGCTTGTCCACCCAGGCATTAAGAGTATCGAACAGTTCCTCCGACATCATCACCTGGGGGTGCACCGCCGCCAGCTCCGCTTCATTCAACGCCACACGCAAGCGTAAACATGCGGGGCCGCCGCCGTTTTTCATACTTTGCTTCAGATCGAAAACTTCGACGCGCTTGATGGGGCCGCCGCGAGTAACCAGATCATCCAGATAGGCTTTGACGTTGGGATTGTCGCGGCACTCATGAGGCACCACCAGCATCATGTCGTCGTCATTCAGACTCAACAATTGGCTGTTGAACAGGTAGCTGGACACCGCGTCCGCTACGGACACTTCGCTGTCGGAAACCTTGACGGCCTTCAGCAGACAGCCTTGCAGTTTCGCTTCCAGCTCGGTCAGCATTTGCGACGTATTCAAAAACGCCTGCTCGTGGTAGAACAGCACATTGCGGTTACCTACCGCAATAACGTCATTGTGAAACACGCCCTGATCGATGACCGCCGGGTTTTGTTGCGCGTACACCACCGACGAATCAGCCAGTCCGTGCAAACGCGCCACCGCCTGGCAGGCTTCCAGGGTCTGCCGCGCAGGATATTTCATCGGGCGCGGCGCGTTCTCGTCGAAAGCCACGCGCCCGTATACAAACAGCTCCACGCCCTTGTCTTCATAGTTTTTGCAGAAGCGGGTGTGGTTAGCCGCGCCTTCGTCACCGAACTGGCTGGTAGGCGGCAGCGCCTTGTGATGGGCAAAGTGCTGCTCATTATTGAAAATGCCCTGCAGGATACGGGTCGTCGTCGGATGCTCAATCGAACGATGGAACTTCGCGTTCAGGTTCGCTGCGGTGAAATGCACCCGGCCGTCGGTGGTGTCGGCGCTGGGCGAAACGGTCGCCGCGTTCGCCGTCCACATGCAGGAGGCGGAAGCGACGGCGCCCAGAAACACCGGGGCCTGATGCGCCGCTTGCAGCAGCACTTCCCGATCTGATCCGGTAAAGCCCAGACGACGCAGCGTCGCGATGTCCGGACGCTCCTGCGGCAATAACACGCCCTGCTTGAAGCCCATGTCGTGCAGCGCCTTCATCTTGCGCAGCCCTTGCTTGGCGGCTTCCTTGGGATTGGACACATCGCGAATATTGGTTTCTGAGGCCACGTTGCCGTAGGAAAGCCCGCTATAGTTGTGAGTCGGCCCTACCAGCCCGTCAAAATTGACTTCAAATGCCTTCATCGTCTATCCGCCTCTTCTACTCGTTTAAATTCGTTGCTGTTATGCATGCCATAAAACTTATAAGGACATGCCCGGCGATAGTTGCCCAGGCGCCTGCGCCTGATCCGCTTCCAGAGACGCCACCGGATACGCGCAGTAGTCCGCCGCATAGTAGGCGCTGGGACGGTGATTGCCGCTAGCTCCCACACCGCCGAACGGCGCGGCGCTGCTGGCGCCGGTCAGAGGCTTGTTCCAGTTGACGATGCCTGCGCGCACTTCCAGCCAGAAGCGGTCATACAGTTCGCGCGAGTCGCTGATCAAGCCCGCCGCCAGACCAAATCCAGTCTTGTTGGCCAATTCCAGGGCATGATCGAAATCGCGGTAGCGCAATACTTGCAGCATGGGTCCGAAGTGTTCTTCGTCCGGCAGTTCCTGTACATCGGTGACGTCAATAACGCCTGGGCTCAACAGGCTCGCGTTTTCCTCTAGGCTGCGCATCTCCAGCAGCATGCGTCCGCCCTCCGCAGCCAGCTTGCTCTGCGCGGCCAGCATCTGATCCCGCGCACGCAGGGAAATCACTCCGCCCATAAAAGGCTGAGGGTCCGCGTCATAGCGTCCTACCTGCAAATTGGCCGCCGCTGCGACCAGCTCATCCAGAAACGCCTTGCCTTCCGCCGTATCCGGAACCAGCAGACGACGCGCGCAGGTACAACGCTGGCCCGCCGAAACAAATGCCGAGAACAGCGTATGATGCACAGCGCCTTTCAAGTCATAAGGAGGAGCAATGATCAATGGGTTATTGCCGCCCATTTCCAGCGCCAGGATTTTCTCGGGGCGACCGCCGAACTGGCGGTGCAGGCTGTGTCCGGTCGGAGAACTGCCGGTAAACAGCAAACCGTCTATGTCCTCGCTGGCGGCCAGGGCCACGCCGGTTTCCCGCGCGCCTTGCACCAGGTTCAACACGCCTTCCGGCAAGCCGGCTTTCGCCCAGATACGCACGGTTTCTTCCGCGAACCACGGGGTCAACTCGCTTGGCTTGAAGACGATCGTATTACCGGCAATCAGCGCGGGCACGATGTGACCGTTGGGCAAATGACCGGGGAAGTTATAGGGGCCAAAAACCGCCAACACGCCGTGGGGGCGATGTTTCAACACCGCATGTCCCGCCGCCACGTCCTGCTCGGTGACGCCGGTGCGCTCATTAAACGCCTGAACGGAAATACCTACTTTGGCGATCATGCTGGCGACTTCGGTGCGCGCCTCCCATAGAGGTTTGCTGGTCTCTTTGCCGATCACTTCAGCAAGACGTTCTTTGTCTTCTTCCAGCAACGCTGCGAAGCGCTTGACGATATCGATACGCTTGGCGACATCCAGACGTCCCCAGCTGCGAAACGCCTGACGCGCCGCCTGCACCGCCTGCGCAACCACCTCATCGGAGGCCGCCGCGCCTTTCCACAGACAATCCTGGGTCACTGGGTCCAGGGACTCGAACACTACGCCGCCGCCAGCTAACCAGCTGCCGTTTATAAATGCGCTTTCACGTACAGTCATGCATCGCTCCTCTTCGCTTTCAACGCAACCACCCGTACAGTGTCGCCTGCGCCCAATTGCAAATGATCCATCAGATCATGATTGAGGGAGACGGTGTCGGATTTGATCTGGTCGCTGTCGAGCAGTCCCACCCTGAAATTGGAGAAGGACCGGTTGGAAATCATATAGGGTTCGGCAATCTCGTCGACGCCGGTTTTCTGTACCGGCATGACGAAGCGTTTGGCGCTGTCGCGCACGCTGCGAATGCCATGGACAAAGGACTCCACCAGCGGACCGGCGTCAAAAATGTCCACCAGACCGTTGAAGTTGAAGCCTTCGCTTTCCAGCATGGCCAGCGCCGGTCTGGTGTGCTCATGCACCTGACCGATCACATCGCGGGCCTCCTGGCTGAAAAACGGGACATAAATCGGATACTTGGGCATCAGTTCAGCGATAAACGCCTTATTGCCGATGCCGGACAAGTAGTCCGCCTGAGAAAACTCCAGACTGAAAAACTTGCGGCCCAGGTCTTCCCAGAACGGAGATTCGCCCTGTGCGTTGGTGTAGCCGCGCATTTCCGCAAAAATCTTGTTGCTGAAACGCTCGGAGAAGTCCGCCAGAAACAGGAAGCGGCACTTCGACAACAGCTGGCCGTTAAAGCTGTTGCGATATTTTTCATGCAGGAACAACGTGCAGATTTCACTGCAGTTGGTCATATCGTTGGTGAGGTACAGGGTTGGCGTCTGTTTGTGAATGCCCAGTTCTTTGGAGGCGTTCACCGTGGTGGAGACCCGATAGTTGTACCACACTTCATCCAGGCCAACCCGCGCCTTGATCGCGCTGACGCCCACGATGGTTCCGGCCTCAGTGTCCTCCAGCCCGAACATGTAATACGCATGTTCCTGCTCGATGCGCTCAGAAAAAGAGCGCTCCGATTCTTCAATTCTCTGTGACAACAGTTCGCGGTTGGCGGGCAGCGTCGTTACGCCAATGCCTGCGCTTTTCGCCAGTTCGTATACCGCATCCAAATCTTTGCTGCTAATGGGACGAATAATCATCATGTTGAAATCCTCTTGCTCCGGCCCTGTCTTATGCTTCGCTTAAAGTGTTAGTCCCGACGCCGATCACAGGGGCGCGAACTGAACGTTGTCGCCTTCCGACACCAATATCGCCTCGGCGGTGCTGCGCTTCAGACGCAGCAGGTCGCCCATGCCGTCCGTCACATTGGCCAGCGTAGCGCGGAAATCTTCGAACAGGGTGTTGCACATCAGGTATTGCAGGCCGGTCTGGTTGTCCGACAGCTTGACCTGTTTGGTTTTAGTGGATTTCACGGTGGTCAGATTGTCCAAATCCGCCTCCAGAGTCGGGCCGCCGTCGAAAATATCGATGTAACGGCCCATGCGGAAGCCTTCCCGATTCAGGAACTGGCAATTGTCCCTGGCCGCCGAATGCGGCTGTGCGATCGCATCCTGAGCGTCTTTGGTCAGCAGGTTCACATAAATCGGATGGGGCGGCATCATTTCCGCGATAAAGGTTTTGCTCTTGATGCCGGAGTAGTAATCCGCCGTCGCAAAGTCCATATCGAAGAAGTGGCGGCCCAGACTGTCCCAAAACGGAGAATCGCCGCTATCGCCCTGCTTGCCCTGAATCTCCACAATAATGCGGGACTGGAAGCGCTCACGATGCTGTCCCATAAACAGGAAGCGTGAGCGCGACAGCAGATCGAAATATTCCGTTTTGCGATAACGGGGAGAAATAGTCAGCGAGCACAGCAGCGGAGATCCGGTGAGCTCATGGGTCATATAAAGGATGGGAACCTTGTTGAACACCCCCAGTTGCTGCGAGGAGTGAATGAGTTCATCCAACCGGTAGTTATAAAACGGCGCGCCGTTGCCGGCGCAGGCGTCGATGCCTGACGTCCCCAGGATCTCCTTGCTTTCGGTATCCTCAAGCACGAACAGGTAGCGTTCCTTGCCCGCCATGGACTCATCGCCAGCGAAGGAGCGACAGGACTGGTCGATTTTCTCGCCCAGTTTGTCGCGGTCCGCAGGCAGGGTGGACACCTGCGCTGCGCTTTCGTTTATTAACTTCTCAATGCCGGGCAGGTCGGCGAAGCGGCTGGGGCGAAAAATCACCATTCTCATTCCCTCCAAATTAATCAGACTGACAGGTTGTACAAGTTAGTTCCCTTTAACTTTCCTTATTGCCCTTGCGCGACGCGGGCTACCGCTCTTTCGAAGCGCGCCAGTCCTTCTTTGATCTCGTCGTCGCCGATGATCAGAGAAGGCGCCAGTCTCAATACATTCGGTCCAGCGATCAACGCCAATACGCCCTCTTCCAGCGCCGCCGTCATGAACTGCTTGGCTTTGCCCTGCCACTCGTCAGTGAGCGCCGCGCCAATCAAAAGGCCCATGCCGCGAACAGCGCTGAATATGCCATATTTCTCATTAATCGCCTTCAGGCCAGCTACCATCAGCTCATGCTTGCGCTCAACGCCTTGCAATACTTCCGGTGTGTTAACGATGTCCATAACCTTGTTCGCTACCGCGCAGCCAAGCGGGTTGCCGCCGTAGGTGCTGCCGTGAGTGCCCACTGCAAGACTCTTCGCTACTTCCGTGGTGGTCAACATGGCGCCGATAGGGAAGCCGCCGCCCATTGCTTTGGCGGTGGTCAGAATGTCCGGCGTCACGCCGTACTTCATGTACGCATACAGCGCTCCGGTGCGGCCAACGCCAGTCTGAACTTCATCAAAAATCAGCAATGCGTTGTGCTGGTCGCAAAGCTCTCTGGCGCGTTTCAGGTAGGCTTCATCCGCTGGCGTCACACCGCCCTCGCCTTGTACGGGCTCAACCACGAATGCGCAGGTGTTTTCATCAATGGCGGCTTCCAGAGCGGCGATATCATTGAAAGGCACATGTTTGATGCCGCCAGGAACCGGCTCGAAGCCTTCGCGATACTTGGCTTGACCGCCCACGCTGACGGTGAACAGCGTACGACCGTGGAAGCTGTTGTTACAGGCCACGATTTCGTGTTTATGAGGTCCGTGTTTTTCCCAGCTGTAACGACGCGCCAGTTTGAACGCGGCTTCGTTGGCTTCGCCGCCGGAGTTGGAGAAAAATACCCGATCGGCGAAAGTCATCTCTGTCAGTTTTTTAGCCAGCAGAATCGCCGGCTCGTTCGCCAGGACGTTGCTCAGGTGCCACAGTTTTTGCGCCTGTTCAGTCAACGCCGCCACCAGTTCCGGGTGAGCGTGACCCAAACCGGTTACCGCAATGCCGCCCGCCAGATCGATGTATTCCTTGCCAGCCTGATCCCAGACTCGGGAGCCGATGCCGTGAGTGGGAATAATCGGGCCCGGCGCATAGTTGGGAACCATTACCTGATCAAACATTTCTCTGGTGACTTGGCTAGAGGTCATTCATCTTCTCCATTCGGGTGAGCCGGCCAACGCTCCGCAGCGTCTCCGGCGAAGTTATTTTTTACGGGCCTGTCAGGCCCAATGTCAGTTAGTTTAGGAACAAAAGAAATAGAAGGATTTCGCAAAGGCGACATGAATTTACAGATTTGCGCACCCCGACGCAGGCCGCCATACGTAATTAAGGCAATTTCAATGGGCTATAGCGTATTGATTCGCCAGAGAATAATACTGTCGCGCGACAGTCCCCGTCTCGCTTAGTATAGGAAGGCTTTCTATAAAGGGTGTGAATAACCATGAAAAATACGCTCGCCAAGATCAAGGACGTAAAAAATCGACATAAAGAACGCCGCACGCCTCTGGGACTGGAGTTCGCTATCGCCGACAGCATCAACTTTCTCAATGCGACGGACTGGGACCGCGTCGCCGCCTCCGCATCCGTATTTCTGCAACGGGATTATCTACAGGCGCTGGAACTCAACGCGCCGGACAACGTCTCTCCCCGCTACGGCCTGATATACAAAGACCGCACTCCAATCGGCGTGGTCAGCTGCCAGATCGCCGATGTGTCCGGCGACCGAATGATGAAAAGCGAAAAGCCCGACAACGCCAAAGCCAAGCTGAGTCAAAAATACCAGGAGCGCATTTTGGTCTGCGGCAATCTGGTGTCCTGCGGCCTCCATGGCGTCGCCTTCGCCGAGGGCGTCGATGCGGAGCTGGGATGGCGCGCCCTGGCTGAGCTGCTGTACCGCATCCGTCGGGGAGAAAAACTGGGCGGCTCTATCGACTTTGTCATGCTGAAGGACTTCAACAGCGACATGCTGCCGCAGTCTGACATCCTTAAGCGCTACAGTTACCGATCCATTCAGACTGACCCGGAAATGGTGTTGACGCTGGAGCCGGGAACCCGGACCTTCGAAGATTACCTGCAAAGCCTGACCGGCAAGTACCGCAAGCGCATTACCGCCATCATCAAGAAACTGCAGGACGCTGGCGTGGAAACGCAGACCCTGGACAGCATCAGCGATGAACAGGATGCCGCGCTGCACGCCCTCTACCTGCAGGTGGAGAACCGCGCCGCCGCCCGTCTGGCGACATTGCCCAAGGGGTATTTCAAAGCGTTGTCGGATTCGCTGGGAGACCGTTTCGCCTGCACCACATTGTCAATGGATGGTCGGATTGTGGGCTTCGTCACTTCGGTTAAAGACCGCGATACATCCATGGCCTACTACGTGGGCATGGATTACGAGATCAATGCCGACCTGCCCCTGTATTTCCGGCTACTGCAGCTTTCTATTGAGCATGGCTGCCAGTTTGGCTGCAGCAAAGTGTCCCTGGGCAGAACCGCGCTGGAGCCCAAGGCCAATCTCGGCGCCAAACCCGTGGATTGCCATCTGTGGATGCGGCATCGCGCCGCGGCGGTCAACTACGTGGTGCGCAAGCTGTTTCGCGCCATCCCCCATGCGGAAGCTCCCACTCGCAACGCATTAAAGACTGTCGAGCAGTAACGTCTATTATTCGCCGGCGGCCATCAAGGCTGACCGGCTCTTTCTTCACTGGGCGTCAGCCCATATAGATTTCGATACGCCGTAGAAAAATGCGCGCCGGAGGAAAAGCCTGTTTTCAAGCCAATTTCGGTAATGCTCAAGGCGGAAGAGCAAAGCATGTCCCGCGCCTTTTCCAGACGAATCTGCAAGTAATAACGGGAAGGCACGGAGTCCAGATAACGCTTGAACAGACGCTCAAGCTGACGTCGGGAGATCTCCAGGTGTTTGGCGATATCGTCCGTGGTTAACGGCTCTTCGATATTGTTCTCCATCAGTTGCACCGCATCGCAGAGCGCCGGCGCTTCTCTTTTCGCCACGAGGTCGGGACGTTTGCGCCCAGTGGTTTTGGCGCCGCCAAGACGCTCCCGCATGATCGCTTGAGAAGCCATTTCCGCCAACTCGACCCCGTGATGACGCCCAATCATAAACAGCGCCATGTCCAGCGCAGCGGTGCCGCCGCGGCAGGTCCAGATATTGGCGTCAACGGAAAACACATCCTGGGACAGAAAGCAGGCTTGCGCCTGCGCTGAAAAAGCGTCTGGAATCTGTAAAGAAGCTTTTTTTCCGCGCAACAGCCCCAGTTCCAGCAGCAAAGCCGCGCCGTTAGCCACGCCTCCCAGCCAGGACAGGCTTTTGCCGTGCGTGGAGAGCCATTCTTTTTCCAGAAGCGGCGTTTTATAAAGACCCACTGAGCCACAGACGACCAGCGCGTCCAGACCGGCGGCATGAGCCAGAGAACGGTCCACGGACACCGCCACGCCGTCTCCCGACGTCACCACCGGCTCAGCCCCCAGCCGCACGAGTCGATACTTGCGCTCATCCAGCAGCTCATTACATACCCGCAACGGCTCCACCAGGCTGGCGTAAGACAGCAAGGAAAATCCCGGCAGTAACAGTACGCCCAGTTTGCAGCTCAAAACCGATTCCTCACACCCGACAGCCCGCCGCCGGGCGGAGCTGAGAATTTCTGCTATAAATAAGAGTAATAATAGATTAAGCGGCTGCGACAAAACCATCTAAAGACCGCCTCGGCGATGCCGGGATGGAAAGGTCGCGTCCAGCGGTTGCGGAGCTTATCCTATTCGTCCGCGAAGTATAACTCCCGCCGCCAGTTGAACTAAATTCAAATACGGAAGCGACATGGCTCATATCTTCAGCCGGGTAACCCGACGCATTACCATTTTCCATCGCGCATTAATGATGAGCGCCGTGTTCGCCATCATTCTTACTTGCGCACTGGTTTACTTGCTGGGGGCGGTGCATGACATGCTGAGCACCATCGAAGGCCAGCGCAGTATGGTGGAGCAGCAGAACACCGCTGTCGCCAAGCAGAATCAGCTGGTCAGTCAGCAACAACACCTCAATGCGCTGCTGGCGGAGAGCCAAACCGCCTTCGCCCAGTATTCCGAGTACCTGTATTGGCGCCTGGACTCCGCCACCACCGCCGAAGAGCGCTCCATCAGTCAGGGCGATCAGGCGGAGAAAAACCTGCGCGACACCTTAGATGAAATCGCCGGAACTGATGAGGAAATGGCCGATGTCGCAGATGTCGTACTGATGTATCTGGATGACTTCAACAAATCCATCGCAGAAGCTGTCGATCGCACCCGTAACAATGACTCCCGCCAGCGCGTCAGCGCGATGATCGGCGAAGCGCGCACCGCCAGCATGGCCATGAGCTCCACCTTCAAAATCATACTGGAAGAAGCCGCCAAAGCCGCGGCGGCAGCCAACGAAGGAGTTGGTCAAGCGGCGCAGGAAGTGTCCGTCGCCGCCAATCAGGTCTTGGAGGCGAACGATTCTGTCGCCGCCAGCGGCCGCAGTCTGCAGCAGGAAGTGTTGTTTATCCTTGTAGTGTCGGTAACGGTTTCCCTGCTGGTCGGCTTTTTGTTATCCCGCTCCATCACCCAGCCCATTCACCGTCTGCGTCGGGTGATTACAGAGATTGAGGACACCAACGATCTCACCAAACGAGTGGATTACAGCCGTCAGGATGAAATTGGCGCTATCGCCCAGGCGTTTAACGCCATGATGGATAAGTTCTCCGTCATCGTGGGCGATCTGGCGAAGACCACGGACGAACTTTCCGCCTCATCAGAACAAAGCGCTCGCATTAGCGCGCAAACCAAAGAGTCCGCCGAGCAACTGAGTCACGAAACCGATCAAGTGGCGACTGCGTCTAACGAAATGACAGCGACCGTCAAAGGCATCAATGAAAATACGGACAACGCCGCCAATATCGCCCTGGAAGCCCGCAAAGCCTGCGAATCCGGTAAAACCTCGGTGGACGGCGCCACCACACGCATCAATGAGCTGACCCAGGCGATCAATGAAACGTCAGACTCGGTCAGCCAGCTCGCCAAGGAAAGCGAGTCCATTGGCGCCGTCCTCGACGTGATTCGCGGCATCGCTGAACAGACCAACCTGTTGGCGTTAAACGCCGCTATAGAAGCCGCCCGCGCAGGGGACCAGGGGCGTGGCTTCGCCGTAGTGGCCGATGAAGTGCGCACGCTCGCGCAACGCACCGGCAACTCCACTGATGAAATACAAAAAATGATCGAGCAGCTTCGCGCCGGGGTGAACAAAGCCGTCACCCGAATGGAGCAAAGCTGCAAGCGCGCGGAAGGCACGGTTTCTCAAGCGAGTCAGGCCGCCGAATCCATTGATAAGACACTCTCCGCGGTCACCTCCATGCATGACGCCAACCAGTATGTGGCGCAGGCCACTTATGAACAGCGCGAAGCCGCGGAGAGCATTGATCGCAGCATCGTAAACATCAGTGAGCTGTCGCAAACTCTGCATACCGCTGCGGAGGAAAACTTCCAGTCCAGCGACAACCTGAAGCAAATGGTGACCCGACTCAGACAGCTAGTCGTGCAGTTCAGGTACTGAATAAGAAGTATGGCGACGCTTGCAGAAAGCCATGTCCTTATGGCGTTCACACACAGCGAGAGCGGTCAATGCGTCGACAGGGACGAGAGACTAGTGCAGCGTCCCGAGTCTCTCTCTTTTGTAGCGCACCCACTCTCCATCCACGCATTTGTAGTAGAACGCCATCATGTATGTGCTAACCGGCATTTGAATGCGAATGATATCTCCGTCAGACGAAACCTGCATAATCAAGCCCTCATATAACAGTGCCAGCGTTCCTGCTTGTGCGGCGACGCCAGGAAGTGTTTAAACATACAGTACTGTAACTATATACAGCATTTTTAATTCTGTCTACACTTTGTTCAACCCTTGTCTTGTTGGCATCCCCTTTCGCTTTGGGTAAGGTACTGACGCCCGCTCGGAGCAATCCGGCTTACTGATGGATAAGGTCTCAATACATCATGAAGAAAAAAATACTGACTGGACTGCTGATCACCCTGATCATCGCAGTTCTTTCGTTTTTCGCCCTGGTTCCGCCACTGGTGGATAACGCCAGCAATCAGCTCACGAGTTCACCGCCGCAGCCGGCGACGGATAAAGTCAAAAGCCTGCACCAGTCTCTGTTCATCGCCGACCTGCACTCAGATTCACTGCTTTGGGGGCGCAACCTGTCCAAAGGCTATCAGCGCGGTCACATGGACCTGCCGCGGCTGCGGGAAGGAGGCATGGCGTTGCAGGCGTTTTCGGTGGTGACCAAAGTTCCCTTCGGCCTGAACATCCAGAAAAATACAGGCGATAGCGACATGATATTCTGGCTGGGACTGTCGCAGGCCTGGTCGCCCAGCGCATTACAGAGCCTTTTGAGTCGCGCCGAGCGTCAGGCGGGGATGCTTCACGACCTCGCCGACTCGCCCGCCAACAAATTCACACTCATTCTGAACCGCAAGAATCTACAGGATTTCATCGCGCAGCGAAAAACCGACAAGGACGCCCTCGCCGGCTGGCTCACCTTGGAGGGCGCGCAAGCGATGGAAGGCGACCTGAACAATCTGGATGCTCTGTATGCGGCGGGTTTCCGTATGATCGCCCCGACCCATTTCTTCGACACGGAGCTGTCCGGCTCCGCTCATGGGGTCAATAAAGGGGGTCTGACGACCTTAGGAAAACAGTGGGTCAAAGCCATGGAAAGCAAGTCCATGATCATTGATCTGGCCCACGCTTCCGCCAAAACCATATCCGACGTGCTCGCCATGGCCAAGCGCCCCGTTATCGTGTCGCACACGGGCGTCAAAGGGACCTGCAACAACAACCGCAACTTGTCCGACGCTCAGCTAAAAGCCATCGCCGCTAACGGCGGTATCGTCGGCATCGGCTTCTGGTCGACGGCGGTCTGCGGACGCGACGCGGCGTCCATCGCCCGCGCGATTAAATACACGGTCAATCTGATTGGCGTGGAGCACGTGGCGATGGGGTCAGATTTCGATGGCGCCGTGGCGACGCCTTTCGACGTCACCCGACTGGATGGCTTAACCGAAGCGCTGATGAAAGCGGGGCTGAACGAACGTCAGATTCGCAGGATCATGGGCGAAAATATCCGCGACTTCCTGCTTAAAAACCTGCCGTCCGCCTGATCTTGCCAACCTCAGGGCGCCGCCACCGGCGCCCGTTTAAGGCGATACAACTGCCGGTCGTGAACCCGCCCAAGGGTCACTAAAGCGGTAATAGCGCCCACCAGGGCGTAGCACATGTCTGACTGGGTATCCCACTCGTAGCCCTGGGTGCCCAGGAAGGCGACGGAAGAGTCTCCACTGGCCACCGCCACCCACCATTCAATCAGCTCATAGAAGGCGCTGATCGCCAGGGCGATGCAGACAATAAAGAAGTTCATCCATCCACGCCCTTTCACAACCCGCAGACGTAGCAGAATTTCCCGGGCCACCATCGCAGGAATAAAGCCCTGGGCGAAATGGCCAACCTTATCGTAGTTGTTTCTCCCCCACCCCATGATTTCTCCGATGCGGTCGAACAGGGGCACTTCCGCGTAGGTATAGTGCCCGCCCACCATAAGAATGACCGAGTGGATCAAGATCAGCCAATACAACAGGGGCGTCAGCGGAAATCGCTTGTAGGTGGACGCCAGAATGAAGGCGGCGATCACCGCCGGCGCCACTTCCAGCATCCAGGTAAACCGATCTTTCGGCCATAGTCCCGACCAGACCAGCACGCCCAAGAAGATGAGAATCCAAACTACGCCGGCTCCAACGCCGCCCCGGCCATGCCCCATATGATTGATCCTTAGCAGTTATAAATGCGGATCAACAACATAACGCATTCTGCGGCGGGATTCGATCCCCAGGGGGATTATCCCGCCTCCCTGACTTCCGACGCCGGCTGCGCAGGTTGCGGCCCCTGCTTCAGCAGACGCCCCAGCTTGTAGCCTTCTTTGCCCAACATGGCGAAGCTGGTCATGACGCCTCCCATCAATGCGCCGCCTACTCCAGCAGTGACTATATCCGCACCGGTCAGATAGAAGTTTTTGATGGGGGTCACCGGGTGCAGCCAGTCCTGCTGGAAACGTTCAACGGTATGATCCACCCCGTAAATTTCTCCCCCCATGTTCATCTGGAACCACTGCGTCGACAGCGGCGTGGATAGCTCGTAAAAGTCCAGCTCCGCCTCTAATTGCGGCAGGCGCTTATACAGTTCATCAAGCATCCGATGAGAAAACTGCTCCTTCAGCTCCAGATAGTCTTCACCGCGCTTGTTCCACTGCGATCCCGCCCATTTATCAAACCATTGGTTGTTGACGGGCACGATGATCTCCACGGTGGAACGGTCCGGATAGCGCGCATTCCAGGTGGGGTCTTTCGCTGAAGGAAAGGACACATAGGTGACAGGAAAAGGCGCGGATGGATCGTCCATAAAGCGGGCGACGTTACCATCATGGTCATCAGAGGGATAAATCCAGAAGTTGCTCCGCGGCATACCTAAACTTTCCGGGGAACCGCGAAATCCTGCATAGAGACACAGGTGAGACGCGGATAGCGCCAGTCCCTCCAACTTTTTCAACAAGTCGCCTTTCGCCGCTGCGGACTCCGGTAACAGGTGCTTAATCGTGGGAATGACGCCCGCGTCGCTGACCACGGCGTCCGCCTGCAGCTCATCGCCATTGCTCAAACGCACGCCGTAAGCGCGATTAGAGCGCACCAGGACTTCCGCCACTTGCGCGTAGGTAAACACTTCCCCACCGCTGCGGCGAATAACTGGAATAATTTCTTCAGCAATGCGCCAGGAACCGCCCACAGGATAATTGCCCCCGGTGATGTAGTGCTTCGCAACCATGGCGTGCATCATAAAAGACGACGTCGTGGGCGGCAGACCGTAATCGCCCCACTGCGCCGTCAATACGGAGATCAGACGCTGATTTTGCGTCAGGCCTTCCAGTACTTCACGGGTGGTCTTGAAAAAGTAATCCGGCAGCAGAAAACGGCGGGCCTTGTGATAAGCCCAGGCGGCGATTTTGGGTAACGCCTGTCCGGCGAAAAATTTGGGGATGCGTCGACTTACCGAGTACAACAAATCGACATAGCGACGAATGGCGTCTTCCTCGCCAGGAAAACGTCGCGCCATTTCGTTGATGAAAGGTTCTTTGCCGGCGATGAAATCGTAATTGTCTTCGCCAATGAAAATACGATCGTAGCAGGGGTCCATCTCCGCCCACTCTATCTTGCCGTCGCTGATCAGATCGAACACCCGGCGGATCATCGACCAGGGCTTATGCACTTCGCCAATATAGTGCACCCCGACATCCCATTCATAGCCGTTGCGTTCGTAGCTATGGGTATAACCGCCCGCGGTGTAGTGCTGTTCCAGCACACAGACTTTCTTGCCGATCAGGGACAACAACGCGGCGTTGCATAATCCGCCAACGCCCGATCCGATGATGATCACGTCATAGTGATCGTCCGCTCGATTCTTACGGTAACGCTTTCCCGTTCTGACCATATTCTCCAGCCTCCTTCCTGATTATTGTTTTAATACGACGTCGCCAGTCCAATGCATCATACTGCTCCCACCCGAAAGTGTGAACTGTCAACATTGCTTTTTTAGGCCTACGCCGCATTTACAAAACCGATCGCCAGTTGCTAGGGTCTGTTGTAATTTTACCCCGTTTCAATGTCGGAGACGCCTATGTGCGAGATATACGCCAACACCGATCCACAGTTATATGAAGCGCATTCGAAGTCGGTGCGCCTGCGTGGGTTTGTCACCAGCGTGCGACTGGAGCAGCGCTTTTGGACGCTATTGGAGGAAATTGCGGGTTCTGAGGGCATGTCGACCACTCAGTTCATGGCGAAGCTGTATGACGAAGTCGTAGAGAAGAGAGGCGAAGTCGGTAACTTCGCCTCTTTATTGCGCGTGGTTTGCGCGACCTACCTGGAAAGGAAGTACAGCGCGGGGCTTATAGCAGTTTGACGAACTGCGCCAGCCATGCCGGATGAGCAGGCCACGCTGGCGCTGTAACAAACTGCCCGTCCGTCACAGATTGATCCACCGCGATGTCAGCATAGTGCGCGCCCGCCAGCTGCACTTCCGGCGCGCAGGCCGGATAAGCGGAAATCTTTTTCCCTTCGATAACCTTGGCCGCCGCCAGAATCTGCGCGCCATGGCAGATCGCCGCAATGGGCTTGCCTTGCTGGGTGAATTCCTGCACCAGACTGATCACTCTCTCTTTCAGGCGCAGGTACTCGGGAGCGCGCCCGCCCGGCAGCAACAGTGCATCAAACTGCTCGGAGCGCACGTCCGCGAAAGTGGCGTTGAGGGTAAAGTTATGCCCAGGTTTCTCCGTATAAGTTTGATGCCCTTCAAAGTCGTGAATCGCCGTGGCGACGCTGTCGCCCTGCTTCTTGTCCGGACACACCGCCGCTACTTCGTAGCCCATCGCCTGCAGCGCCTGGAACGGCACCATCAGCTCGTAATCTTCAGCAAAGTCGCCAGTAATGATCAGTATTTTTTTAGTCATACCTCTGTCTCCTTGTCGTCTAAGGTTGCGGACATCGCTCGCCTGTCAAAACACCCGGCCGCCTGGCCGGAAGTCATTCAGCAGACTACCAGTCTAGGCTCCTTTTTCCGGCATGGGGTAGTAGTGGGTTACTACAGAGACCCATCGGCGCCAAAAAGCATGTTGGTTAACAAATAAAAGGAAATAGAGAAAGACAGAGAGAAAAGGCGGCGCTCTAAGCAAGAACGCCGCTTTTGACAGGATTATTCGAGATGATCGGACTTATTCGCGGAACGACGCTCCGCCAGCCACTCCTGGTAGGTCTGCGCGGCTTCCTCTCCGGGCATGCTGTCGATGATTTCGAAGTAGTCTTCGTTAAATTCATCCAACATGACTTCCGAACGAGGCTTGCAGCGCACGGCGTATACCGTCTGCACGTTCTGATGGTCGAACTCGCGCCAGTACTGTTCGTCTTTCAACAGCGTGTAGCGATGCCCTTCCAACTCTTTGATGACGGACGCAGTTCTGAATGTGCCGGCGCGCTCCACCGCTTCTTTGTATTGCCACAGAATGCTGTAGGCGGAGGCGGCGGATGAGGAAGGCCGCAAGCCGTACAGCTCAGAAAATCTCTCGACGAACTCTTTCCCCTTGGGATGGTTGAAAATGTAGGGCACCTCCCAGGTCCAGGGCGCCGCGCCGACGACGCCTTCCATAATCGCTGGCCCCGCCGACTTCGCCATGCCCAGCGTCAGGTTCGGCACAACGATTTTCATCTTGTCCTTCATGCCCATAGACGTGGCCAGCTCCAGAGCGCGCACCATATCGTCGCCGAACAATACCAGCACCAGTATCTTGGCGTCGCTGGCCTGCGCCTGATTCAAAGCGTCGACGAAATCTTTCTGCAAAGCGGTGGGGAATGGCGTCAGCACGCCAGGATGACTCTCTTTATCCTGAGTGTTGCTGAAGATACGAATCGACCGCTCTGTGCTCCACCCCCAGGTGTAGTCGGCGGTGATAAAGAAGTATTTCTGACCGGCGTAATTGGTTTTCAGGTACTTGGACAGCACCTTCGCCCCCATCCAGGCGTTATAGCTCTCCCGGAACATGTGGGTGTGCCCTTCTGTGCCGGTGGTTTCATTGGAGTAGGTGAGCGTACCGAAATAGATGCGGTCCCTTGATTTTGCGGCCTTACCGCCAGAGATCGCCACCGCGCTGGATGATCCGCCGAATATGGCGACAACGCCATCTTCGTCCACCAGTTGCTCAACGTTTCGTACAGAGCGATCAGGTTTGGAGCCGGTATTTTTAATCACCAGTTCCACCGGCCGACCAAGAATGCCGCCGGCGGCGTTTATCTCATCCACAGCCATAAAAGCCGCCCTGCGTTGGGCCAGACCTTGTTCCTGGTATCGTCCAGTCTGGGGATAGTTGAGACCAATTTTAACGGATGGAGCAGCGAGTAATTCACCACTAACTAACAGGCAAAGCAGCGCAATGCTCTTCCAGATATAGCGCATACAGAGAACCCTCAATTTTTTTTGTAAGCAAATCGGGTTGATAGAGGTTTTGTGATTACCGGCTTCAAACATTCCCTGAAACCGGCGTGCTGACTACAGTAGTTGTAACCAGGAGCGGGGTAAAGTAGCGTAATAAAAATGACGACCTTATTAGCCTTTAGTCTAATATGAAAATGCAGAAACAAATCAAAACACACCTCCATCGCCCGATAGCGCTATACTCGCGCCGGGTCGCCTCGGATGGACGCCGACACACGTCGGTTGACGGATTTTCACGCAATTTCCATTAGGCTTTTAAACTCGCGGCCTGACGACGGACGCAATAACGCCCGTTATCAGCGCCCTGTTTAACGGGCTAAATAAGCAACAAACCATGGACAAGTCGGAACCCTGGATGCCGATGAATACGACAAGATGGCGCTTTTTTCTCGGACTTGTGATGTGCGCCACATTTTCAACTTCTGCCGCCGCGATCAAACTGACCGTCGGAGAGTGGCCGCCCTACGCGTCGGAAAGCCTGCCCTACAAAGGGTTGCTGCCCAAACTGGTGACCGAAGCCTTCGCTCTTGAAGGCATTGAAGTCGAATATGACTTCATGCCCTGGGCCCGGGCTTATGAATTCGCCCGCAAGCCCGGCTGGGACGGCGCCGTCGGCTGGGTCGATAATGCGCAACGACGGCGCAATTTCTGGTTCAGCGATCGCATCATTTACAGCAGCAGCGCGTTATTTCACCTGAAAGATCAGGATTTCACCTGGAACGAGCTGAAAGACCTTGCGCCCTACCGGGTTGGAGTCAGCGTCGGCTACAGTTACGGCGAAGCGTTCGATAACGCCATCGCCAACCAGAATCTGCAGGTCATCCCCGCCGTGAATGACCGGCAAAATCTGGTCAAACTGCTGCGACGTGAAATCGATTTGTTTCCCCTGGACGCCAAAGTAGGGGAATATCTGCTGCAACATGAACTGCCGGAATATCAGCGCCTGTTCACCTATGACGAGAAGCCCCTGATTCAGGACGGTTTATCGGTAATGTTTCCCAAGAATGGCCCTAACAGTCGCAGCTACGTCGCGATCTTCAATCAGGGTCTGAAACGCCTCAAGCGCAATGGCGATTACTCGCGCATTCTTAACAACATTGACGTCATCAACGGCATCTCGCAGCTCAGTTTTTACAGCGAGGACTATGCTCCTTTCAATTACCGCGAAAACGGCGTGGCCAAAGGCATCGCCCTGGACCTTTTCGATGCCATCATGGAAACCATTGGCGCAGACAAAAGCCGCAGCGACGTGCATTTCATGAACTGGCCGGAAGCCTACAAAGCCGCAACCAGTCAGAACCGCAGCGCGTTGTTCACCATGACGCGCACGCCGCAGAGAGAGGACAAATTCAAATGGGTCGGCCCCATCTACCGCTCCAAAGTGGTATTGATGGGAAAACGCCATGACGTTGAGGACGAAGAATCAGAGCCGATCCACCTGAAAGAACTCGGCCATAAGCGCATCTGCGTCATTCAGGATGACGTTGGCCATCAACTGATGGTCAGCGCCGGCGTCAAAGAGCGAAACCTGACCGCCACCACGCACCCGCTCACCTGCGGGCAAATGCTGAACAACGGCGAAGTCGATTATTGGGCGTACGGCTCGCAGACCGCCAACTGGTATCTGCAACAATTAGGACTGGACGCCCGCGACTATCAAGAGGTGATGACGGTCACCGAGTCTTCTGAATATTTCGCTTTCAACCTGGACGTGGACGACCACATCATTGAATCATTTCAGAAAGCGTTGGATTACCTGAAGCTCAGCGGTCAGATGCATGACATTCTGCAGCGCTATGTTCCCAATTAAACGCCGGACATAGCGGATGAAAAAGCGAACGGACGGCAGTCGGGTCTACCGCCCATTCGAGGAAGAAAACAAGTTCCCGACTTACACTTTGAAGCGCGCCACCTGCTGACGCAGATGCTCGCCCAACTCCGCCAATTGCGTACTGGTATTGGCGGTTTCCTGAGTTCCTCGCGCAGTCTGCTCCGCCGCGTCGGCGATGGAGGTGATGCTGCGGCTGATATCTTCGGTCACCGCAGTCTGTTCCTCGGAAGCGGCGGCGATCTGAGTATTCATACTACTGATAGTGGTGATGGCGGAAACAATCGCATTCAGTGACGAGCCCGCCGACTGCGCCTTATCCACCGCCGCCTGCCCGTTGTTACGACTTTGCTCCATACTGCCCACGGCTTTATTGGAGCCATCCTGCAAGCGACTGATCATAGCCTGAATCTCTTCCGTACTTTCCTGGGTTTTGCTGGCCAGCGCCCGCACTTCATCGGCCACGACGGCGAATCCGCGTCCCGCTTCCCCTGCCCGCGCCGCTTCAATAGCTGCGTTCAACGCTAGCAAGTTGGTTTGCTCGGCGATGCCGCGAATAACGGAAAGCACTGACACAATCGAGTTCACATCCCCTTCCAGAGCGTTGATGACTTCCGACGCGCTGCCGATTTGAGTGGAGAGTTGTTCGATAGACTTGATCGCGTCATCCACAATGCGCTTAACATTGGCGCTTTCGTCGTCCGCCTCTTGCGCCGCCTCTGCCGCCTGTTGCGCATTCTGAGCGATTTCCCGCGCAGCGGCGGACATTTCATTCACCGCCGTCGCCACCATTTCGGTTTCCTGCTGCTGTGAGGCCACCGCTTCACTGGTTTCCGCCGCAAAGCCTTTCATCTCCCGGACAGCAGCGGACATGCTTTCAATAGAGTTTTTGATATCACCAACCAGATTCTGCACTTTGGCCACAAAAGCGTTGAAGTTGGTGGCCAGGCGGGTGAATTCGTCTTTGCCGGACACATCCAGACGCTGCGTCAGATCGCCCTCGCCTTCCGCTATATTCTCCATGGCGTCGCCCAGCCGAATCACCGGGCGCATCAATGTGTTCAGCAACAATGTCATGAGAACACAGACCACCAGCACCCCAATAACCGCATAAACAATGGCGGAGTTACGGAAGTCCGCCAGTGAGGCGAACGCTTTTTCTTTGTCTATCACCACCCCCAGTCGCCAGGACACCGAGGCGATGCCGGAAATGGGGAAAAAGCTGACCAGTACGGACTGCTTATCACTCGTAGTCTCTTGCAAGTCACTGGCGTTAAGCTTGGGTGTTTCCTTGGGGAATAAGTCTGTGACATTTTTGTCGACCATCTTCACATCGGGATGCACCAGAACTTTCCCTTTATCCGTCACTAAAAAGGCGTATCCCAAACCAAAGAAGTCCACGGAGTTGACCATCTTCGTGACCACATCCAAATTAAGATCCGCCCCCGCAACACCTGAGCTGGAACCTGAAAACGGCGCCGCCGCAGTGATCAACAGTTCTTTCGTCAACACATCCCGGTATGGCTCTGAAAAAGTCGGCGAGCCTTTTTGCTGTGCAGTGGTGTACCAGGGGCGTTTACGAGGGTCGTAATCTGAGGGGAAGGATTCCTTGGCGTCGTTGTATATAAATGTCCCATTCGACAAGCCTGCGTACATACCCGCCACTTCTTCGGAGACCGAGCCGACCTGAGCGTATGCCCTGATGGTCTCCACATCCGTGGTTTGCGCCGCCTTCAAGGCCACGCCGCGCACCAGATCCAACTTCCCATTCAGCCAGCTGGCGATACTGCCGGATACGGCTCCAGACAACTCCTGCATGCCGCCTTCCAGGTCTTTCTTGGTTTGGTCGGCCAAAAAGTAATAGTTGTTGGCCGCGAATGCGACAATCGATAGCAGCAGGATTCCGCCGCTCAAAATGATAATCTTATGCCGGAACTGCATAGCTAAATTCATGCGTCAGAACTCCAAAATAAATCCCGTGGAAGAAGCCCCCTGAGCCATGCTCGGCCGGAGCCGATAAAGCGCTTTGCGAACAATGACGTAAGCGAAATCGGAGCAAGCTTTATTCTTTAGCTTAGACGGATTTTGAAATAGTGCACTGCGCCGGTTATATCCGGCGCCTGTTGAGGAAGGATGATCAGTAAGAGAAGGTAAGCGCTAACGCACTCGACGCAACAATACTACGCCTAGCAAAGCGCATATGCAGATCGGCGCCAGCGTCGCAATCACAGGATTAAAGCCGAATACCAGGCTCGCCGGGCCCAACAGATCCTGCATGTACTTGAACAACAACCCAATGATAATGCCGCAGAAGACGCGGAACCCCATTGTGACCGAGCGCAACGGTCCAAAAATAAAGGAGATCGCCACCAGCACTAAGACAGAAGTCGCCACTGGCTGCAGCACTTTCTTCCAGAACGCCATCAGATAAGAGTTGGCGTCCAACCCCTGCTCTTCCTGGTAGTTGGCGTAGGTGTAGAGGCCTTTGATAGACAAATATTCAGGCTTGATGATCAGCACTTCCAGAATGCTGGGGGATAAGCTGACATTCCAGCGCAGAGAGTCGAACGTCTGCACATTGCTGCCGTCATCCTTAATTTCCGTGCGTTCAATGTCCTGCAGTAACCAGTGATCGCCCTGATAAATCGCCCGCTTGGCGAAAGTCGAGCGCACCATGCGGCGCTCATCATTGAATTCAAACAAGCTCACGCCATGGAGCACGCCTTTCGGCTCCACCGCATTGAAGTGCATAAACACATTTCCTTCACGCCGCCACATACCGGCGGAAGAAGCCACGTTCTCAGCCGCGCCCTGCTCCAAGGCCTTTTGCGTCTGCGCAATACGCTCCGTTTGCGGCGCCACAAACTCGCCCACCAGGATACCCACTACCACCACCGCCAAAGCTGGCTTCATGGTGGACCAGACCACCCGCACCACGGAGACGCCGGCGGCGCGAATCACCGTCAACTCGCTGTTGTTGGCCAACACGCCAAGCCCTACCAGACAACCAATAAACGCAGCCAGGGGCAAGTAATCATAGATGCGCCTGGGTACGGTGAAGACGATGTATTTCATCGCCTGGAAGGTTTGGTAGTCGTTCTTCAGTTCATCCATTTCAGCGATGAACGCGAACACCAAGTCCAGAGACAGCACCACCAACAGCACCAGCAGCATGGCGGAGGCGACGGTTGCGACAATGTAACGATCAATTCTGCGCACGGGCCGCTCTCCTCTTCTGTCGCCAGTCGGGACCGAACATCAATATCAGCGCGATCGCCAGAAATGTTCCGTGCACCCACCACATGCCTATCCACTCGCTGATGCGCCCTTTCTCCAGACTCTTACGGCTGGCGATCAGCAGCCCCAAATAAGTGATGTAAATCAGCATGGCGGGCAGCAAGTGGAAGAAGCGCCCCTGCCTAGGGTTCACCCGACTCAGCGGGATCGCCAGCAGCGCAACGATAGGAACCAATAAAGGAATGGAGATACGCCATTGCAGCAAGGCTCTGTCCTTAGGATTGTCGGAGCGCCACAGCTCACTGGTGGGCTTGGCTTCATCCCGGGTTTTCTCCGCCTCTGCGTCAGGCTCCGCGATCTTGATGCCATAAGCGTCATATTCAATAACGCGGTAATCCATTTCTCCCGGACGCCCTTGATAACGGGCGCCTTCGTGCAGGACCACAAAGCGACTGCCGGTGTTGGGGTCGACCAGCTGAGTGCCCCGTTTGGCCGCCAAGACAGAGATGCTGCCGTTTTCTGAGTCCCGCTCCGCGATAAATACGTTCTGCATTTCCCGCTTGTCGCTACTCAGTCCCTCGGTGTAGGTCACCCGTTCACCGGAACGCAGGCTTTGGAAGCGCCCCGGCGCCAGCAATTCGAACTCCGTAACTTTGGATTGATCCGAGAAAATTTCATCCACCTGACGTAGCCCCCAAGGACTGACGTAAAGACTCATGGAGCCGACCACCAGCATCACCAGCAACGCGGAAACCATCGTCAGTTTGATAAGCTGAAAACGGTTCATGCCGCAGGCGAACAGCACCGTCATTTCACTTTCCAGGTACATGCGGCCGTAGGCGAGCAGAATGCCGATAAATAAACCCAGGGGCAGAATCAACTCAAGAAAGCCCGGCAGGCGATATCCCATGATGGCGAACAACACATCCGCCGACAGCTTGCCCTGGGCGGCGTCAGCCAGATACTTGATAAACCGTCCGCTCATAAAAATAAGCAGCAGCACGCCCGCGACAGCGACCATGCTGACCAGCAACTGCCTGGACAGATAACGAAGGATAATAAACAACGAAATTACCTATTTACGTTCTACCGCAATATCAACCGAAGCGCGCGGAACGGCGCGTCAGGACAGGTTAAGCGGCGCAGCGTTTTTGAGCGCGCGTCAAAGTGACGCAAGATACCAGACTCACATGCAAATTTCATAGCCTTAACGTAGACTTGATTGCGTATAGGATACGTCTCATATAGATTGCCTCTTGCAACGGCGGGCGACGCTCCCGCATCGAATGAGACTTCTGCGGCGCCCCAGGGAACGCCTCCGGCGCCTTCCATCAAGCGGACGTTGGTCCGGCATGGAGAACAAAGCCAAATGTATTTAGGTTAAGAGGATTCGCAACCACTATGAATTATTCCGCTCTTTCCACCGACCCGATAAAACAAAAAAGCGACTGCCTTGTGGTCGGCGTTGTCGAAGGCAAATCCCAGTCAGCAGTTTGGACAGAACTCGACCAACAGTGCAAAGGCGTTCTGGGCAAATTGCTCTCTTCCGGCGACATCTCTTCCAAGCTGGCGGCCACCAGCTGGTTTTATCCGCAGGAAGGCGGCGTCAAACGTCTTTTGTTCGTCGGCCTGGGTAAAGAGAAAGAACTAAGCGAAGCAGGCTTCCGCAAAGCCGCAAAATCCGTCATGCAAAGCCTGAGCAAAAGCGGCGCGGGCAACGCAGTGGTCGCGCTATCCAGCTTGACCCTGAATGCATTGAAAGCCGGCTGGGCGACGGAGCAACTGGTGATCGCACTGGAATCCGCCTGCTACATCTTCGACAACATGAAAAGCGAGAAGGCCACGCCAACCAAAGTCAGCCAGGTTAAAGTCGCTGGCGACAAGCGTGACAAAAGCGCCATCGAGGCGGCTATCGCCAAAGCCGGCGCGGTCGCCAAAGGCATGAGTCTGACCAAAGACCTGGGCAACCTGCCCGGCAATGTCTGCACCCCGGATTATCTGGCCAAACAAGCCAAAGCGCTCGCCAAAGAGTACAAATCTCTGAAAGCGGAAGCCCTGGGTGAAAAAGAGATGAAAGAACTGGGCATGGGCTCCTTCCTTTCTGTCTCCGCGGGAAGTGATGAACCCGCCCGCCTGATCGTCATCGAATATAAAGGCGGCGACGACAAACAGAAGCCCCATGTCCTGGTAGGCAAAGGCATCACCTTCGACAGCGGCGGCATCAGCCTGAAGCCCGGCGAAGGCATGGATGAAATGAAATACGACATGTGCGGCGCCGCCAGCGTATTTGGAACTCTGTTAGCATTGGCGGAAATGAAGGCCCCTGTTAACGTCGTCGGCGTTATCGCGGCGGCGGAAAACATGCCCAGCGGCAAAGCCACCAAACCCGGCGATATCGTCACTACCATGTCCGGCCAGACAGTGGAAATTCTCAACACGGACGCCGAAGGCCGTCTGGTGCTGTGCGACGCCCTCACTTATTGCGAACGCTTCAAGCCAGAAACCGTAGTGGACATCGCTACTCTGACCGGCGCCTGCATTATCGCGCTGGGTAACCACGCCACCGGTCTGCTGGCCAACGACGACAAACTGGCTGACGCACTGCTAGCCGCTGGCGAAAGCACAGGCGACAGAGCCTGGCGTCTGCCACTGTGGGACGAGTACCAGACCCAGCTGGACAGCAACTTCGCTGACATGCAGAACATCGGCGGCCGCCCCGCTGGCACCATCACCGCCGCCTGCTTCTTGTCCCGCTTCACCAAGAAGTATCGTTGGGCTCACCTGGACATCGCCGGCGTCGCCTGGACATCAGGTAAAGACAAAGGCGCTTCCGGCCGTCCGGTGCCTTTGCTGACTGAGTATCTGCTGGGCCAAGTCAAAGGCTGATCGCGACGCATATAAAGCGATCCCTGTCACAGACCATGGTATTCGATTCGGATACCATGGTTATTTAATTATTCCGATTAATTATATACATTACATGCCAAAAGCCGACTTCCATCTGCTTTCTTCCGGCGACATTGCACAAAGGGATTTTTATCTTTGTAGACTTTGCGAAAAGATATATCGATTAGGACATCGGATATATATCCTATGCAAAGACTCAAAAGAACTAGAACATTTGGACGATTTATTATATTCCTTTCGGCCGGAAAGCTTTATTCCACATAGTATTGAACCTGAATCCCCCTCTTCCGACACTCCAGTTTTTTTATGCACCCGCCTGCCGGAAACAATTTCCACAGAAGTTGTTATAAATCTCACCGAAGCCCCGCCAGACAAGGCGGACAGGGTGGTAGAGCTCGTAACCGGCGATCCTGACGCCCGTGCGAAATCCAGAAAAGTGTATAAACTGTATAAACAATTAGGCTTCGAGTTGCAGACTTATAACATCGAATCTGCTTAAATATTGAGTAGGAAACGGGAGTCATTTCTCGGCGACGAGTAAGTCATCGTTTCCATAAAGACCCAAAGAGGTCTAAATAATAATTAAATTAATCGGAGCCTGATTAATAACTACAATTGAAACTTGGGATTTACGAGGAATATAACCGATGAGTTCTCCTGTAGCTGACAGTGAAAGTGATCTCATTCCCTTGTTGGATGAAATAGTGATTGATGACTCGGAGCTGGCTTCTTCCCATCCCGGCCTTACCGAAATTCAGAACAATCAACCCCAAACGCAACTTAGCAAGGAGTGTGAAAGTATGGAGATGACACCCGCGAACGGACAGGTTGACGTAAAACCGACCAGTCTGCGGGGCAATAATCCATTCTTGCCCTATGAGCACTTGGAAAAGCTGGCGCTGGAGCGCATGGAGTTTCAGAAGGAGTTTGAGGCCTTTTTCAAGAAACAAAGCACGCACGCCGCAGCCAGCTCGGTTTTGAAAGAAACCAAAGATCTGGAGCGGATCGTCCACCTCACTACGCAGAAAGTGGTGGCGGAGTACATGCCGCAGATCGAGCAAAGGGTCCGCGCCGAGGTCATCCGTCATATGAACAGCCTCAACTTATCCAAATAAGCTGAGCATCCCCTCCGATAACGGCCACGCTGCGGGATGCGGCGCGGCCCGATATGCGCCCATGCGGCTATCAGAAGATCCCATGGGTGTGTATAATGCGGCCTTTTCCAGGGCCGTCTGATCAGCGCTAGCACCCATTATTCCGCACCCGTGCGCTCACCCGTTGCAGACGCCCATTTAGCGGCCTCTTTCGGCTATTATTCTTAGATCCTAGAATCAAGCACCTGAGCGAAACGAATACATATACGTCATGATGGAAAAAACCTACCAACCCGGCCAGATTGAAAGTCAGTGGTACGCCTTTTGGGAAGAGCAAGGCTTCTTCAAACCCAGCCAGCAGGGCGAGCCCTTCAGCATCATGATCCCACCGCCCAACGTCACCGGCAGCCTGCACATGGGGCATGCTTTCCAGGACACAATCATGGACGCCCTGACCCGCTACTATCGCATGCAGGGCCGCGACACATTGTGGCAGGTTGGAACGGACCATGCTGGCATCGCCACTCAAATGGTGGTCGAGCGCAAACTGGCGGCGGAAGAAAACAAAACCCGCCACGACCTGGGTCGCGAAGCGTTTCTTAACAAAGTCTGGGAGTGGAAAGCGGAATCAGGCGGCACTATTACCCGTCAGTTGCGTCGTATGGGCGCATCCGTGGACTGGTCCCGCGAGCGCTTCACCATGGACGAGGGCTTCTACAAAGCGGTGCAGGAAGTATTCGTTCGCTTGTATGACGACAAACTCATTTACCGCGGCAAGCGTCTCGTTAACTGGGACCCGAAACTGCACACAGCCATTTCCGATTTGGAAGTTATCTCCGAAGACGAGAAAGGCAAGCTGTGGCACTTCCGTTATCCCTTGGCCAACGGCGTAAAAACCGCGGATGGCAAAGACTATCTGGTTGTCGCGACGACGCGTCCGGAAACCATGCTGGGCGACACCGCCGTAGCCGTTAACCCGGAAGACGACCGCTACCGCGATCTGGTTGGGAAAACCGTGATTCTGCCTGTGGTTAATCGTGAAATTCCGATTATCGCCGACAGCTACGTAGACATGGAATTCGGCACCGGTTGCGTAAAAATCACACCGGCTCACGACTTCAACGACTACGAAGTGGGCAAGCGCAACCAGTTGCCGATGATCAACGTTTTCACCATTGACGCCAGCATCCGCGACGAAGGCGAAGTGGTGAACAGCGACGGCACGCCCAACCTGGACATGCAAGCGGCGATTCCCGCCGGCTATCCCGGTCTGGACCGCTACGAAGCGCGCAAGAAAATCGTCGCCGATTTTGAAGCGCTGGGCTACCTGGAAGAGATCAAAGATCACGCTCTGAAAGCGCCTCGCGGCGACCGTTCCGGCGTCGTGATCGAGCCTTACCTGACCGACCAATGGTTCGTAGCGGTAAAAGCTCTGGCGGAGCCCGCTATCAAAGCCGTTGAAGATGGCGATATCCAGTTCGTGCCCAAGCAATACGAAAACATGTACTTCGCCTGGATGCGCGACCTGCAGGACTGGTGTATTTCCCGTCAGTTGTGGTGGGGCCACCGTATTCCCGCCTGGTATGACGACCAGGGCAATGTTTACGTCGCCCGCAACGAAGAAGAAGTGCGCAGCAAGTACAGCATCGACGCCAGCGTCGCGCTGCATCAGGACGAAGACGTTCTGGACACCTGGTTTTCCTCCGCGCTGTGGACGTTCGGCACGCTGGGCTGGCCGGAAAATACTCGCGAGCTGCAAACCTACCACCCCACCTCAGTGCTGGTGACCGGTTTCGACATTATTTTCTTCTGGGTGGCGCGCATGATCATGATGACCATGCACTTCATCAAAGACGAAGACGGCAAACCTCAGGTTCCCTTCAAGACTGTTTACGTACACGGTTTGGTGCGGGACTCGCAAGGCGCCAAGATGTCCAAGTCCAAAGGCAACGTGCTCGACCCCATCGACCTGATTGACGGCATCGAGCTTGAGCCGCTGGTCACCAAACGCACCAGCGGTCTGATGCGGCCTCAGGATGCGCAGAAAATCGAAAAAGCCACCCGCAGCGAATTCGCGGAAGGCATCGCCTCTTACGGCACCGACGCATTGCGCTTCACCTTCTGCTCCCTGGCTTCCACAGGTCGCGACATTAAGTTCGACGTGGGCCGTATCGAAGGTTATCGCAACTTCTGCAATAAGATCTGGAACGCAGCGCGCTACGTGCTGATGAATACCGAAGGTCAGGATTGCGGCCAGAATAACGAAAGCTACGAGCTGGGTCTGGCTGAGCGCTGGATCATCTCCCGTCTGCAGGAAACAGAGCAGCAAGTGGAGAAAGCCATTGCAGCCTTCCGCTTCGACCAGGCCTCTCAGGCCATTTACGAGTTTATCTGGAACGAATACTGCGACTGGTACCTAGAGCTGTCCAAGCCGGTACTGTGGGACGACGCTGCTTCCGCCGAACTGAAGCGCGGTACGCGCCGCACTCTGGTGCGTGTGCTGGAAACCGCTCTGCGCATGGCGCATCCGTTTATGCCTTACATCACGGAAGAGATCTGGCAGAAGGTGAAAGAGCTTGCTGGCAAATCCGGGCCCACCATCATGCAGCAGCCGTATCCGGTGGCGGACGCCTCTCGCATCGACCCGGAAGCCGCCGCCTCTATTGAATGGCTGAAGGGCGTCATCCTGGCTGTGCGTAACATTCGCGGCGAAATGGATATCTCTCCCGCCAAAGCCATCAACGTCATTCTTGCGCAAGGCGATGACAGCGACAGAGCGCGCCTGCAAGCCAATCAGTCTTTCCTGATGAAACTGGCCAAACTGGAGTCCATCCGCTGGCTGGCGGCGGACGAAGAAGCGCCTATGGCGGCCACTCAGTTGGTGGGAGCCATGCAGGTGCTGGTGCCAATGGCGGGCTTGATCGACAAAGAAGCCGAGCTGGCGCGTCTGGGCAAGGAAATTGACAAGCTTTTGAAAGAACAGCAGCGCCTGCAAGGCAAACTGGGCAACGAAAGCTTTATCAGCAAGGCGCCTGAAGCCGTTGTCGCAAAAGAGAAAGAAAAACTGGCGGATGCGGAAGCCGCACTGGCTCAGCTGCGTGAGCAAGTGTCCCGCATCGAGTCAATCTAACTCTCCAGACTAAAGGGGCTGCGACTGACGCACTAAGGACACACCGGTATGCGACACCGGATACATATTCTGGGAAATGGATCGCTGGGAGGCCTGTTGGCCTGCCGGCTCTTCCCTTTCGCCGATGTGCGCCTGATTCTACGCAGCCCCCCTTCTCTTCACGCCCAACCCAGCGATGAGCATATTGCGTTAACGCTTGATCAAGCAGGCGAAAGCAAGACAAGGTCGCTAAACTGGGAAACCGCAAACGCGGCGGAACCGATTTCCACCCTTTTTATCACCACCAAAAGCTACTCTGCCGCAGCCGCCCTGAACTCAGTCAAACACCGACTCGCTCCCGCATGCCGCATTCTGCTATGGCAAAACGGCATGGGCAGCCAAACGCAGATCGCACAGGAATACGCCGATATGGCGGTTTACGCCGCCTCCACAACAGAAGGCGCAAATCAACCGAGGCCAGGACATATCATTCACGCCGGCCATGGCCAGACCTGGCTGGGACCTCTCACCGCCAGCGCCACATTTCAGGAAGCGCAGCATCTGGCCACCCTGCTACAGCAGGCGGGTTTCCGCAGCGACGCAACGGCGGATATCGGCGAGCAGCTCTGGCGTAAACTCAGCGTGAATTGCGGCGTGAACCCCTTTACCGCCCTGTTGAACTGCCGCAACGGGGATATTCTCGAGCACAGCTACTTCCATGAGCGTATTGATGCGCTTTGTGAGGAGTTGTCGGTGGTGTTATTTGCAGCAGGGTATGGCGAATCCGCAGCCAGCATCAAAGCGCGAATTGTCGCGGTTGCTCAAGGCACCGCGAACAATATTTCATCCATGCTGCAAGATATTCGCGCTGGCAGGCAAACGGAGATCAGCGCCATCAACGGATTCATTTGCGATTATGCAGACGCGCACGGCCAGCCTCACCCTATCAATAGCGAGCTGACCGCAGGCGTTCTTGCTCTGAGCGCTCATTCGAACCAGAGCGCGTAGACCACAGCAATTTTACCCAAGGGGGATATATGGGCCACAGGCTTTCCAAGATTTACACCCGCACAGGGGACAAGGGAACAACCGGACTGGGCAACGGCGAACGTATCGCCAAGAATGCGCTGCGGGTGGAGGCGATGGGCGCCGTCGACGAAACCAACAGCGTCCTGGGCGTGGTCATCTGCGAGCTGACGCAAGACGACCTGCTTCACGCCCAATTGCAAAGCATTCAGAATGATTTGTTTGATCTCGGTGGCGAACTGTCCATTCCCGGCCATCTCATTATCATTGATAAGCACATTTCACGGCTGGAAGAGTGGCTGGACCAGCTAAACGAAGAACTCCCGCCCCTGAAGAATTTCATTCTGCCCGGAGGCGACCGCGCCGCCAGCCATTGCCATATGGCGCGCAGCATCTGCCGTCGCGCGGAGCGCACGGTGGTCAGCCTGGCGCAGCAGGAACAATTAAATCCTTGCCTGCAGGGCTATCTGAACCGACTCTCCGACTACCTCTTCGTCGCCGCGCGAACACTGGCGCGACGCAAAGGCGGCGAAGAAATATTGTGGACCCAGACCAAGTGGGAAGCCTAACGCGCTATATTTTGAATCCCCCCAGCAGATCGTGAAGGGCTCCGGTTAGCGCAGACAACTCACGACTGGACGCCAGGGTTTCCTTGGCGTTCTCCGCCGTCTCACGCCCCAGTCCGCTGATATGGCCGACATTTTCATCAATGGTTTTGGCGACGGCGGACTGCTCCTCCGCCGCCTGAGAAATCTGATGACTCATATCCACAATGCTGGCGATAGCCGCCACAATGTGATCCAGAGCCGCTGCGACATCCTGGGACTGCGCCACAGTCGCGTCCGTCACTGAGCGGCTGCTTTGCATTGAGTTCACCGCCTCCTTAACGCCAGCCTGCAACTGCGAGACCATCGCCTCAATCTCCTCGGTGGACTTCTGCGTACGTTGCGACAACGTGCGCACCTCGTCCGCCACCACTGCGAAACCGCGCCCCTGCTCGCCGGCCCGCGCCGCTTCAATGGCCGCATTCAGAGCCAGCAGATTGGTTTGCTCCGCAATCGCCTTGATCTCCACCAGCATCTGGGAAATATTCTGCGAATCCCGCGCCACGCGATTAATGGTCTCTACCGACGCCGCGATTTCCCCCGATAAACGACTGATAGTCTGCAATGTCGCGTCCACCACCTGCTTGCCTTTGGTCGCTTCGGTGTCCGCCTGATGCGCCGCATCTTCAACACTTTGCGAACTGCCCGCCACTTCCGCCACCGTATCCACCATCTGATGCATCGATTCAGATATCTGTCGGGTTTCCTGCATTTGCTTTTCCGAGGCTTCGCTGCTCGACACCGCCACCGCATTCACCCGGCGTGCCTGCTGATCCACGCTGCCCGCCGTCGCCACCAGATTGGTCATAAGAGTGTGCACTTTCTCCGTCATATGATTGAAAGCGCGAGTCAGATCGCCCATTTCATCCCGGTTATCCAGCTTTAAACGCGCTGTCAGATCTCCATCGGATACTTTTCTGGCGCCGATGGAAAAACGCTCGATGGTGGATTTCACCGACACAAAAAAGCCCATGTACAAGTAAACGATGATCAGCAACAGAACGCCCAGCACCAGGAATATCCATAGCATGGCGGTCTCGCGTTCCTGTAAGCGCAGATCCAGGATGGTTTCCGTCAGTTGGTAAATGCGACCATTGAATTGTAGCAGCGCATCAATGTTCGCAGTCAGCGCCCTGTCGAAGACAGGCCACTCAATTTCCGGCGCCACAGGCGTGACGATGCTCTGATCCAGATAATCCCGGGTCTCAATAATCACATTGCGGACGTTGTCCGCATCCGCCGCAAGCTCCTCACGGATCATCGGGCTGGCGTTGAGCGTGACCTCCAATTGATTGGTGAAGCTGTCGCCAAGGGCGGTCAAGTTATCGAAAATTTTGTTCAGGACGTCGCCTACGTCAAAGCCCACCTGCCCTTCCAGGGCGGCGTAAACGCCGCTGGCGCGAGCGCGTCCCATGACATTACTCGCGCGAATGATTTGTCCGTCTGACAACTTCATCAGAAACTGCACTTCACGAGACAGGTCCTGCGCCACGCCGGAAACCTGCGTCGCGCTGCTGAGAAAGCTCTCGACTTTGCTGACAAAAGCACTGAAGTAGGTTATCTGCGGATCAAGCGACATCTGGTTCTCATCCCCCTGAGTCAGGCTGCGCCAGGAGGCGGTGAGATCTTCCAGTTGCTTGCGCAAATCATGATTAACGTCGAAGTTTAGCTCTGCGGCGTCCAACTTGGCCAAAACGCTATCGATAGAGGAACGGATCTCCATGGTGCGCCGCTCCAGCTCAGGCGCCTGTCGCAGCTTCGCCACGCTGCGATAGTCCCTGTACTGTTGCGCCAACTTCAACAGCTCAGCAGACTGCTCAATGACCGCCATGCCTTCGACTTCATTTTCGATTTGTCTGACGTCATCGTAGAGCTGACTGACCAGGCTATAACCCAACGCGATTATCGGAAGTAAAAACAGAACGCTGATCAGCAAAAATTTGTAGACCAGTTTCAACTGGTTCATGAGCCTGATAGCAGGCCAGAGAATCCGCCTCACTCGATCACCTCTCCGCCTTCTTCTGCAAGGAAGGACTTATTATTGAACGCATTTCGACGCTCACTGCGCGCCGCTTAGTTATATCCGTATTTTTATCGTTGCTTCCTTTCTGCAAAGTTTAGCTTAAATATTGGGAGGAACTTGCAGGATCCCGGCGAGTCCTGCATTCTTTCGCAAGTTTTTTGTAATCTAACGCATCTTTAGAAAGGTTATATGGGCCAACATGAAGTTACTGCGCGCCTTGGCGAGCTGACCAATACGTTTATCGAGCGCCACCACTCTTCCTCGCGACAACGTCCCTGCATTCCACTCAATGAGGAGACTCGCTACATGCTGGATTCTCCCTGCGTGGAGCATGTCGATGAAGACGCAGGCGTATTCTACTGGACGCCCAAGCCGCACATGGACTTCACCCTTTTCGATGGGTTGGAGCAAGGCCTGGAAGTCGCCATTCACCCCTCCATCACGGCGTTTTACGGCAGCTATTGGAGCGACGGCCTTTGGTGCTCAAGTCCGTTTGGAGAAGTCAGTCTGATTCAACTGTGGAATGAAGAAGACATGGAAACTCTGCGAGAGAATCTATTGGGCCACGCCTTTCAAAAAAGCAAACGCCGTCAGGGATTAACCCTGTTTATCGGGCTGACGGCTGACGACCGCATCGTCACGGTGGACAATCATTCTGGAGAGGTCTATCTGGAAGAAGCCGGCCGGCCGCCGCAACGCACGCTCGCCGCCAGCCTCGGCGAGCTGCTCAGAGAACTGGAGCCGACGCTTACGCCCTACACGGCGTAAGCCATTCACCTCGGCGGAACATCTAACCCATATGTCCCGCTACCGTCAGCAACGCGATTAGAATGAACCAGATAATCATGGCGCGATTGAGCAAATCTCTAATCGCGCACATTTGCTTCACTTCCAGATCGACGTCCTGGACTCCCCCAGCACTGGGCGCCGCCAGCGGATAAATCTCCACCGCGCCGCCCGCCGCCTTGCGCAAGACGGTAAATGCATCGGAATGGGGATCGATCATATCGTTGGCGGACTGTTTAATCGCTCCGCCAAAGTTGCCCGCCAGCGCAAAACTCAGCGCCAATAACCGGGAAGGTATCCATTCCAAAGCCTTGTACACGGTCGTCATCTGCTGCGGTACATAAACGGAGGGATCACGTCCGGCGACATGAGCCAGTCTTGCGAGCAGCGCCCCAACAGGCCCAATCGCCATATACCAGAAAATCACCATGAAATAGCGCACAAAGGTTTGATACAGATACTGCGAGCAGGCGGCGTAATGGAGCTGCGCGGGACTCATATTCTGGGCCTCGTCAATGTGAATCTCCGCCTCTTCCAGAGTTCGAAAAGCCGACTGAAAACGCCCCTCTCGCCATTGCTGCAGGTAGATATCCACCGACTGTTTGAGAAAGCCGCATCCCAGACAAAGAAACAGCATGACAATGTGTACGAACAAAGTCAGAAAGCCGAAGAAGACGTCATCGGTCAGGCGCAGAACGATAAACAACGCCAGCGCCGGCGCCGCCAGTGCGATCAGCAGATAGAAAGGCGCACTGTTGCGGATCACCGGCAGGCGCAATTCGAAAAAGGTCAGGAAACTTTTCGCCCACTGGTCGTGCCGCCGGCTCAGAGTCAGGTTCAGCCTCTTCTGCATGATGTACGTCAGCAGCAAAACCAGAAATTTCATTTGATTATCCTTCTTCGTTCGACATCAGTTTTCTAAGTTTAGGCCAATCAAACGCAGGTCCGGGATCGGTTTTACGGTCCGGCGCGATATCGCTGTGGCCAACCACCCTATCCTCCGTTATCAGGGGAAAGGCCTTGCGTATGCTCTTCGCAATGCGGGCTAGTCGCCGATATTGGATCGCCTCATAAGGAATATCGTCCGCGCCTTCCAGCTCAACGCCAATGGAGTAGTCGTTACAGTTATCTCGCCCAAGCCAGGACGAGCGCCCCGCATGCCAGGCCCGGTCATGCAGAGACACAAACTGGATAACCTCGCCGTCCCGACGGATGAACAAGTGCGAGGAAACCTGTAAATGGCCAATCTCTCTGAAATAAGGATGAGCCTCGCAATCCAGGCGATTCAGGAAGAAGTCACAGACATACTCGCCACGAAACTGAGCGGGCGGCAAACTGATATTGTGAACCACCAACAGGCTGATCTCCGCATCTGTCGGTCGTTGATTGAAATTAGGCGAAGGCATTCGCTTCACCAGACTCAACCATCCCTGAGCGTCTATTGTAAATTCAGAATTTTCCACAGGATTTGGCCCAGCTTAGGAAGCGCAGCGAAATCAGAACTTTAGATAGAGTTTAGGCGTGGATCAAGCCTGTCGAAAGAATTAGGCTGGGGAGAGTGAGTATGAGAGGGAATACAATGAGGATAAATTGTCACTTTTATGCCGACACCGATCCCTTTTATGGGACCGGCGGGCGAATCAGGATTTCTTGGGAGTTTCCTTGCGCAGGGTGCCGATAACGGATTCCAGCGCACGGTCAAACAGCAGGCCGTCATCCAGCAGCGACATGACTCCGCTCTTCAGTGCGATCGCCAGACCCATACGGCTCTTTTCCGCCACTTTGACGCCCATGCGGTTTACGAAGATGTACTTGCCAGTTGTCTGAATAATCGCCACCAGCTTGCAGCGATACTTCTTGTCATCGCCCTCATTGATCTCAACCCAGGTGCCGATCTTCAGGCGATCAACCAGCTTCAGACTGTCTTCATCCGCCTCTACTTCCACCGCCGGCTCTTCGTAGTCCTCTTCAATCAGGACAATACGGGCGGGCGCTTGCGCCACTGGCTCAGCCTGTTCAACGTCAGCAACTTCCGCGACCTGTTCAGGCGCCGCCTCTGGCTTCAGCTCCTGCTCTTTGCGCAGCGCCACTGGCGGCTCTGGCGTTTTCAGCACTCGCATGGCCGCCTGGATGTAGGCGTCTTCGTTCTTAACGGCGGGCGCGGACGCCACTTCCAGCGTCTCAACCTCCACCATATCTTCGTCATCCAGCGTCATCTCTTTGGCCAGACGCTGCTGCGTGGTTTCCGACAACACTTTCTGCAACAGACGCAGGGTCTTATCCAGCTCAAACGGCTTGTAAGCGGTTTGCTGCAGACCTGCGCGCAGCTCTTCCATCAATTTATCCACCGCCGCGACTTCCGGCGCTTCCGCGCTGGTGTCATCGGGGTCGCATCCCTGAATCAATCGGGCCGCCACAGACTGAGCCTGCAGCCAATCGGGATGCTCTCTGCCGCTTTTCAGCTGCAGCAACACCATATAATTGCTCCAGCCTTCCTTTAATACTTCCATGACCAGAGCAGGAATATTCTTGCCGGCCAGCATATCGTTCAGGACATCCTGCACCACTTTCTTGGCGGCGTCGGATTTGGCGCGCCCGACTTCCGCGTCGCGCGTGCGCTGCTCCAACAGGTGGCGACGCTTTTTATCGCTCTCACGGAAACGAATGAAGTCTTCCAGCACTTCGTCAAAGATGGTGATGTCGTTGTCGAACTCCGTCACCAGACGCTGCACCACTTCCTCCAGCTTGGCGAGGAACGGGTCAGATTCACCTGGCGCTTTTTCCGTCCAGCCAATAGAGGCGGTGGCCATTTCATTCAGCAATCTACGCGCTGAGTGACCGCCCTGATTAAAGAAGGTGCGATCCAGCAACGCTACTTTCAGAATGGGAATCTGCAAGCGAGCAATCACTGCGCGAATCGCCGCAGGTATTTGACGATCATCCAAAATAAATTCGAACAACATGGTGACCAGGTTCATCACATCCTGGTCCAAACGCCCCACGGAAGCGCGGGGCTGCCCTTCCTTACTAAGAACGGCGCGCTCCATCAGGCCCATGAAGTTGATCAGACCGTTTTCAGACAACGCAGCTGTCGGCGCCTTATTGGTTGTTTGCAGGCGAGACAGTAAATTTAATAACGCAGTTTGCTGTACAACAGGTAAATTTACCGCCGCCCCCGCTGCGCTCGCCATTTGAGCGTCAGAAAATTGACGCATGTATTGCAGCGGATCAATTTGCGGGTCCCACCCGCCTTCATTGTATTCACCGACGGCGCCCGTGTTCTGATCAATCACAGAACCGCTGGCGTGGGGTAAATTAACCCCTGTGCGGCGCACGCTGCGACTGGCGCTGAGGTCTGGCATTACTCCCTGCTCCGCCAGAAACTTGTTGGCGGCTTCCAGCACGGCTTTATTCTGCGTCAGCACATGTTTTTCAAATAGTTTGAAGAACACCAGCTTGGCGCGAATCCCCATATCCAGTTCGGCGCAGGCGGTAACGAAATTGGTGACCATGCGCTGGGGGCCAAGCGGGTTGTTTTCCTCTTCCACGCTGACGTCAAACAACAGCGAGTCCAAACGAATGGTCAGGTGCTCAAGGTCACGGCCAATTTCGCTTTTAAAGCGGTTCACCATATTGTCGATAGCGACCTGCTCTTCCAGCTTGTCTTCCTGCACCAGCGTCAGATTTTGAGGATCGAAGTTGGCTTTCAGCATCCCTGGCTTATGCGCGTCAGAAAACTGAAAGTCGCGGTTGTAATACTGCATGAAAAGCGCAGCGATGCGCTCTTTTTTCAGGCGGATTTCACGCATGGCGTCAAAGAACAACGCCTGCTCAGAGTTGGTCGCGGACTTATCCGCCAAGTCAAAAAACGAGTCGTCAACTTGCTCGAATAACCTGTCCAGGAGTTTACGGTTGTGCTCGCCACAACGGTCGCGTAACTTGATTAACAGTGCCGGTAACTTCACACCCTTGACAGCCTCTTGCTGACTCCTTGAAACGTCAAGACGGACAACTTTTGAACTCGTTGACATACTTTCTCCCAACTCGCACTTCCTGACAACAGCTAACCACATGCATTGCTTGACAAAATACGTCACAAAGCGACGTAATATTGTCCACGGTGCAAGTATATACCGTCACCATACCGTCTTTTGTCACAATTTGTTGCCGGGTGACGCTGATCACACATTAACCTATACCGCTTTGAAACCCTTGAATTAATTGCCTCTTGTGAGACTCCGTTTATAGGTTATTATGACCTGCCTTGAAGAATTATCCGGTATCCAAATCAAGCCCGCAGTTATGAGTCAAAATAATCCCTCACAGGTCCGCGGAATCGGAAAAGGAATGTTCATCGCCGCCTGGATCATCGGCATTCTCCTGCTCACCCAGTTTTTCGACTTTTGGGAAAAGAAGAGGCAGAATCCCAATCAGTCTCCCGTGATCATCCAGTCCGCCAATGGAGCGCAGGAATTGGTCTTACAATCCAATTATCAGGGACACTACCTGACCACTGGACTCATCAACGGAGAAGAAGTGGACTTTCTCCTGGATACCGGCGCCACTACCGTGGCGGTGCCCGCCGAACTGGCGGAGCGTCTGCAATTGCCAAAATTGAGCCGGGGCTACGTACAGACCGCCAATGGCGCCGTCGAGGCCACTCGCACTTATTTAAAAACGCTGACTATCGGCCCGTTTGAACTGCATAACGTCGAGGCCAGCATTCTCTCTTCCATGACGGAGGAGGATGAAATCCTGCTTGGCATGAGCGCATTGCAGAGACTGTCGTTCACCCAACGTAACGGCACGCTGATTTTATCGCCGAATACACACACTACACTTTGAGCCTTTATATATGTTGGAACAACTCATTCAGCCCGCCATTCAACAAGACGTAGAGAAAGCCCTTGCGGAAGACATCGGTTCCGGCGACATCACCGCCATGCTGATTCCTGCGGAACAGCGCGCCGAAGCAAGAGTCATTACTCGGGAGGACGCTATCGTCTGCGGCGTCGAGTGGGTTAACGCAGTTTTCGCCAAAGTCGATCCGGACTGCAAAGTGGACTGGAAATTCAAGGACGGCGATCAGGCCCGCGCCAATGACGTATTATTCACCGTTAGCGGACGCGCCCGATCACTGTTGACAGCGGAACGCACTGCGCTGAACTTCCTGCAGACTCTGTCTGGCGTAGCGACCCAGGCGCGCCAGTACGCCGATATGGTCAGCCACACCAAAGCCAAAGTGCTGGACACTCGCAAAACACTGCCGGGTCTGCGGGTCGCGCAAAAATACGCCGTCTCCTGCGGCGGCTGCCGCAATCACCGTATCGGTCTGTGGGACGCCTTCCTGATTAAGGAAAACCACATCATGGCCTGCGGCTCTATCCAGAACGCCATAGAGGAAGCTCACCGCATCGCCCCCGGCAAACCGGTGGAAGTGGAAGTGGAAACCATGGAACAGCTGCAGGAAGCCCTGAGCGCCGGCGCCGATATCGTCATGCTGGACAACTTCAGCATCGAACAGATGGCGCATGCTGTCGTCGTTAATCAGGGGCGCGCAAAACTTGAGGCGTCCGGCGGCGTCACCTCGGAAACCCTGGCGGCGATCGCTGAAACCGGCGTGGACTTCATCTCCATTGGCGGCGTCACCAAACATTGCCGCGCCATTGATCTTTCCATGCGCCTGATCTGAAGAGACAGCGCCAGCAAGCTTCCGACTGCGCACTGCAAATCCCTTTACGTTCAGTTACATGAGGATACATATCGTTGCAGTCGTGATATCGTCGGAAGCAGTCTGATTACACTATAGTTTCATTATACGGTCGCATATTCGCGCTCAAACTGACTCAGGGACACAAGGAACAGCGGCTCCGGTTCCTAACAAAACATGCCAGAAGACAACGGCCTGATAAGCAACGATTCCCCTTCACCGTCGGGACGCGGCGAATGGCGAACTTTGCTTATTATTGGCGTGGCCGCTGTCGTCTGCGCACTTTCCGCCAGTTTATTCACCTCCGTTGAATCTCTTCCCTGGATCTGGCCCAGCGCCGCGGTTTGCGCCATCGCCTATTTCCGTTACGGGCTCCGCGCTCTGCCGGTTATCATTATCGCCACATTCACCGGCGTGCTGGCGTTGTGGCGCCAGGAAACGTCTCACCCGCTGATTACCGCACTCCCCCTTACCGTCGCCATCAGCGCCCTGCTTTGCGCGCAACCCATTTTACTGAAGCGCCTGTATCTGCTGTTGCAGACGAATGTCGCTCCGCCCCACTCAGAAACCCGCTTATGGAATCTGCTGGCCAGTCTGTTTCTGAGCGCCTTGGCCGCCGGCCTGCCTATCGCGCTAGTGGTGAGGGGCGCCATGCCCGGAGAAGTGCTGCTGCAAACAACACTTTATCTTCTATACAGCATTGGCATGCCCATTCTGTTGACGGTCCCGGTCTACACCCAATGGCGTCGCAGGAACGAGCTCTACACACTCGCCGTCGCCCGGGTCTGGGAAGTACTGGTCTGGATTGCCTTGCTCCTCATGGCGGGAGGCCTGCTGATCAAAAACGGCGGCATGGCTTTGTTTTTACTTCTACCGCTGTTCGTCTGGTCGAGCTTGCGCTTTGGCCGTTTCGGCGGCGTGCTCGCAATCTGCCTGTCAGGACTGGCCGCTCTGCTGGCTTATGGCTACGGCGATACAGGATATGGCTCCCTCGCCCACTTCAATCTGTTCCACAGCGAAGTGGCGGTGATGACCATATTCAGTCTTTATCTGTCTGCGCTCGCCGCCGACCGCGCCCGAGTGGAAGACGCCATTGAGCAGCTGGTGCAGCGACGCACCCGCGAGCTTGAGGCCATCAATCAGGAGTTGCAGGACGAGGTGCATATTCGCAAGCAGGCGGAACGCTCATTTCGCACCTCAACCCGTCGCTACCGCGCCATTATTGAAACAGCGGGCAGCCCTATCATTGTCATGGATAAGAACTTCCGCATCGTTCAATGGAACGGCGCCGCCAGTCGATTGTTCGGTTACCACCGGGAAGACATCTACGGCAAAAATTACATCACCTGCTTCGTGCCGAAGGCGTTTCAGGATGAAACCGCCTGGAAAATCACCAAAGTGCTGGAAACCGGCGTCCCGGTGGAAAACCTGGAGAGCGAAATGACCGCAGCGGATGGCGGCTCCCACGTCATGCTATGGAACATCAACCGCGTAGTGGACGTAGATGAAGAGCTGACCCAGGCGATCATTATCGGCCAGGATATCTCCACCATCCGCGAAACCCAGAACCAACTGCACTTTCTCGCCCACTACGATGTACTGACAGGCGCCGCCAATCGCCGCCTGTTCGAGGACCGCTGCCGCCAGGCTTTGAAACAGGCCTCCCGTCGACAACATGACGTTGGCCTGATCAGTTTGGACATAGACCACTTTAAACGTATTAACGACACCCTGGGCCATGACGCCGGCGATGCGCTACTGCAGGAAATCTGTCGTCGTCTGGCGTCCTGCGTGCGGGAGGAAGACACTATCGCGCGGCTTGGCGGTGATGAATTCGCCATCCTTCTGAACCGGGTAAACGGAGCGGAAGACTGCGAGCTGGTGGGCCGCAATCTCTTGGAAGCCATAACCAAACCGGTCGAGCTGCCGGGACAGCAGCTGGTAATCACCACCAGTATCGGCGTCACCGTATCGCCCCGGGATGGCGTGGAATATTCTGTGCTGCTGAAAAACGCCGACATGGCCATGTACCGGGCCAAGAAAGCCGGCCGCAACAATATTCAGATGTATCAAAAGGAGATGAACGACGAGCTGACGCACCAGATCAACACGGAACAGGAACTGCGCGCCGCCATTTCCGGGCACCAGTTCGATATCTACTATCAACCGCAGATCGACCTGGAAAACCAGCATATTGTCGGGCTGGAAGCTTTGCTGCGCTGGCGTCATCCCAAGCGGGGCGTGCTGGCGCCCCATGAATTCATCACCGTGGCCGAGCAAACAGGATTACTGCCCGCCCTGGGGGAATGGATCTTCTATAACGCCTGCCTGCAATGCCGGGCGATACAGGCGATGAGCCGCTCCCATGTGCAAGTGGCGATCAACATTTCCGCACGCCAGCTGCATCATCCTCAGATGGTGGATACGCTGAAACGGGTCATCGCCGAGATACGCGTCAATCCCGCCTTCCTCAACCTGGAGATTGGCGAGCAGGTGTTGGTGAGCAACCCCGCTGAGGCGGCGGAAATCCTGGGCAGACTGAAGGAGATCGGCGTTAATATCACTATCGACAGCTTCGGCTCAGGCCTCTCTTCGCTATCCAACCTGGCCCGGCTACCGGTGGATGCGGTAAAAATCGATCGCGCCCTTACCCGCAATGTGCCAGGGGACGACTACGACGCCGCTATTCTTGAGACCCTGCTAAGCATCGCCAGCCGCATGCATATGCGTGTCATCGTGGAAGGCATAGAAAGAACCGAACAGGAAACCTTTTTCCGCAATCACAACGTTCGTTACGTGCAGGGTCATCTGTATTCCCTGCCCATGCCTTCCGATCAATTGCCCGAATTCTTTAACGCCCTCAAACAAGGCGTACTCAACCCGGAAGGCGGCCAAATCGGCCTCCCGCTGAATTAAGACGGACCGCCAAAGCGAGTCGCTTATGTCCAAACGCTGGCCCCCATCATCGCCTCCACAAGATTGGTGGAGCGGTGCAAGCAAAGCGCCCAGTCAAACCGACGCCAACGGCGAGCCCGCCAACCCTTGCGTCCGCAACTGCTGCCTGGACGAGAACGACGTCTGTTGCGGCTGTAAACGCACACTGCAGGAAATACTGGCTTGGAGCAGCTATTCTTCAGCGCAGAAGCGGGATCTGCTGAAGCAACTTAAACAACGCCAATGACCCTGCCAACACGATGAGATGCTTTTTCACCCTGGTTCCTCCCCCCTGCGTCAAAGAACGCCTGCTCATGGATATCGAGCGCCTGCGAACGCAGCATCCAGAGTTGTCGCGCCACTATCGCTGGCAAACAAGGGAGCAACTGCACATCACTCTGCATTTCTTTGCCGACCTTCACCCGGAGGTCGCGCAGCGCCTTGTGAAAGACCTTCGTGAAAGTCTGCTGCATTTTCCAGCATTTTCTATCACGTTCGAGGCCATCACCCCCTTTCCCAGCGTCCAGCGCGCGGGATACCTGACTGCGCAGATTACAGCCAATGATCGTTTGCTGGCGCTGCATGAACATATTAAATCCCGCATAGCGCAGGCTGGGGAAGCTGTCGACGAACGTGTTTTTCGCCCTCACCTCACCCTGGCCAGAGGGCGCTCCCGACGTCAGCGCCTGGATTTGCGAGCCAATCTGATCGCTCCGCTCCATTTTGACGTAAAAGCCGTTGAGCTCTACCAGAGCACACAGGGAGAAAACGGCTCCATTTATCACAGTCTGGCGACCATGGACTTGAGTACCCGCTCCGACGGTTGTGAGTTACAATAGCGGGCTGAAACCCTAAAAGTGGCTTCGATCCACACCATTTTTACCCGGAAATAACAGCGATGTTGTACCTGCTTTCAAAACTTCTTTTCAAATTCAGCGGCTGGACTTATGACGAGAAACCAGAGCTGTGGGAAGACAAGCAAGTGGTGATCGGCTTTCCTCACACCACAAACATGGATGGGGTGCGCATCCTGGCGCTGTTTTGCATTTACCGCCGCAAGCTGCACACACTGGTTAAAAAAGATTTGTTTGTGTGGCCTTTCTCCTGGTTCCTGTCCAAATTCGGCTGCATCCCCGTAGACAGAAGCTCCAAAACCAATCTTGTCGATCAGATGCGCCTGGAGTTCGCCAAGCGCGCCACCTTTACACTGGCCATCGCGCCAGAGGCCACCCGCAACAAAATGAAGGAAGAACGCAAACCCATACGCACCGGATTCTGGCATATCGCCAAAGCAGCCGGCGCGCCGATCATCCTGATGATGTCGGACAGCAAACGTAAGCGCGGCCGTATTCTCGGCAAAATCTTCCCATCGGAATCTCTAGGGGACGACCTGCTGAAGATCAAGCAGATATACGCGGATCAAGGCGTGGAAGTTCTAATAGGATCAAGCTGAGTCTCCCAACGAGCCAATACGCGCGCCCTCCCAGGAAAAATCTTCGTTGTATGGATGAGTCGGGTTCGCTAACAACGAAGTCATATTTACCGCAAGAAGATGACTCAAAGAAGGATAGACACAACGGATACCGACAGCGAATTAAACCGACTGTTGCAGGACGTTCGCGCATGCCGCCTGTGTGAGCGGCATTTGGAGCCCAACCCGGTAGTGAAAGTAGGCTCCAGCGCCCGCCTGATGATCATCGGCCAGGCGCCCGGCACTCGCGTGCACGCCACAGGCATCCCCTGGAACGACCCCAGCGGCGACAGACTGCGGACGTGGCTGGGCCTGGACAAAGAGACTTTTTACGATACAAACCGAATCGCCATCATGCCGATGGGTTTTTGCTATCCCGGCAAAGGCCGCAGCGGCGATCTCCCTCCGCGCAAAGAGTGTTACGAGCATTGGCACCACAAAATTCTGGCGCGACTGCCTCGTCTGGAAATGTTTCTACTGGTGGGGCTATATGCGCAACAAGCTTACCTGCCAAACGCCTACAAGAGCCTGTCTGAAAACGTTAAGCACTGGCGCGACTGGTATCCCCGACTGATCCCGCTGCCGCATCCCTCGCCTCGTAATACCCTGTGGCTGAAGCAGCGCCCCTGGTTCGAAGAAGAGGTGATTCCACAAGTGCGGAATCACGTGCACGACTTGCTTAGTTTCGACTGAACCCCTGACCGCCCGCTAATGCGTCCCGCGCATTGTTGATGGCTTCGTCCACCTTGCGCAATGAAGCTAAAAGGCCGGCCACTTTGCCCAGCTGCCCTTGATACGCCATTTCCGCCGCCGGCTCAATGCCGCTGCGCATAGGCGGCATGGGCGCACGGAATTCCACAATCACCTTCATGCGCTCAATGAATATAAATTGCAGCCACTCATGAAACTCCAGCGTGTCTGCGCAAAAAGGCGTCACACTGGCGAGAGCCTCCTCATGAGGCTGATCTTTCCGCCACAGGCCTAAATTTCGGAGCTCCATTTCCAGCCCCAACAGGACATCCGCCAACTCTACGTATACTCGATCTGTCACTACTGCCTACTCTTACAACAAAAATAGATACTCAAAAACATGATACGCGCCGATCAGGCCTCAGACAAAGCAGACGCGCCCTGAAGCATCGTATGCAATTCCTGAAACTGCTGCGTCAGCGGATGCTTGGGCGCGAAATGTATCAGGGGCTCATGCGCCTGATGAGACTCTTTCATCTTCACGGAGGCGTTCAGGCGCACCGGTAATACTGGCAAACCTTCTTCCTTCATGGACTCAATAATCTGCGTCGGCAGGTTCGCTCGCGGCTGAAACTGATTGGCGACAATCCCTTCCACTTTCAGGTCTTTGTTGTGGTCTTCCTGCAAATCCTGGATCTCTCCAAGAATGGAGTACAGGGCCTGCCGGGAGAAGTCGTCGCAATCAAAGGGAATCAGGCATCGCTGGGCGGCGATTAACGCCGATCGGGTGTAAAAATTCAAGGCTGGAGCGGTATCAATATAAATTCGGTCGAAGACATCGCCCAACTTCACCAGCGCATCACGCAGCTTATAGATCTTGTGCCGCGCTTCCAGTTTACGCTCCAGAAACTCCAGCTCGGGACTGGCGGGCATGACGAATAGATTGGGATAACGGGTGGCGTGAATGAAATCGTCCACCTTCTTATTGAATAAGTTGAAGGCCATGGTCTGCTCAAAGAAGTCCGCTACCGTATCTTTCAACTCCATGACGTTGCGGCTCAGCAGATAAAGGCTCGAATTGCCTTGCGGGTCCAGATCCACGACCAAGGTCTTGGAGCCCTGCGCGGCGCTGATGGCGGCCAGATTACAGACAATGCTGGATTTACCCACTCCGCCTTTTTGATTAAAGACCACTCTGCGCATAATCCCCCCGCTTATTTTTATATCCTGAAAATTCTTACTGATAAGGGGGGATTTTGCCAGCCAAACAGGCAAAAAGTTAGACCTAAAGGATTAGAAGGGTCACCAATTCATCACAGATTTGACGAAAGGCACGGTTATAGGGCGCTTTTCCACGAGAGATGCCTTGTCCAGACGCTCCAGAATCAGGGAAAGCGAGCTTAAATCCCTTGGGGCGCGACGCATAATGTATTGCTTAACTTCATCTGAAAGACGAAAACCAATATTGGCCGCCTTGATGTCCAGAACATTGATGCGCTGCACTTCATCCAGCTCAGGAAGGCGCACGCACTCTCCCCAGGCCAGTCGGGTCTTTAGGTCCGGCAGCAAAAACGGGGTCTGGGAAGGCGCTTCCGCTGACGTGATCAGCCACTTGCAACCGCGATCGCGACAACGATTGAACAAGTGGAACAGAGCCTCTTCCCACTCCGGCTGCCCCGCGATGGCGTCAATGTCATCGAAACACAGCACATCGAAAGACTCCAGCCCGGCCAGCACATCCACGCCAAAGTCCGCGTACTCACGCAAAGAAAGATAAAAGCATTTCGCGTTATGGAACCCGTTGCAGGCGGCCATCAAAAGGTGGGTTTTACCCTGAGCGGAAGCGCCGCAGATGGAAAACACAGTATCTTCAGACGCAGTGAGAAAGCGTTGAATGGACTGCACCACAACGCCGGAGGGAGGCTCGAAAAAGTTTTCCAGCGTAGCGCTTTCGCCATTCGACAGCCGCAACGCCATTTGTGTGTTTTCTGATTTCCGCATCTTCTACGCAAAGTCTAATAAGCAGTTACAGCGCCGTCACTTGGCCAGTCCGTTGCGAGCGCGATAAAATCTGCCTCCCCACAGAATCACGTAGTGCGCGCCGCTGATGCAACTGGTCAGCGCGACAACCCAGACTCCGCCCTCAAGAGCCCATGGAGGCATGGCTATTCCCGCGAGATTCAAAATCACCGCAAGGATAAAGGTAATCTGGCTCAGCGTACTGAGCTTGCCCCACAGCGAGGGCTGCATTTTATAGGCGCCGACCAATTTGTGGTAGGTCAACGCTCCCGCCACTATGATCACATCCCGCGCGAAGACCAACAAGGTCAACCAAAGTGGTAGAACCTCATTGTAAGTCAGCACGATAAACACCGTGACCAGCAGAGCTTTATCCGCCAATGGGTCGGTGACGGCGCCGAAACGACTCGACCATTTACAGGCCCGCGCCAGGAAACCATCCAAGGCATCGGAGACGCCTGCGACAAAAAACAGCCACATAGCTTCCCGATATAGCTCACGGGCCAGACAATACGCGATCGGCCCAACCAGGAAAATGCGCAACACGGTTATGACATTAGGAATATGTCGCCACTCTAATCGCAAATCCTGTTTTCCTCCGGCCATGAAAAAATCTGAAGTTATCCGGAAACTTGTTGCGTCGTCATTCCGTGTGACGGCCCGGCGTACGGGCGTTGTACTCATTCAATATGGTTCAAGACTTGGCCATAAGGACCGTGACAAGAGAGACGTCACGGTCTCTATTCGGCCTAGCGGTCGCCGGCCCACGAATAATAGAGTCTGCGTCCAACCTCTTGCTGAGTGGAAGGGCCTAACTCAGGACGCAGTCTTGGTTGTAGCGCCAAATGCTCAGCCAGCTGTTCAGGATAACCGTTCAGCTTCAACTGAAAACGCACGATGTCTTCGCCGACATACACAGGTTCCGCTTTCTTCACAGGAGCCAGTTGACGCATATACTTGAGAATATCCGCATAAGCGCGGAAATCCGTCACATTCGACACTTCCACGGTTACTTCATCGCCCTGGGCGTCCGCCCCCAGGTTAACCGCATACTTATGAGCCAGCGACAGCGCGACGGACTCCATCATCTTATCCGCCATGGCGCTGATGGTGTCCGCTTCGACACTTTCTTCCGCGATCTTCTGGCCGCTGACTCGCAACTGCCACAAGCCGCTCCAGCGGCCGCTTCTCGGATAGGCGCGCACCATCAGGATTGAGTCATGACTGTAACGCGTGGAGGACGCCTCAACAGGTTCCGCGAAAAAGCCCCACAAATCCGACGTATTCAGACTGGACGCATCCTGCAGATCCATCAGCGGCAACAATAGAGGCACGCCCCAACGCTGCGCGGAATATTTCACCGCAGCCACCAAGTGATGCGAAGCGCCTTCGCCCAGGATTTCACGCCCGCGATCGCCTTCCACCGCCATCCATACCAATACTTGCGGCCGATTGCGGCCCCATACAGGGACTTTGTATTGACTGAGCAGGTTCTCAAACCCCTGTGCGGAGTAGTGCGCTTTTAATACAAGCAGACGACGCGGACCGGAACCTGAATCCACCACCGCGTAACCGTAACTGTATTCTTCCAACAGGCGCGGCGCCTGCTCCGCCAGCACCGCCGCATCCAGCACATTGCGCCACCCGCTGTTACCTGCGACGCGATCCATAACCATGCCTGCGCCTTTCTCAACAGCCTCGGCGCGCTCTTTCGGGTCCTGCCCGGAAACCGGCACTTCCACGTCATAGATGTCGCTGATCGCGACAGCGTGGACATAACCGCACAGCAAGAATAAAGATAAAAACGACAGTATCCGGCGTTTCAGGACGATCGCCCGGAACAACAATCTAGCGGCCTGTTTCAAGCCATCCTCCCGTATTTTTCAAACTACGGACGACCCGACGATATCACCCGGGAGCGCCCTTTTCGCCCCTTCCGCCACAGTATCGCCAGACGGGTGATTTACGGAGCCTAAGCACGACAGGCAAGGATACACCATTTAACTTTTCTCCACTATTAAAGCCGATTAACTTCAATGCGGGCCACGCCTCGCTCGAATAGCCGCTACGACTTATTGTTTACTGCATTGGCGCTGGGGGAACTGGGCTGTTAAAATACGCCTCCTTTCCGTGGACCTACGCTATAGGGCAGACACCTATTATGACCGCTTCCAATGACAAGCCTTCTTTAAGTTATCGTGACGCTGGGGTTGATATCGACGCTGGCAATGCGCTGGTGCAGCGCATCAAGGGCGCCGCACAGGCGACTCGCCGTCCGGAAGTGATGGCCGGACTCGGCGGATTCGGCGCCCTGTTCGAACTGCCGAAAGGCTATCAGGAGCCTGTTCTGGTTTCCGGCACCGACGGCGTGGGCACCAAGCTGCGGCTGGCCATGCAAATGAACAAGCACGACACCATCGGCATCGACCTGGTGGCTATGTGCGTCAACGACCTGATCGTACAAGGCGCAGAACCTTTGTTCTTCCTGGATTACTACGCCACCGGCAAATTGTCCGTTGACGTAGCGGCGACCGTCGTCACTGGCATCGGCGAAGGCTGTCGTCAAGCAGGCTGCTCTTTGGTCGGCGGCGAAACCGCAGAAATGCCCGGCATGTACGAAGGCGACGACTACGATTTGGCGGGCTTCTGCGTTGGCATCGTGGAAAAATCCAAAATTATCGACGGCAGTCTGGTCAAACCCGGCGACGTGCTGCTTGGACTGGCCTCTTCCGGCGTTCACTCTAATGGCTACTCCCTGGTGCGTAAAATCGTGGAAGTCAGTGGCGCTGATTTGAACCAGCCGTTTGGCGACGCCACCCTGGGCGAAGCACTGCTTGCGCCTACTCGCATCTACGTTAAACCATTGCTGGAGCTGATCCGCCAGACTCCTGTCCACGCGCTTTCCCATATCACTGGCGGCGGCCTGCTGGAAAACCTGCCCCGCGTACTGCCTGCACACTCAAAGGCGGTGGTCGACGTCAGCGCCTTCGAAATCCCCGCCCTGTTCAACTGGTTACAGGAAAACGGCAACGTCGCCTGGAACGAAATGTTCCGCACCTTCAACTGCGGCATCGGCATGGTGGTCTGCGTACCCGCGGACAGCGCCGAAAAAGCACAGGAATTGCTGAGCGCAGCGGGAGAAACCGTGTTCCGCCTGGGAACCATTGAAGCCCACACGGAAGAAGAACCTGTCGTCGAAATGAAAGGCCTGGTTGACTGAGCGTGACTATTGCAACTGAATCCGCGCCGCGGCGAATCGTCGTTTTAATTTCCGGTTCCGGCAGCAATTTGCAAGCGCTGCTGGACGCCGTCATCGCAGATACCGTTCACGGCGAGATTGTCAGTGTCATCAGCAACAAAGGGGACGCCTACGGCCTTGAGCGCGCCGCCAAGGCGGGCGTTCCCACGACAGTGATCGACCATAGACAGTTTGCAACCCGCACTGATTTTGACCAGGCGCTGATCGCTGAGATAGATCGTCACGCTCCTGATCTGGTGGTGCTGGCGGGCTTCATGCGCATTCTCACAGTCGAGTTCGTGCGCCATTATCATGGTCGCATGCTCAATATACACCCTTCACTGCTGCCCAAATATCAAGGGCTCAACACGCACCAAAGAGCGCTTGAAGCCAGCGATTCCGCACACGGCGCCACCGTGCACTTTGTCACGGAGGAGCTGGACGGCGGCCCCAACATTATCCAGGCGGTCGTTCCCGTTCTGCCCGACGATGATCCCAAGCGCCTTGCGGATCGCGTGCAGTTGCAGGAGCACCTTATCTACCCGCAAGCCGTGCGCTGGTTCTGCGAAGGCAGGCTGGTCATGCGCGACGAGCGCGCCTATCTGGATGACGCCGAACTTCCTCCCGCCGGATTACAAATCAGCAATGCGATAACGCCTGGGGGCGCTTGATCCCAGGCGCCTGAGCGCTTAATGTTGACCTGTCAGTTAAACAACGGAGAACCATATATGCGGGGACACCTCAGGGCGCTCGCAGATACACTAAGGCTTCCTGTTGCATGTTCGTTATTTTTGGTAGCGGCCTCTGCAGTAACAGCGCCGAGTCAGGCCTACGCAAATCAGGAGTTAATCCCCACCAAGGCGGAATATAAGGCTTCCTACAAGAAAGGCATTCCCATTCGCGGCACCGCCGTTAGGGAGTTGAAACAGCTTGAGGATGGCTCCTGGTCGTACAATTTCGATGTTAACTCGTTCATCGTGGATATTAACGAACGCGTTAATTTCCAATGGGTTAACGACTACATCCGCCCCACCAACTACTCCTATGAGCGGAGCGGCTGGGTCAAGGACAAGAAAGCTACCGTGGACTTCGACTGGACTAAGATGTCCGTTCGCAACAATGTTGAGAACAAGCCATGGAGCATGACCATTCCAGAGCAGACACTGGACAAGCTCAGCTACCAGTTACAGCTACGTCTGGACTTGGCGAAAGGAATAACCGACCTGACTTATAAGGTCGCAGATGGCGGACATCTCAAGGAATTCGTCTTCAGTGTGGTCGGCGAAGAAAAGCTGGATACCCGCCTGGGGAAAATTGACTGCATCATCGTGGAAAAAGTTCGCAAGCCGGACAGCGACCGCCAAACCCGCCTCTGGTTCGCTAAGGACTGGAATTACCTGTTGGTGCAAATGGTGCAGATTGAACCGGATGGAGAGAAGTACGAAATCTATCTGGAAAAGGCCAAAGTGGGCGACCGGGTAATTAAACCTTAAGCATCACTCTTTATTACTCATCCGTGCCGGGCGAAAGCACTCGCCCAGCATGGATTTCATCAATCAGGACTTTTCAGCGTAAAGGCGTCGGATCTCTTCCGCCATAATCTTCAAGCCCTTCTCCACTAACTCTTCGTCCTGCGAATAAGTAATACGCAGACACTCATGAGTATGCTCCCACTCTTCCTGCAATCCCGGGAAGAAATAGTGGCCAGACACCACCAACACGCCTTTTTGTTTCAGGCGCTGGTAAAGCTCATGGCTGGAAAGCGGGAAATCGCGCAACCATAGCCACAGGAACATAGCCCCTTCCGCTTTGTGCAACGCAAATGGCAATCCATCCAACTCGCGATGCAGCGTCGCCACCGCCTTCTCCGCCTTGGCCTGATAGCATGGCTTAACCACTTCACGACTGATTCGCAGAATTTCCCCGCTACGGACAAAGTCTTTGGTCAACATGGCGCCGAAGCTGCCCGGAGCCAGATTAACGATCGCATTAACTGACGCTACAGCTTTGATGATTTCCGGCTGAGCAATCACGATACCCGTTCTCACCGCCGGCAAGCCCAGCTTGGACAGGCTCAAACACAGAATCAAATGCTCATCCCAAACGGGTTTGGCGTCGATGTACACCAAGTCAGGGAATGGCAGGCCGTAGGCGCCGTCAACAATGAGCGGCACGTCATGCTCTTTCGCCATCGCGATCAAGCGCGCCATTTCATTGTCGGTCAGTACATTACCCGTAGGGTTGGTCGGACGGGATACGCACATCGCGCCGACGTTCTCATCAATATTGAGATGGTCAAAGTCAACGTGGTATTTAAAAGTATGCTCATCCAGCATTTCGATGGTCGGCTTGGATGAGATAAAGAAATCTTCGCTGAGCCCAGCGTCCGCATAGCCAATGTACTCTGGCGTCATCGGCAGCATGATGCGTTTATGTCCGCCATCGGGATAGCGACCGGCGAACATGTTGAAGAGAATAAAAAAGGCGGACTGGCTGCCGTTGGTAAGGGCGATGTTCTCCGGCTTGATCGGCCATCCGTACTCCCGGCTCAGCAACTCGGCCAGCGCGGAGATAAATTGCTTCTCACCCTGTGGCGGGTCATAGATGCCTGTTAACTTACGGAATTCGTCTGCGTCAGCGCTAATGCGCGCCAACTGATCTTGAAACGCGGCTTGCACTTCAGGGATGTTGCCTGGGTTGCCGCCCCCCATCATGATCATGTCGCCTCCGGCAAGGGCGTTCCCCAAATCCTCCATTAACGAATTGATGCCAGCTTCCCTGGTAAACTTGGTTCCAAATTCCGATAACAACATGACACTCCCCTTACGCTCGACTCATTATTTTAATGGCGTCCGACGACCGGAAAACTTCGCCGGCCAGATTTAGTTTAAGGCTTTTTCCCGCGGAGAACCTCCACGGGGAGCGTCAGAGACTACAATTTTTAGCTGAATGCAGACAATTGTATTTTTACGGATGCGCCTGCTGACCGCGTTTATCCGTCCAGAGAGATACCGATATTACTCACTCCACCCTGGCGACTCAGCTTACGTATCTCCGCCAGCCCCTCGGCAGTAGGCGCGCGCAGCTCCTGTAGTTTGGCGTATAGCTCATCGTGAAATGCTAATTCATCCTTCACCAAGGGGTGCTTATCCCACAAAGCCACCAGATCGTCGTCGGAAAGCCCCTCACCTTCGGAAAATTCAACAAAATCCGTCACTGTGCGGAAGGAGATTTCAGAGGCTTCACGCGCCTTTTTGCTTTTCTCATCATCCCACAACTGCAGTCCCAGCAAGAGCAGTTGCGCCCAGTCAGACGCGGGGCGCGCGCCATAGGAGTCAATATCTCCAAGTTGATCGAGGAACTCTTCCAACTTTTCCACGTAGGGCAAAGTTTGCAGCTTGGCGTTTTCCTGCACCGTTTTCCACAATGCGCCCAGAACCCCTTTCACTTCGCGGGACAGCGTCAACTCCTGAGACTCGACGAACAACTTCAGGTTCGGGGTCGCCCGCTCCGCCAGAGATAAGACAAATACCACTTGCCGCCAGCCGCGCAGACTTTCGAGTTTTTTAAAATGCTTTAAAGACGCCACCAGGAGTCTCCTTACCGGGAATAGTTAGTCAGAGTTAAATGAATGAGCCGAATGCTTCGGCTCCAGTATAAGGGAAATCAAAGACGGCGGTTGCCGCCGGGTGAGGTTGGAACGCCAAATATAGCCTGATGATGGGCGTTCAAAATAATGCCGGTCGCCGCTCTCAACGAGGACCCGAACGCCACCACGCCATCCTGATGTCCCAACATGACAAAAACGCCGGGCGTCTTCAGCTTGCCGTCACGCCACAATGACTTAATGGCGTTGACCAGATCCATACTGCCGTACTCCGCACTCTCCGGCGTGGTCGTCAGACCAAGAGCCGCTGCGTTATGCCAGATTTCCGGCGAATGCACATGCGCCACCGCCTTGATCTCGGGGTCAAGCGCATACAACAACGCATGGGTCAGGGATTCTGAGGAAGGTTTGATTTCACCGAGGGAGGTCAGGCGATTGGCGTCCACCTCAGCTTCCGTCACCAGCGCATACTGGTTCGCCTCAAGATGAGAGACGCCTCCCGTCTGACTTCCCGTGACAATAAAGGCGCTCTCTGGACCGGTTCGCATACTGATGTTGCCGTAGCCCAGGCCGTCATAACGAAATGGGTCTTGCCCAATCAGGCCATGCTCAAATAGCACGCCTCGCCAGGCTTCCAGCTCGCTAAGATCCAATTGCTCAGGCAGCGGTTGCTGCGTGTGCCGCAGATCAAATTTAATGACACCCTCTTGCGCCATGTTGCGAACCAATTCGTCAGAGAGACACCAACACCGCAGGCGGCGAACCGACCTATCGTCGGCGCAGCGCCTGCATCATAGAAAGGAATCAGGCTTTCGGCAGAGTAACGCCGACTTGTCCCTGATACTTGCCGCCGCGGTCTTTGTAGCTGACGTCGCACACTTCATCAGATTCAAAAAACAGCATCTGCGCCACACCTTCGTTGGCGTAGATCTTCGCGGGCAGATTGGTCGTGTTGGAGAACTCCAATGTCACGTGCCCTTCCCACTCCGGCTCAAGCGGAGTGACGTTGACGATAATGCCGCAACGGGCGTAAGTTGATTTGCCCAGACAGACGGTCAACACATTGCGGGGAATACGGAAGTATTCCACTGTGCGCGCCAGGGCGAAAGAATTGGGAGGAATAATGCACACGTCCCCGACGAAATCCACAAAACTCTTCGAATCAAAGGCCTTGGGATCAACGGTGACAGAATGGACATTGGTGAAAATTTTAAATTCGTTACTGCAGCGGACATCGTAGCCATAACTGGAAACGCCGTAGGAGATGATCTTGCCATTCTCCGACTCGCGCACCTGGTTCCCTTCGTACGGCTCGATCATGCCATGCTCCAGGGACATTCTACGAATCCACTTATCCGACTTAATCGCCATAACTCTTACTCATTCTGCACAGGTTGATCGATAAGCGCGCAATCATACATGGATAGCCGGTTTTAGACAAAGGTCCCATGCCGGAACAGCGCGCTATATCAACTATATAACGGGACATTAGTCCGATTTGATAATGATTTCAGGAAACATTTGCGCCTGATTTTTGGCCCGCTGCGACAATATCGCTCCCAGCTTGCGCGCAATATCCCGATAAATCAGGCCGACCTCGGAATCCGGCTCCGCCGCTACCGTTGGCGACCCTGAATCTGTTTGCTCCCGGATGGTCATGTGCAAAGGCAATTGCCCCAGCAGCTCCGTATCGTACTCTTCCGAGACGCGCTCGCCGCCGCCAGCGCCAAACAGGGGCTCGTGATGGCCGCAGTTGCTGCAGATATGAATACTCATGTTTTCCACGACGCCCAGCACCGGAATATCCACTTTACGGAACATCTCAATGCCCTTCTTGCAATCCAGCAGCGCGATATCCTGCGGCGTGGTCACGATGACGGCGCCGGTCACCGGCACTTTTTGCGCCAGCGTGAGCTGAATGTCGCCAGTGCCGGGAGGCATATCCACGATCAGATAATCCAGATCTTCCCACAGGCTTTGCGTCAGCAATTGCAGAAGCGCGCCGCTGACCATGGGTCCGCGCCACACCATCGGCGTTTTCTCCGTCACCAGAAACGCCATGGACATCACCTGCATGCCATGGGCGCGAATCGGGATGAAGAACTGACCGTCCTGCACATCCGGACGGGAGCCGTCGGCCACGCCCAGCATCATGCCTTGGCTGGGACCGTATATATCGGCGTCCAGCACGCCCACCCTGGCGCCTTCTTTCTGCAGCGCCAACGCCAGATTCACGGCGGTGGTGGATTTCCCCACGCCGCCCTTGCCGGAGGCGACCGCAATGATGTTTTTCACGCTTTTGATATTTTGCAGATTGCGCTGCGCCTGATGCGGCAGGATTTTCCAGCCGACGTTCACCTCTGCGCGCTCCACGCCATCCACATCTTCAATCGCCAAACCGACGATCTGCTTCAAACCGCCGGCGACGCCCGCCGCCGGATAGCCCAGCTCCACCTCCAGCTTGACGGTATCCCCTTGAATATCCAGCGACTTTATCGCTTCGATAGCGAAAAGATCTTCCTTCAGATAGGGGTCCTTATAGCCCTTTATGGCGGCTTCCACTGCAGATCTGTCAATGCTGCTCATTCTGTTCTCCGGAAAAGGTGGGATATATAGAGGAAAGATGGGGCAATACTATACTGAATCAGTATGGTTTTATTCAATTTAATCGCGCCCGGCAGGATGAAAATCAGGCTTCCAAACGGTATCATATGCGCCCCTCGCGGGAATCCTGATGACGACATCCGTCCCGCGTTTTGTCACCATCGCCGACGCACCAGCGTCGACGGCTATTGTCCATGGCTTGGCGACAAGCCTTATATGAGTAATAACGGAAAGAATTATGTCCGGAGAGCCTAGAAAAATTCTCGTCACAAGCGCTTTACCGTACGCGAACGGCCCTATTCACCTGGGGCATCTGTTGGAATACATCCAGACCGATATCTGGGTGCGCTTCCAGAAGCTTCGCGGCAATCAATGCACCTATGTCTGCGCGGACGACGCGCACGGCACAGCGATCATGCTTAAAGCCGAGCAGATGGGCATTACTCCGGAGCAACTGATCGATCAGGTCAACGCCGACCACCGTCGCGATTTCGCAGAATTTCTGATCGAGTTCGACAATTATTACTCCACGCACTCGGAAGAAAACCGGGAGCTATCATCCTATATTTACAAGGCCTGTCTGGACGCGGGTAAGATCGCCACGCGCACTATCACCCAGGCTTACGACCCGGAAAAGAACCTGTTCCTGGCCGACCGTTTCATTAAAGGGACCTGCCCTAAATGTAAAGCGGAAGACCAGTACGGCGATAACTGTGAGGTCTGCAGCAGCACTTACACGCCCGCCGAGCTGATCAACCCCCGTTCCGCCATTTCCGGCGCGACGCCCATTGAAAAAGAGTCCACCCACTTCTTCTTCAAACTGCCTGACTTCCAGGAATTTCTGCAGAAGTGGACACGCAGCGGAACTCTGCAGCCGCAGATCGCCAACAAGCTGGCGGAGTGGCTGGACGCTGGCCTGCAGGAGTGGGACATCTCTCGCGACGCGCCCTATTTCGGCTTCGAGATTCCAGATCAACCCGGCAAGTTCTTCTACGTCTGGCTGGACGCGCCGATTGGCTACATGGCGAGCTTCAAGAATCTGTGCGCGCGTCGCGCGGATCTGGACTTCGACGAATACTGGAAGAAAGACTCCACCGCCGAGCTGTATCACTTCATCGGCAAGGACATCATCAACTTCCACGCGCTGTTCTGGCCATCCATGCTGAGCTGCGCGGATTTCAGAACGCCCAGCGCCGTTTATGCGCATGGTTTTGTGACGGTGGACGGGGCCAAAATGTCCAAATCCCGCGGCACCTTCATCATGGCGCGGACTTATCTGGAGCACCTGAATCCGGAGTACCTGCGTTATTACTTCGCCGCCAAGTTGACCTCCAATGTGGACGATCTGGACTTGAACCTGCAGGACTTCACGCTGAAAGTGAATGCTGACCTGGTTGGCAAGCTGGTCAATATCGCCAGCCGTTGCGCCAAGTTCATTACCAAAGCGGGAGGCAAGCTGTCGTCTCAGATCAGCGAGCCTGAATTGGTTGAACAGTTCCTGTCCAAATCCGACTTTATCGCCCAAGCGTACGAAGATCGCGAATTTGGCAAAGCGGTGAGAGAAATCATGGCGCTGGCCGACCTGGCCAACAAGTACATCGATGAAAAAGCGCCCTGGAAACTGGCGAAGGAAGAAGGCAAAGAACAGGAAGTATTAGACGTCTGCTCTGTCGGCGTGAATCTGTTCCGCATCCTGATCACCTATTTGGCCCCAGTGCTGCCAGGCGTCGCTGCGGCTTCCGCAGAATTCCTGAACGCGCCCATCGTCTGGAACAAACCGTTGCAGCCGCTGACCGACCATGCCGTCAATGAGTTCAAACCAATGATCTCCCGGGTTGATCCAAAGGCCGTGGACGCCATGGTGGAAGCCTCTAAAGACAACATGGCGCAAGCGCCAAAAGACAACGGCAAAGCGAAAAAGGACAAGAAAGAGGCGAAATCCGAAGAGGAGATTGCGCCAACGATCAAGTTCGACGACTTCGCCAAGATCGACCTGCGCATTGCTAAAATCGTCTCCGCAGAGCATGTAGAAGGCGCAGACAAACTGTTGCGCCTGCAACTGGATATCGGCAGTGAACAACGTCAGGTATTCGCTGGCATCAAATCCGCCTACGCGCCGGAAGATCTGGTGGGCCGCTTGACGGTCATGGTCGCCAACCTGGAGCCGCGCAAGATGAAGTTCGGCATGTCCGAAGGCATGGTGCTGGCGGCGGGCCCTGGCGGCAAAGACATCTGGTTGTTGCAGCCGGACAGCGGCGCGCAGCCGGGCATGCAGGTTAAATAACCGACACAACGGCGCTTTCAGGCGCCGTTTTGCTGCGCTGGCTCAAATTTGCGCTAAATCCGCGCAAGAGCGACTGGCGCAGCCTTGAACGCACTGCAACACAACCAGATAATAACCGCCAGAGTCAGGGAATTCCGGGAGCTGGCGAGCTGTTGCGCGGCGGGCTTCCATAAGCGACGCTTTGGATAGCATTAGGATAAAGCTGGTGAAGATCCTGAATAAGAGGCGCTGATGACTGAATACCTGTTGATACTGGTGAGCACCATACTGGTCAACAACTTCGTACTGGTCCAATTCCTGGGCTTGTGCCCCTTCATGGGCGTGTCCAACAAACTGGAAACCGCCATGGGCATGTCCCTGGCCACCACCTTCGTGTTGACACTATCCTCGTTGTGCAGTTATCTGGCGTACGAATACCTGCTGGCGCCTCTCGGCATGGAATTCCTGAAAACCATTACGTTCATTCTGGTGATCGCAGTCGTTGTCCAGTTCACGGAAATGGTGATCAAAAAAACCAGTCCCCTGCTGTATCGCGTCCTGGGTATTTTTCTACCGCTGATCACCACTAACTGCGCCGTGCTTGGCGTCGCGCTGTTAAACATCAAAAAGCAAAATGATTTCATGGAGTCGATCCTGTACGGATTCGGCGCCGCTGTCGGTTTCTCACTGGTGCTGACGCTGTTTTCCGCCATGCGTGAGCGCATCGCCGCCGCCGATGTGCCTGAACCGTTCAAGGGCGGCGCCATCGGCATGATCACCGCCGGCCTGATGTCGCTGGCGTTCCTGGGCTTCACCGGCCTGGTTAATATCTAGAGGCCTTCCGCAGATGAGTATTGTCGTCATAGCCGTATTGGCGCTCTCCGCGCTGGCGCTTACCTTCGGAGCCGTGCTTGGCTTCGCCTCCGTTAAATTTAAAGTGGAAGGCAACCCCATCGTCGACCAGATCGACGGCCTGTTGCCGCAAACCCAATGCGGACAGTGCGGTTACCCCGGCTGCCGACCTTATGCGGAAGCCATCGCCAACGGCGACGCCATCAATAAATGCCCTCCCGGCGGCGAAGCCACCATCACCGCCCTGGCGGACCTATTGGATGTGGAAGCGGTACCGCTGGATTCCGAACACGGTGAAAGCAAAGGCAAACAGGTGGCCTATATTCGCGAAGATGAGTGCATCGGCTGCACCAAATGCATCCAGGCCTGTCCAGTGGACGCCATTCTCGGCGCGGCCAAACAGATGCATACAGTGATCGTCAGCGAATGCACGGGGTGCGACCTGTGCGTCGATCCCTGTCCTGTGGACTGTATAGATATGATCCCAGCCCCCAGCGGCATCCGCGACTGGGCCTGGGATATGCCCAAGCCGCCGACGAATAACGGCGCGATCATCGCGACAGATCAGAATAACGGTATGGCGGCGTGAGGAAGTAAGGCCTGAGCATGAGACAAATCTGGGATTTCCACGGCGGCGTACACCCTCCGGAAAATAAAAGCCAATCCACCAGCAGACCGATCCGCAAGGCGACGCTGCCGAAAACGCTGATACTTCCCCTGAGCCAGCATATTGGTCAGCCCGCCAAAGCCCTAGTGGCGCCCGGCCAAAAAGTGTTGAAGGGCGAAGTCGTCGCCGCGGCGGAAGGGCCGGTCAGCGTAGCGGTTCATGCATCTTCTTCCGGCACCGTGACAGCCGTGGAAAGACGACCCGTGCCGCATCCTTCCGGCCTCAGCGATGTCTGCATTGTGATCGAGACCGACGGGGAAGACGCCTGGACGCACCTGACGCCATGCGAAGACTATCGCTCACTTAGCCCTGAGCAGTTGCTGGAGCGTGTTCGTCAGGGCGGTATCGCCGGTATGGGCGGCGCAGGGTTTCCCACGGCGATCAAGCTGCACCCGCCTCGCAACGACAAGGTCAATGCGCTGATATTGAATGCGGCGGAATGTGAACCTTACATCACCGCCGATGACATGTTGATGCGAGAACGCGCCGACGAAGTCATACGCGGCATGGAAATCATGGCTCAGCTTTTGGAGCCTGAAGAGTGTCTGATCGGCATAGAGGACAATAAGCCGGCAGCCATCGCAGCACTGAAGCAGGCCGCCTCCGGCACTCATATCGAAGTGGTTGTGATTCCCACCAAATATCCCTCCGGCGGCGAAAAACAACTGATCAAAATCCTGACTGGCCTGGAAGTGCCCCACGGCAAGATCCCCGCTGATATCGGCGTGATGTGCCAAAACGTAGGCACCGCTGCGGCAGTGTACCGCGCGGTCCGTTTCGGCGAGCCGCTGATTTCTCGCATCACCACAGTGACAGGCGACGGCGTCGCTACGCCCGGTAATTTTGAAGTTTTATTAGGCTCGCCCATGTCTTACCTGTTGCAACAGGCGGGATTCGACGCGAGCAAAACGGATCGCCTGATCATGGGCGGCCCTATGATGGGCTTCACCTTAACGGATCCAGACTTGCCGCTGGTGAAGACCAGCAATTGCATTATGGCGGTGTCGGCCAAGGAGTTTCCCAGACCCGATCCCGCTCAGGCCTGTATTCGTTGCGGCCTTTGCGCCGAAGCCTGTCCCGCGGAACTGCTGCCGCAACAGCTCTACTGGTTTGCCAAAGCCCAGGAATTCGACAAGGCGGAAAACTATAACTTGTTCGACTGCATCGAGTGCGGCGCCTGCTCTTACGTCTGCCCCAGCAGCATTCCGCTGGTGCAATATTACCGTTACGCCAAGAATCAAATTCGGGTGACGGCGCAGGAGCAACAGAAATCCGACAAGGCGCGTGAGCGTTTCGAATTCCGACAAGCCCGTCTTGAACGCGAGAAAGAAGAGAAAGAAGCCAAGCGCAAGGCCCGTGCGGAAGCCGCAGCTAAAGCCCAGGCGGAAAAGGCGGCCCAGCAACAGGATGCGCCGGCGGAAGTAGACCCGAAGAAAGCGGCGATAGAGGCCGCCATCAAGCGCGCCCAAGCCAAGCGCGCACCTGCCCAAGCCCAAGCCCAAGCCCAAGCCCAAGCCCAAGCCAATATCGCAGAATTGCAGACCAATGTGGACAAGGCCTGGGAGAAGCTGGCAAAAGTGCGCGAGACGCTGGCGGAATCCGATGGGGCCAATGCCGCCATGCAGGAAAAGCTGCTCAACTCGATCGCCAAAAACGAAGAACGCCTGGCGGCGGCGGAAAAAGCCCTTCACGACGCCCAGAACTCTGCGCCAGCGACGCCTGCCGCTTCAAATGCAACGCCAGCGACACAGGCGGACCCAGAGCAACAGGCGCGCGCTATCGCCCGCACCCGGGACAAAATAAAGACTCTGACGCAAGCGATAGAAGCCAGTCGCGAAACGGACCCGCAGCGCGCGGCGCAATTGACCGAAACCGTGGAGAAAACCAAGGCGAAGCTGGCGGAGTTGGAAGCAGAGTCAGCCCCAACGGATAAAGCAATCGATAAACCGCCGGAGCCCAACCTGGAAGAACTGACGTCGCAGGTTGAAAAAGCCCGCGACAAGTTGAGCATGATGCAGGGCATGCTGGACGACGCCAGAGCGGAGCAGCCGGCGGACGAAGCCAAAATCGCCAAATTGCAGCGCGCAGTGGAAAAGAATCAGGACCGTTTGGCCGCAGCGCAAAAAACGCTGGAAGACGCCCGGACACAAGCCTGCGGCGCTGGCGTCAAAGCAGCCTCGCCAGAGGAAATCGAGACTCTGACCTCTGCGCTGGAGAAAGCGCAGGATAAACTCGCCATGATGCAGAACATGCTCAGCGAAGCCCAACAGGAGTCCCCTATGGACGAAGCGAAAGTGGCGAAGCTATCCAGAGCGGTGGAGAAAAATCAGGACCGGGTCGCCGCCGCCCGCGCCACACTTAATGAAGCTCGCGGCGACGCGGCGGAAAATCAGACCAGCACTGACGGAGCGGGCGCTTAATCCATGGCATTTCTTCACATCACCTCCCCTCACCTGAAAGGCCCTGCGCGCACGACCGCCATCATGCAGTGGGTGATCCTGGCCACCGTGCCCGGATTGCTGACCATGACCTGGTTCTTTGGCTGGGGAACCCTGATCAACGTCATTCTGGCGTCGTTAACCGCCGTGGCGGCGGAAGCCTTTGTGCTGACGCTACGCAAACGGCCACTGGCCTTTTATCTGCAGGACTACAGCGCCGTTCTCACCGGGGTGTTGCTGGGTCTGGCGCTGCCGCCTTACGCCCCCTGGTGGGTGACATTTGTTGGAACGGCGTTCGCCATCATTTTCGCCAAGCAGATTTACGGCGGTCTGGGCAACAATCCATTCAATCCCGCCATGGTGGGGTACGCACTGCTGCTGGTCTCCTTCCCTGTCGCGATGACCACTAACTGGGCGACGCCGCGTCCCTTGGCGGAAATCCCAGGATTCATGGATGCTTTCGCCCACATCTTCTGGGGAGCGGAAATCGGCGTGGATGGCTACACCATGGCCACGCCTCTGGACACCTATAAACACGAAATCGTCGCCGGCACTTCGGAAGCAGTCTTCGCCATGCCTGTCTTCGGCGCGCGCACCGCGCTGGGCTGGGAGTGGGTCAATCTGGCCTTCCTCGCCGGAGGACTGTTGCTTATCTGGCGCAAGATTATTACCTGGCATATTCCAGTCAGCATGCTCGCCGCGATGGCGCTGTGCTCTTTGCTACTGGGCTGGGATGAAGACAAATATGCGCCACTGCAGCTACATCTGCTCGCCGGCGCCACCATGCTCGGCGCCTTCTTCATCGCCACCGACCCGGTTTCCGCCGCCACCAGCAAACTCGGCAAACTCTACTATGGCGCTGGCGTCGGCATTCTGGTTTACCTGATTCGCACCTGGGGCAACTACCCTGACGCCGTGGCGTTCGCCGTGTTGTTGATGAACTTCGCCGCGCCGTTCCTGGACTACTACACCCAGCCCCGCACTTACGGACACCGCAAAGCCCGTCGCGGCGTGAAACAGGATTAGGAGACGCCCATGAACGCATTACAGGCATCCATTATTCGGGGCGGCATTGGACTTGCGATATTCGCCGTGGTGACCGCCGGTTTGATCGCGGTAACTCAAGTCAGCACCGCTGATCGTATCGCAGATGCGGAAAAGCACGCCCGCGCCAAGGCGCTGTATGAAGTCGTTCCACGTACGGAGCACGATAACGACATGCTGGCGGCCCCCATCCTGTTGCATCCAGACCCTCTGCTCGGCGCCAAAGACACAGCGGAAGCCTATCTGGCCACCCTTCACGGCTCGCCAGTGGCGGTGATTCTGCCCTTTGTCGCGCCGGACGGTTACACCGGCGAAATCCAGGGCATCGTCGGCGTACAACCTGATGGAACGGTTAAAGGCGTTCGCATCACCGCCCACAAGGAAACCCCCGGGCTGGGCGACAAAATTGAAGCGCGGAAGTCTCCCTGGGTGGAGCAGTTTCCCGGTCGGTCGCTCAGCTCTCCCGCGGAAGACCGCTGGAAGGTGAAAAAGGACGGCGGCGATTTTGATCAAATGACCGGCGCCACCATCACGCCCAGAGCGGTAGTGAAGGCGGTGCGTAATGCGCTAACCTATTTTCAAAGCCATCGCGATCAACTCTTGCGTAGCAATAGCGGCGTCAATACCGCAACCGCGACACAGGAATAGCCAGACGGCGAGCGTATCGAACATGAATGACTGAATGAATCCAGGATCTGCATAATGGCGAAAAGCTATCAAGAAATAGTTCGGGACGGATTGTGGAAAAACAACCCGGCGTTGGTGCAACTGCTGGGCCTCTGCCCCCTGCTGGCGGTGACAGGCACAGTGGTCAACGCCATCGGCCTGGGATTAGCCACGACTTTGGTGCTGACCGGCTCCAACGCCGCGGTTTCCATGATCCGCAACTACGTGCCTGAATCAGTACGCCTGCCTGCATTCGTCATGATCATCGCCTCTTTCGTAACCTGCGCCGAGCTGTTGATGCAGGCCTTCGCCTATGAGCTGTATGAAATTCTCGGCATCTTCATTCCCCTGATCGTCACCAACTGCGCCATTCTTGGGCGCGCAGACGCTTTCGCTTCCAAGAACCCGATCCTCCCCTCCATGCTCGACGGCTTCATGATGGGTCTGGGTTTCAGTCTGGTGCTGATGGTGCTGGGCGGCATGCGTGAAGTGATAGGACAAGGCTCGCTGTTTTCAGGCATGGATCTGCTGTTTGGCGAATCCGCGCGGAGCTGGAAGCTTGAGGTGTTCGCCGACTACCCTGACTTTCTTTTTGCCGTGCTGCCTCCCGGCGCCTTTGTCGGCATGGGCCTGTTGATTGCGCTAAAAAATGTGATCGATAAACGTATGAAGGAAGCCGCTGCGGTGAAACTGGAGAAGCCTGTCTCCGGCGGCAAACGCGTGCGGGTGACAGGAAAGATATCCTGACGCGCGCGGCTGTCTCTCTCGCTGCCCGCCACATTACAAATGGGGCGGCGCATTCGACTGTGAATACAAGCCATAAGAAGACTGATGAATAAGCAAAAACGAGCGGAGATATTCGCCCGCTTAAAAGCGGAAAATCCCAACCCGACCACGGAGTTGGAGTACAACACCCCCTTTGAACTGCTGATTGCGGTGGTTCTGTCCGCTCAGGCCACCGATGTGGGCGTTAATAAAGCCACCCGCAAGCTTTACCCTGTGGCGAATACACCGGAAGCCATTTACGCGCTGGGCGTGGAGGGTCTTAAGGAATACATCAAGACCATCGGCCTGTTCAACAGCAAAGCGGAAAACGTCATCAAGACCTGCAAAATCCTGATCGAGCAGCACAACTCAGAAGTGCCGCAGACCCGGGAAGCCCTTGAAGCGTTGCCAGGCGTCGGCCGCAAGACCGCCAATGTCGTGCTCAACACTGCTTTCCGCCAGCCAGCCATGGCGGTGGATACACATATATTCCGGGTCTCCAACCGCACCAACATCGCCCCCGGCAAAAACGTGCTGGAAGTGGAGCACAAACTGATGAAGCACGTCCCCAAGGAATACCTGATGGACGCTCATCACTGGCTGATCCTACACGGCCGCTATATCTGCACCGCCCGTAAACCCCGATGCGGCGCCTGCGTCATATCTGATCTGTGCGAGTTCAAAGAAAAAGTGCTGGATTGATGACGTTCGACTTCCACCGCGATGGTTTTGAATGGCTGCGGGACGCACTGCCCGCATCATTGATCAACGCTATCCTGCAGGAAGTTGCCCGTGATGATGAGGTTAACTCCGGCTCCGGCGTGCGTAACGCAGAGTGCAAGTATGCAACGCTGAAGGAGTGGCTGGCCGGCGGCGACCTCAAGCGGCTGGCCTGTCGGTATTTAGAGGGAGCCCCACAGCAGGTCCGGACAATCCTGTTCAATAAGTCGCCGCGAAAAAACTGGCTGGTGACCTGGCACCAGGATAGAACCGTTTGCGTCAAAGCACGGTTTGATGCGCCAGATTGGGGGCCATGGTCTGAGAAAAATGGCGTTTTGCACGTGCAGCCTCCTATTGCGACGCTGGAGCGCATGCTGGCGTTTCGCATCCATCTGGACCCTACTGACGAGAGTAACGGCTGCTTGAAAGTCATCCCTGGGTCTCACCGCGAAGGACTGTTATCCCATGAACGTATCCAGCAAGTCGCCGCATCGTCGAAGCCCTTGTCCTGCGCCGCCCAGGCAGGCGACATCCTGGTCATGAAACCTCACCTGCTGCACGCCTCCAGCAAGGGAACGACGCCCAACCAGCGTCGTATTCTCCACGTAGAATTCAGCGACTATCCGCTGCCAGCCGGCGCGCAGTGGGTGAGTTAATCTCTACTGCCCTGTAGTCAGGTGTCGCAGGTAATCCGGCATCCTGGCGTCACTGCGGGTTTCCGGGTCCACTTCCGGCATTCCATACACCGTGCGCATGGGCACCACGCCCGCCCAGACCGGCTGATCCATATCCTCTTCTTTGTCTCTGGGTGGACCACTGCGAACTTTAGCGCTCGCTTCCACTATCGGCATGGCCAGCACCGCCGTCGCCGCCACTTCGTTACGCGTGTTGGGAATGATATTGTCCGAACAGCGACCGGGAATGATGTGATCCACCAAAGCATTCAGCACTTCATTCTTCATATCCGGGTCTTCAATCGCCTCGAACTGTCCAAACAAGACAACACTGCGATAGTTCATGGAGTGATGGAACGCCCGCCGGGAGAGCACCAGACCATCCAGTAACGTGACGCAGACGGACGCCTCACGCCCGTCTGCAAGGCTTTTAAACAGACGACCATTTACCGCGCCATGCACAATCAAATTATCGCCGTAGCGACAGTAGGCGGTTGGCAACACAAAGGGCGCGCCGTCAAACATAAACGCCACATGGCACAGAACAGACGCATCCAAGATACTGTAGATATCGCGGCGATCGTAACCCGCCCGGTCCCGTTTGCGGGTGAAGGCGGTCTTGGGGGTTATGGGCAGTACATCGTCAGTCATCGAACTTACTCCTTCCAATCACATCAAGCTATTGATGCAGGCAGATTAGCTTGAAATTGGACATCTATTAATGTCCACTTTAAACCTTTATAAAGAGTCCACTTTAGAGAAAGAAGATGACCGCTCCGACGCAAAATGCGAAGTCTCGCTATCTATCGCTGTATGAAGAGTTAAAGCAGTCCATTCTGGCGGGCCTGCTGCCGGAAGGAGAACGCCTGCCGTCCTCCCGAAGCATGGCGGACGCGCGAGGCCTATCCCGCACCACCGTCACCAGCGCTTACGACCAGTTGCTGAGCGAAGGTTATATCGTCAGTCGTCGTGGATCGGGCTGTTATGTCGCCTCACCGTTACCTGGCGTGGATTTTCCCACCGCCTCGCCGCCACAGACAAATCACTCTGGTCCTGCTCCAACTCTGTCTTCCTGGGGAGAGGCCCTCATGCGCCAGCGTCCCGTCAAAGCCATCCCGCCGCCGACGATAATTGATTTCCAGTATGGCAATGTGGATCTTGACGAGAAAAGCCAACATATCTGGACAAAATCCGCCCGTCACTGGGCGTACCGGCAAGGCCGCCATTATGGCGACACGCTGGGATTACCGGCCTTGCGGGAGGCGATATCCGCTTATCTGCAACTCAATCGCGCATGCCGCAGCCATCCCGACAGAGTCGCCATTACCTCCGGCGGGCAACAGGCGTTCGATCTGATTACGCGATTGGCGATCAATCCGGGCGACAGGGTTGCCGTGGAGAACCCAGGCTATCCCCGAGTCAAACAGTTGCTCACCGCTCTCGGCGCCAAGTTGATTCCCATCGCTGTCGACGAGGAAGGACTAAAAGTAGAGGATTTACCACAAGGCGAGGAAGCGCCCAAGTTGGTTTACGTCACGCCATCGCATCAATTTCCCAGTGGCTGCGTGATGTCCCTGCGCAGGCGGCTGGCGCTGCTGGAATGGGCGCAAGCGAACGACGCCTGGATTATCGAAGACGATTACGACAGCGAGTTTCGCTACTGCGGCAAGCCGATTGAGTCTTTACAGGGACTCGATCATCACGACCGGGTTATCTACGCCGGCACCTTTTCCAAAGTCCTGTTCCCCGCCATCAAACTGGGCTATCTGCTGCTCCCCAAAAGCTGGCTGGAGCCGCTCACTTACGCCAAACAAGTGACGGATCGCCACTCCCCCTGGTTAGAGCAACATATCCTCGCCGAGTTTATGCAAACGGGTGAATTCGAGCGCCATCTGCGCAGAATGCGTAAACGCTACGCTATTCGCCAACAAACCTTGGCGACGGCGTTACAGCGCCAGGAGGGCGACAGAGAGATTCTGGTGGAAGGCGATAACGCCGGCCTGCATCTGGTGTGTTGGATGCCCAGTCTGCCGCTGAGCGCTGTTTCCGCGTTCATAGAGCAAGTGCAAGCGCAAGGCGTACGCGTTTATCCCATACACCCGTTTTATCACGGAGAGCCTCCCGCAGCAGGTCTGCTACTGGGATTCGCGACCCTGACGCCAACGGAGATCACACAGGGAGTCGGGATAATCAAACGGACATTGCGAGAGTTCTAAATAGCCCCGTATACAATTCGAAACAGCGAGCCAATCCGATTGCAGGCATGATGAAGTCGTTGTGGAAGCAACGGTTTCCTTAACAAAAACAATAACCAATAGGGATATTCGCATGACAGTTCAAGCTAATAACGGAAATAACCAAGATTACTCCGTCGGGTTGGTCGCCGTCTCCAGTTGGCAAGGTTGGCTGCGGCACACGCCTCGCCGGCTGAATGTTCAGCAGGAAGGCGCCGGCGCCAGCAACCTGTATCGTTTATGGTCCACCTTTTCCTGGCAATCACCAAAAGGCTGCGTCGGCTACTTCAAGAATGGCCATACCGCTCTGGTCGTTCGCCAGGGAGGCGTCGTCACCCATGTGGTGGGATTTAATCCTGAGTCCTACCTGCTCGCCGGATTGTTACAAACAACCCGCGGCAACAACATCACCGTCAGAGGATTATGGTACGACGACTTCGCCATGATTCAGGACCCAACGGCGATCAGTTACGAAATCAACGTCACTCAGAATCAGGCGCAGGATTTCGATGGGGTGATCACATCGCTTATCGGCAGATCAGACCTGGGACCGCACTCTCCTTCCGACACGCCTTACTTCTACAGCTTCCGGCCAGCGGACATGGAAGCCCGAGTCAGCGGCCTGACCGGCAACTGCGGCAATATGGCGTTAGTGATTCTCTGCCAGTTTCTATATGACTGGCGCAAAGGGGAATATGTGGAGATGTTTCGCTCCTGGGTGAATCAAAACCGCAACACCCGCAACTTTGGCCAGGGCCCGTTAATGGGCGCCATCACCCAAAGCTTCGCCTAAGCGAAACGCGCTGTTCATAGCAAAGAGTTTCAAGTGACAGTTAGATGACAGTAAATTGAATCTTTTATGAACAGCGTGCTCTTATACACCATCAATATTACAATTTGATGGTGATTTAGTTTCAACCCCGCCCAAGTTGTACAAAAAATGACTGTTGAATATGCTGCTATCGGCGATATCCAGCTCGCCTATGAAACCTTTGGCTCACAAAAAGATCCCTGCATTCTGCTGATAATGGGCCTTGGCGCTCAAATGCTGGTGTGGCCGGACGCCCTGTGCGAACGCCTGGCTGCAAACGGGTATTTCGTCGTGCGTTTCGACAATCGGGATATTGGCCTCTCCAGCAAAAGCGATGGCGCGGGACATGCCCGTCCAGTCACCAACTTTCTCCGCAAGCAGTTCGGTTTGCGGGTGAAAAGCGCTTACACACTGAGCGACTTGGCCAACGACGCCATAGGTCTGCTGAATCACTTGCGGGTCGCCAGCGCTCATCTTGTCGGTGCATCCATGGGCGGCATGATCGCGCAAATCGCCGCCGCCAAATATCCTGAACGGGCGCTCAGTCTGACCTCTATCATGTCCGCTCCTGGCTTTAGCCGCCTCCCCGCCTTAAATCCGGCCAATCTGCTGGCGCTAATCAAGCCTACGCGCCCCAAGTTGCGGGCGGAGGTTATTGAAAGCAAAATCAGTCAGATACGGCGTATTGGCAGTCGCAGCTATCCATCCTCCCGATCAGAGTTATTACAGCGAGTATGTAAAGTGCTCGACAGAAGCAGCGTCGACCACGAGGGACTGCAGAGACAAGCCAGCGCCATTCTTGCCGAAGGCTCTTTGGTTGAGCTGCAAAAGCGCATCATCACGCCAACGCTGGTCATCCATGGCGATGAGGATTCGCTCATCCCTCTTTCTGAGGGCGTCGCCTGCGCCCGCAACATCCGTGACGCGCAACTTGAAGTCATCGCCGGCATGGGCCACGACTTCCCTTCCCCGCTGATAGCCCGCGTCGCCAAAGTCGTGTTGCAGCACGTTGGACAAACCGCCGCTCGTCCTGGGAACGCCTGCGAGCAAGCCTGATATTCACCCGCCAATCTCATTTGCAGCCATTGTCTTTAGAGTGAATAGACAGCTTGCCAGCGTCCCTGCTGCGCCTCTACCATGAGCTGGCGCGTCAGCGCATTAGCGCCCTCAGCTAGAACAGGAGAGTCAAGCCATGAGTAGAATCCAAAGCGTTAAGGACCGTCTGCAGGACACCACCGAGAAGTCCCTGATCCGACTTGAAAGCATTCACACATCCATAGCGGAAAAGCCGCTACTGGCGCTGGGTAAGATCCAGCCTTTTGAAGGCGTCGCCCATCAAGCCAGGGTATTGCAGCAGAATATGATTCATAAAACCTACCGGGGCATTCGGGATCTGACCGAAATGCAAGGCCAAATCGCCGACCAGATTATTCGTCTGATCCCCTGAACTGCGCCAACGTCGCCAACGTCGCCTGATGTATTAAAACCCCTTAGTTGTATTCCTGGCGACAGACGCAAAAAGGCGGTAATACCGCCTTTTTTATTTCACTAAACAGTGATCGCTTATGCGCCAGGGTGCAGGGTCAGTAATGCGTTGATATCCAGTTCCCCGCCTCTTCCCAGCTCCAGTTCAAGATACTGACGCATTTTGTCCGCCAGGAAGCCGTCTACACCGGGCAAGCCTGCTACGCCATGGGCCACCCAGGCGTCGAAACGGTCGTCGTTACCCACTACCTGCGCCGCTTCCAGCAACAGCGACTGTTTATAGTCCGACACCAAGGCTTTGAGTCTGTTTTGGGCGGCAATGCGCACCTCAGTATTCAGACGCGCTTCCATATCCAGATCAGACTCCACCATCGCCGATTTACGCGCCAAGCCAATCGTGTAGTGATCATCGTAATAATCGTCTTCGGAGACGACATTCACCGGGGTGTCGCTACGGCGACCATCTACTTCCATTACCAATGCAGAGCTGGCGGTCTTGGTTAGAATGTATCGCTCGTAATGGTAGTCGGAGTAAACATCCTCCATCACGGTTGGCGGAACCATCGAGAACTCGGTCAGCAATGAGTCCAGCTTGTGATCGGCTCGATCCAGTTTGCGGCCTCTCTTGTCGACTTCATCATCAGCTCTACGCACCTCCTCCCTTTGACGAGAAACCTTGTCCTTCAGACGGTCGACTTCTCTCTTCTGTGTGTCATATTGCGGGTCTGTGAGGTTAAGTTTGTTCAGTGCGCTTTCTTCTTTCGACAGATCCCGCTCCGCCGATTCCAGCTCCCGCCGCTCCCGTTTAAAATCGCGACGGGCGTCCCGCATATTGTCTTTGGCGCGATCCAGCTGATATCGCTGATCAGACACATCCCCCTGCAGACGAATAAAATCCGGGTTGCTCACCATCACCTGACCGCTGACGTATTGCTGCACTTCCGGCACGACGGACTCGCTCAGATTATAGTGAACCGGAGCCCGGGACATGCTCACGCGCGCCTCATTGCCAAGTTTGCTGCTTACTTTATTGACCAACTGCAGACCGGCTACGCCATACCCCAAGTCATCGCCGAAAACGCGCCGGTCGCTGTCCAACTTAATGCGAAACTGATGCTGCGTCGCTATCGTTTGATAAGCAGAGTTATATCTATCCCAAGCGGATTGCTCATGTGTCGCCTGCGCCACTTTGCCGTAAAGCAGCATGGCCTTGCCCAGATTATTGCGGTCATAAGCTGTGTTAGCGGCGCTTCTTACCTGGTTCAACCACGCGGTAAAGTCTCTGCGCGCCTGTTGCAGCCTATTCTGGGTGTCCTTATCGTTGGGCTTTAACTTCAAGGCTTCTTCGTACCTCTCAACCGCCAGTTCATAACGGCCTTGAGCGTAATACTCTTCCCCATCCTTGATCAGGTTACGGTGCGCGCATCCTGTTACAGCCAAAGCCACCAACGCCACTCCCGCAAACCTTTTGAAGCGATTAGACAACATTATCTTCCTACACCATTCTCATATTTTTCGAATATTACGACGGGACCTGATTTCACTACCCGATCCCATCGCCACTGCCTTTATGTGAGTCTATTTATATCCTGCGGCAGCTTAACCCTAACTGAATAAAACGGGCGAAATCGCCAATAGCGCCCATCGGCGACGGCAAATTAAGGCATCAGAGGGGTCGTTGGAAATGAAAAAGGCGGGAACCCCGCCTTTAACCAGAAAAGCCAGCCGCCTTCGGCTGTGAAGTGTGATTAGGAAGATATTGCCGAGACTATTTTGCGCCCAGCATCGCCTTCTTGAGTTCTTCCTGAGCCGGCTTGTCGGATAACCAGATACCAAACAAGGCTTCTTTAAAAGCAACGCCGCCATCAATCGTGGCCGCAAGCGCGTCGTTTTTATACACCTCTACGCCTTTGCCTGGGAGGTACACCAGATCGAATTCGTCATTTTCCTGGATCTCTTCATCGAACACGCCAATAAACTTATCGATATTTGCTTTAATGGGAGCCGTATTGCCATTGGTCGCGTTCTCAAAGCCCTCTGTAGTGGCTTTCTGCATCTTTTCACTGGTCACCATACCGGAAACCATATGCAGTTTGATCGCCATAGGCTCGTCCGCTTTCACAATCGCAGAAGCGTCCATATTCGCCTGCGGCAGGTATAAACCGCCCACATAAACGTCAATGAACCATTTGGAGCGCACGCCGGCGCCATTGAGCTTTAATTCAGAACCCGCTGCGCTAAGCGTGTCGGGAATGTCGACGCCAGCCACTTTGGCGGCCTGCGAGGAAGGGGATAGAACCAGCAAGAGCACAAGTGCAGAAATTAGTTGTTTCATATTTCATCCCTAGTTGCATTGATTGTTATTTAAATTATTTGCTGTTTATTGTTTGTAAGCGCTCAACGGTGCGGGGTAATTCCGAATCGGCGAGCGGACTCCATTATAGGCAGCCCGCAAAAGCGGTAGATAGGGTAAAACAGGTAGTTATACCGGGTTATGCGAGCTGGTTCGCAACTATAGGCGCAAGACAAACCTGACAGCAAGCCTAACCGGTCCATTAAAAAAGGGCGCTGGATGCGCCCTTTTTACTGTTACGACTGTGTAACCAAAAGTTACTTAAACAGTGTGTCTCCGGTCAAACCTTCTTTCTCCAGCAGTTCGCGCATGCGCTTGAGCGCTTCTACTTGAATCTGGCGCACTCTTTCCCGAGTCAGGCCAATTTCCTGCCCTACTTCTTCCAATGTGCTCATGGGATAACCGCGCAATCCAAAACGGCGGGCGATCACCTCCTGTTGCTTGTCAGACAATTGGTCAAGCCAACGGTCCAGACAGCCTTTAAGATCACTATCCTGCAACAGCTCGGCAGGATCATTGCTCGCCTCATCGGCGACGGTATCAAGAAGGGATTTTTCCGCGTTACCGCCAATCGGCGAATCGACGGAAGTGATGCGCTCGTTCAAACCGAGCATACGTTTAACATCCTTCACCGGCTTTTCCAGCAAGTCGGCGATTTCTTCAGCGCTGGGCTCATGATCCAGTTTCTGGGTCAGTTCGCGGGACGCGCGAAGATACACATTTAATTCCTTAACTACGTGAATCGGCAAACGGATCGTCCTTGTCTGATTCATGATGGCGCGCTCAATCGTCTGGCGAATCCACCAAGTCGCGTAAGTTGAAAATCTGAAGCCGCGTTCGGGGTCAAACTTTTCAACGGCGCGAATCAGACCCAGGTTGCCTTCTTCAATGAGATCAAGCAGGCTCAGGCCTCTGTTCACATATCTGCGGGCGATTTTTACAACCAGGCGCAAATTGCTCTCAATCATGCGCTTACGGCCTTTCTCATCGCCACGACGCGCCATGCGCGCAAAATGAACTTCTTCTTCCGGGGTTAATAATGGGGAGAAACCGATTTCGTTCAGATAAATCTGAGTGGCGTCGAGGTTTCTGTAGGATTGGCCTTCACCTAGGGAGAAACGACCGGTACGTCCTTGATCAATCGAGACAACAACATCACTTTCATCGTCTTCAAACTCTTCAGCCTCAATTTCGGCCAAATCGATATCAACATCGTAAGCCAAATCTTCTGCGTAAGATTCACGTTCTGCTGCCATGATGATGCCCTGCTCTCGTTAACCCCTTGCGGGGTATTGATGACGTTTTGCACTTGCTCAGGCGCAAGTTTTATCGTTTTGGTAGGTACTTGAGAGGGTCAACCGGATTGCCGTTTTTTCTTATTTCGAAGTGCAACATCGGTCGGTTGGTCCCTGTCTCACCTATCTCGGCTATCTTCTGCCCGCGGTTTATGAGGTCACCCTCCTTGACCAGTATCTTGCTGTTGTGCGCGTAAGCGCTGATGTATTCATCGCCGTGGCTCAGAATCACCAGCTTGCCGTAACCTAGCAAACCATTACCCGCATACACTACTTCGCCACTGGCCGCTGCTAAAACCGGGTCGCCGATTTTGCCGGCGATATCAACACCTTTATTGATGTCGCCTGCAATAGAAAAAGTATCAATAATCGGGCCATGATGGGGCCACCCCCATCCGGTAACAATTCGATCAGTTTTACTGGTTACAGGAGCTTTTTTCTTTTGTGTATTTTTGTAAACGGGAGCCTGGGCAGTTTTAGGCGGAGTAGTTTTCTTGGGCTTAACAGATGAAGTTTTCTTGGTTTTGACAGTCGTCTTTTTGGTTTTCCTGGATGGCTGCGCGCTCGCAGTCTGGTAACCATCCGGCACAACCAGAGAAATCCGCTGCCCCGGCTTAATCATGTAGGGAGCGGATATCCGGTTGATACGAGCCAACTCTTTATAATCCCGACCATATCTCCAGGCGATAGAATAGAGTGTGTCGCCTTTCTCTACGACATGGCTTCCCCAGTACACCGGAGGGTTAAATGCGGGGTCTCTATATATAGAAGGAGAGGTGCAGGCGCACAAGAATAGCGTGATCGACAAAGCGACCGATCTCAAAGCATAAAAAATGCCATTACCAGTATACAGTCTGTTACAAAACCTGTGTTTTTGGGATTTTAGACAATGCACTTTTTAGCTTTTTTTAAAACAAAAAGGAATTAATACAGCCTAGATTATTCTCATTATTTACAAAAGTTTCTAAATCGAACTCCTAAGTAGTTAAATTACAACTATATTCTATAGAGTTATAGATTGAATGCCGTCGGGTTCGCTCGTTATACCTGATACCAGAGGTAACACCACCAAGGAAAATAAGTAACACTAACGTGATTTAATTTCCTAAAAGTGTTCTCTCATTTTTGATAACCAAGTCTCACTTTTTCCAGCGCAACCACCATCAGCGCCCCGATAGCGAACAACGCCGCCACCATTAACACTTGCGCCGGCTCACCTGTGATCACCTCGTAACGAGAGGGGAAAACATTCGCCTGCACAAGGGGGACCTGAGCCCCATGAGAATCAATACGATATTCCAGCGTATACTTCCATGGCCAGACTTTGTTGAGAGCGCCCAGCATAAAGCCGGTCAGAACAGCGAGGGTGTAGTCGTGGTAACGTCTTAATAACCAGCTTAGCAGGTGGGTGAAAGACAGCAAGCCAATCAGGCATCCTGAGGCGAAGATGGACAAAGGCAGAATTTCAAAGCCTTTCACCGCCGCGAGGACCGGACCATAAATGCCAAGAAGTAACAGCAGGAAACTGCCTGAAACGCCAGGCAGAATCATCGCGCAAATGGCGATGGCGCCGCTTATGAACAGGTTCAGGTAGGTCGGCTCCAGGCTGGTAGGGCTCAAAGCCGTCAGCGCATAGGCCACCGCAGCGCCCAACCCGATCAACAACGCAGTTAGCGCATTCTTCTCTCTGATCGCCTTACCTACAAACCAGACGGAACCAAGAATCAATCCAAAGAAAAAGGCCCATATCAGATTGGGATGGCTCTGCAATAGAGAGCTGATAATCCTGGACAACGAAAAGACACTAGTGAGAATGCCGGCGAACAATGTCGCCAGAAAGGTTCCATCAATGTCTTTCCAAACCGCTGCGAATCCCTGCGTGCGCCAGATGCTAATCAGTCCCGGGCGAATTCGCCCAAGAGCTGAAATAAGCCGCTCGTAAATACCGGAAATAAATGCAATCGTCCCGCCAGATACGCCAGGAACAATATCCGCAGCTCCCATGGCCACGCCTTTCAGATAAGTCTTCCACATGTTATCGAACAACGCCTCCTAACAAAGGCACAAATCGAACCTGCTCCAAACTGCTCTCCTCTATTTCCGCGCCTTGTCTCTTATAGACCTTCAGCATCTGTTCGTTGCCGCCGCCAACCGGAATGACGAGACGTCCGCCATCCGCCAGTTGCTCCAGCAACTCCGATGGCGTCTGCTCTGGGGCCGCAGTCACCATAATCGCGTCGAAAGGCCCCTGTTCAGGCCATCCCCAACGCCCATCGGATAATTTCGCGCTAACGTTATTTAACTTTAGCGCCTTGAACCTCAGTTTCGCTTTTTCCAGCAGCGGCGCAATCCGCTCAACGGTATAAACCTGTGTGGATAACCGAGCCAGAATCGCGGTTTGATAACCCGATCCGGCGCCAACCTCCAACACTCGTTTCGGTTTCCAACCACTGCACAGCAACTCAGTCATACGAGCCACGATATAAGGCTGCGAGATCGTCTGGGAGTGTCCTATCGGCAAAGCAGTATCTTCATAGGCGCGATGCGCGAGAGCCTCGTCGACAAAAATATGCCGGGGAACCTCAGTCATCGCCTCCAACACAGCTTCATTCTGAATTCCGTTTTTCCGCAAGCGCTCAATCAAACGCAGACGCGTGCGCCGCGATGTCATGCCTATGCCTTGCAAGTCGAAGTTCACTCAGTATCTCCCAGCCAATCCTGTAGTTGATTAAAGGCGTCGTAGCGAGTCATATCAACATGAATAGGCGTAATGGAGACGTAGTTGTGCTCCACCGCGTAAAAATCCGTACCAGGTCCGGCGTCGTCCCCTTCTCCCGCCGCTGCTATCCAGTAACGCTTGCGACCTCTGGGGTCCACAATTTCGTGGGGCTCGCCGCCTTTCAAACGATGCCCCAGACGGGTTAACTGAATCCCGCGGATATCGTCTAAAGGCACGTCAGGAACATTCACGTTCAACACCGTACGCGGAGCGATCGGCGACTTCAGCTGTCTGAGCAGTAAGTTGGCGACCACTTTCGCTGCAGTCGCGTAGTTTTCTTGCCCTCGATTTACCAATGACACAGCAATTGCGGGTTGCGCCAAAAAGCGTCCCTCCATCGCTGCAGCGACGGTTCCCGAATACAGCACGTCATCACCCAGATTGGCGTGGGAGTTAATACCGGATACAACTCGCTCTGCGTCATAACCGAACATCTCGCTCAGCCCCATATGCACGCAGTCGGTCGGCGTACCATCAACAGCAAAGAAACCTTGTGAGGTTTTCTGCAGAATCAGAGGGCGAGTCAACGTCAGTGAGTTACTCGCTCCGCTATGGTCCCTATCTGGCGCAATTACTCGAATCTCAGCAATATTTTTTAGCTCATCCGCCAGAGCCGACAAACCTGGCGCATGCACGCCATCGTCATTGGACAATAATAATTTCACTACCGCTTTTCCTTTTTTCGCTACTCCCTCGTCACCAGCCTTTGCAGTCAATTGCTTCAATGATAGTGGCAATGGGAGGAGCTATTAGTAAACAGGTTTGGCTGGAATCAGTTTAATCTAAATACTTGGTCCAGCAATACAGAGGCGAAACAGCCGGAGCCAAGAGAGAATGTCAGCTCAATATCGTCATTGAGCCACTGCCAACTCATATCTACAGGCATAGCGACAAAAGGTCTCCGCGCTGTCCGCGCGCCGTCTTTGTGAATAGCGGTCAGCCATTCTGATAAAGATGCCGTTCTCAGTTGCTCAATCTCTCCGGCCGCCCCTGACAAAAACTCTGGGCCGCCCAGCATAGGGCCAGTGGGAACGGTGTATTCAGATACGACAGAGCTGGCGGCCGGAGCGCCTTCATCCCCATCAATCATGGTCGACCAGTCACCACGACGAACGCGCTCAGCCAGAATTTCATTAAATAAATAAGAACGCGCCGCAGACAAATACATCCCCAGATGGGCCTTCTTTTTCGGTTTTTGGCCTTCTACGAACCATGCATTCGCACGTTGTAAATTATAGCCATCGTGGCCAAAGCGCTGGTCTCCGAAATAGTTAGGAAAACCATTCGCCTGAATGAATGAAAGCTTTTCATCGATTTGCTCGTGAACTCCTTCCACCTGTCTGACCCAGATCTTAAAAGCATTTCCTGAGTGATCGCCACGGCGTAATTTTTTTTGCGTACGAGTAACGCTGAGCACTTCTACGCCTTCAATCTGTAACTGGCTCCAATCCGGCTCAGGACGTTTCCCCAAATAAACTGAAAACCATTGTCTCGTCACGGCATGACGATCCTTCAATCCCATTAACCCGATATCAAAATCACGCACACCACAAAAACGCGCGAGGTTACGAGATACCCACTCGGTATTCTGCCCGCGCTTTTCAATATGTAATAAAATATGCTCGCCTCCTGAGTCTGGGGGCGTCCATAATTCGTCCACCCCGAAGTCTTCCGGCGTTTGACGCCATATTCCAGGAGCCGTGTCAGTCCAAAGTCCAGGAAAGTTAAGATCAAAATTCATATCAGTTCTTTTGCGCCTCAAGCAATGCTACCGCATGACAGGCAATGCCTTCTTTACGGCCGGTATAACCCAGTTTTTCTGTGGTAGTGGCTTTTACGTTTATACAATCAATAGAAACATTGCAGTCAGCGGCGATGTTGACCCGCATGCTTTCTATATGGGGAGCCATCTTAGGAGCTTGCGCAACGATAGTTCCATCAATATTCCCCACCTTGTAGCCCTTCTCATGCAGTTTACTAACCACAGAGCGAAGCAGGTTTCGGCTATCCGCACCGGAAAAAGAAGGGTCGGTATCAGGAAAATGTTTACCAATATCACCTAAGGCTGCTGCGCCAAGTAAAGCATCACATATCGCATGTAGTAAGACGTCGCCATCTGAATGCGCCTGTAAGCCGCGATCATATGGAATCTTCACTCCACCAATGGCAATAAAGTCGCCACTCTCAGAAAACGCATGGACATCGAAGCCATGGCCGACTCGAAACAAACTCATTCTTCTTCCTGCATAATGCGGCGTAAGAATATCTCCGCCAGAGGTAAATCTTGAGGATGGGTAACTTTGATATTATCGCTATGCCCTTCTACCATTACTGGCCTTAAGCCCAGAGCTTCGATCGCTGAGGCTTCATCGGTAATATTGACGCCCTTTTCTAGCCCTTGCCTTAAAGCCGCCAATAAAATGCCAAACCGAAACATCTGTGGGGTGTACGCCCGCCAGAGATTAGTCCGGGGCACAGTATCTAACACTTCACCTGTCGCACTGGTCCTTTTCACTGTGTCGGCTACAGGCACGCCTAAAAGCCCGCCAGGTTGAGTATTCCATAACGACTGCATCAGATTGGAAATATCATTGATGCGAAAACAAGGACGAGCCACATCATGCACAAGCACCCAGTCTTCAGTAGAGGCGTGAGGCTCTATCTTCTCTAAAGCATTGAGCACTGAAGTCGACCGCTCCGCCCCGCCAGCGACTGGTATTGTCTTTCCAATATACTTGCCAGCAATCTCAGGCCACCATTTGTCTTGCGGATGAAGAGGCAAATAGATCTGTGATATTCCAGGCGCTGATAATAGCCGATCCAGCGTATGCTCAATAACGCTTCGGCCATGCAACTTCAAATACTGCTTAGGGCATTCGCCCCCCATGCGAGAGCCAACGCCTGCGGCGGGCACTATCACCCAAAGCTTATGCTCTTCCATACTGTCTACTAATACTAATCAAGCTCGATTTCGGCAAAAACCGGGCTAGTATCAGTGAAGCGAATAAGGAAAATCAAGAAAGGTTCAGTTTTCGATGAGCAAATAAAATTGCTCGTCAGGATACACCATCCCCAACTGGCTGCGAGCTCTCTCTTCAATCGCACTCTGTGCAAGTTTTAGCTCCATGACTTCAGCCTCAAGCCTGCGATTCCTTTCCGCCAATTGCTCGTTTTCTTCTTTCTGACTCTCAACCTGACGATCAAGCACCCAAGCCTGAGCGAAAGAACCTTCGCCAACCCAAAGACGGAATTGAAGGACGCCAATAATCAACGCCAAAACTGTCCACAACCAATTTACACGCATAGCAGAACGACAATGAGGTTATATTTTCGTCGTCAATGACATTTTGCGTCCCTGCTGCTTCAAGCAGATTCCGCCGTGATAATTTACTTTTTAATAGGGCGGAATCGCTTATTTTATAGACTCTATTATTTATAGTCGATAAGTGTTGATAATTTCCAGTAGAAAACACTTATAACTACATAAATTTAATGACATTTCTTTTTAAGAAAATTTAGCCCAATCGAATGAAACTAGAGCAATTAGAGCTAGGTGAAGAGGTATACAGGAGTAATAAGAGAGACTCAGATGCCACTTTGGGAGGGATACC
>NZ_JAPELK010000019.1:0-86187 GCF_029813005.1 Hahella sp. CR1
ACGTCCTCAAGAACCTCAGTAATGAACTCTAATTCTTCATCTGTCTTTCCATCAATCACGCTCATACAAACCTCGACTGACTTAGACATAACTTCGGATAAGCTTTGCCAACATTGTTTTGTCAGAGGATGATCTCCACCCTAAGCTTCGAGAATTCGATCCTCTCCTTTATTATTTCTTTAGCTTGACTCAGGTATTTTTCCATATTCCCTTTCAATGCCTTTAAACACTTAACGCCTCGATCACCTGGCCAGTGTAGTGGAGCAATATTTATGGTAAAAGAGCGGAGCGATACCATAAATATTGCAGAGCGTAACTGGCTCCGCGTGCATAGAATTGTTAGGAGTTTTCATCGCTTAGTTCACTATCCAATGCGCCTATAAATTTAGTATTCCATTCTGTAGCACCGGTTCTCCAGCTCGAAGATTCCATAGTTGACCTTCCCGCAGGAAGGTAGTGGCTGTCACTGGGCTCGAACAATCGGTGAAATGGAAAACTATACGGAGATCCTATCCAGGAATTTCCGTCGTTGAGCTGCTTTACGTGAAAGGCATAGCAACCGAAATTATTGTCGGGACCCGCACCTACAAAAGATGGGAGCCACATTATTTGTATTTCTCCATCGCCATCCCAACCCATGTCACTAAATCTATTCTTAACTGCGGAAATCAAGCTATCTTTTTCGGGCCAACCTCCTAAAACTTCATCTGCTTGCCTCATAAAAGTCAGATCGTCAAGATATTCATAAGAATAGAAGTGCCAGTAACGCACTCCATCAGCAGTTCCAAGTCTATTCTTCCAATTCATTTTCAATGTCGCGATGAACCCTCAATGCTCCTAACGCCTAGCTCACCGGAAAAATGCGAGGGCAGCGAGTATTTTGTCCGGTGTAGCTATTTGTTAGCAGTTTATGCACTGTCTTTGGTACCTGAAAATAAGCCTTTGATCCACTTCCAAACGAAAACAAAAGGCACAAAAATAAGAAACCATAATTTCTTAGCAAAGATTGCCAGCAGCGCTAGCAAGCCTGCGCTTGTTTTCGCAGCGGCTTTACCAGTTATAAGCTTGTAAGCCAGAGCACCGGCCCCAACTGCGGCTAGCGTGTCTGTTCCCGGAACATAATCGGCGTATTTTGAACCTTCATCATACTGATACGCTGCTAGAGATGGGGATAAAGATGTTTGAGCATTTGCAAATTGACTAGGGTTGCCCATCCAGACTATTTCGGAAAAACCCTTACGGCCTAATTTCATGGCTTTTGCATTTACAATTGAGCTTCCTTCACTTGTATGTGCGGATATTGCCCAGTAAACAATTGCGTGTGCTTTATCTAGGTATGGCTCTTGCGCCCAGCCATCAACATACAATTTTGGATAGCCTTTTTCCTTTATTTTATTTGCAGCTTCCGTACTACTTTGAATTTCTTTTAGCAATTCATCTTTATCAATATGCTCTTCCCAGTCATCCATTTTTACATAGCCGATATCATGATACGTAAAAAGTACTTGTGTATCTTGGCTAGGGCCCTCGACACGAACGATTATGGCATCAGGCTTAAAGCCATCGTGCCCTTCAGAGATACGCATATATTTATGCGCCTCTGCGCCCTTGAGTAAATACTCGTCTGAATTTGTAGTTACTGAGGCATTCGAGCCAGCCAATTGATATTTTCCAGGTTCCACTTGCCAGTCCAGAGCCTGGATTTGCTTGATCATGGTATCTTCATCCAACGCTACTGCTTGTGTAGCAACTACGGCAAGCAGAAGAGTTGAGAAAACCCATTGTAGGTAACTCGTGCTACCGTAATTCGTTAACATGACAATTTTCTCCATTTTTTTACTGCTAAAACTCGGTTTAGGGGCGGCTGGAGCGTAGCGTAAGCCGTCCCAGTCGCGTATTTCGCGGCGATTACAACCGCTTGTTATGTGGCCTCACATGATTGCCCAACAAGTGAACCAGGCTGCGCCGCAAACGGTAGCCAGCTGATACCACAGACTTCTACCTTTAAGAAGCGCAATACCCCCAACAAGAAAACCAATAGCTGCCGGACCGAACACATAACCACCCAACATTGCCCAGCCTTCACAATCTGGCGTTCCCTCGGGAAAAGTGACTAAGCCGGTGAGTGACCACCCTGCTACGATAACGAAGATTATCCCCATAAGAATGAGAGAGAGCGCAACCAGCTTTTTATAGTTCTTATACGCCTGGATCTCGCTGACACATAACACTTGTTTATTAGCCCGTGATCGATTAATGAAATTATCTTATCTTTTTTCACTAATAAATTCTTCTAGGTGATCTTTAAAAATATATTTATCGTAGTTAAAAAAGCTAGCAGGAAAAAATGGTAAGAAGTACCAGCCAACCCAAACATTTGTTTCACTATCAAAGGTTCTAATTGACTCGCCATATTCAATTTTTACCTGTCGATTTGCACTCGTTCCTTTTATTGGTATAACGTATAACGTGAGAGCAGCAATAATACCCGATCCGGCACCAGAAGACACATAAGAGTCTATTACAGTAATAATCATATCTGCTTCTTGCTCTTCTGTTGCCAAAGATGCGATACAACCCTTTTTGTTAAAAACTTCTTTTGTCCAATCTATGTAGTCGTCAGGGTTGATTCGACCTTTTTTTTGATATTCTTCCGGTAAAACATGAACCTTAAACAGTAGCCGACAATCAGAACTGTTTAGGGATATTGGTTCACCTTTTATTTCTTTGATTTTTGATTTATCGAAAGAAACCGCGCATCCATTCAACAGCATACAAAATATAGCGATCAAAATATAAACACAATTTGAATTACGCCTTAGAGAATACAATTTAGCTAATAGACTCATTCGATATTATTCACTCTGATTTCGTCAACTTTTTGCTCATAACATTTGTATATCGCGCATGCGCGTTTTTCCATTCTAATATTTTGAAGATAGTTCCTCCAGCCCACTGTTTCCAGTGTAAAACCCCAGAAAGTCAAACTACCTCACTTACAAGAAACCGTGCGTGCGCATATACACTTTCTTGGGGGTCTCGTTATCACAACAAGCCAGATCCCAACTTATTGAATCAAAGCACTTTCCAGAACCAGTTTCCATTAAGGCTGAGAGCCTACTGCGCAGGCGTGAGGAGGAGCGCCCTCCTCAACCACAAAGATACTTACACGAGATCAACCTCTCGTCGCCTCCTTCCCCTGTCCAGTTAACCGCCTCGCGGGCCTCCGCTATGGTGTAGCTGCGCAGCACGTCATCCTCCTGGCGCATGCCAATACCGGGTCGGCTTGAGGTGACAATGTAGTCGCCGATCTCGATGTCCCCGCTTTCACCACAAACCAGGATCTAACCTTCCCCCAAGGCGTTCATAATGCCAGCGGTATACGTGTCCTCCAGCTCCGCAAACTCGTCGTCCGTCATGTCGAAGTGTTCCGGGTTAATGGCGGTGGCGGAAACGTAAACGCCAGCCTTGCCACGCTGCCGCGGCTTCGATGACAGGCTCGCTTCATGCAGTACGTTGGATAAATCCCGGCGGTTGATGACCTCGCCATAGACCAGGATTTGCCCTGGCTTGGGCTCGCTGCCAGAACGCAATAAGCAATCGTGCGCGCCGGTGAAGGGTCCATAGTCTCCAAAGTTGGCGTAAACCGCGTACTTGTTACCCTGCGCATTCACCCCTACCCCGCCTGCGCTGCTCGCCTTTATGCCCATAGATATCGGATCATGCGACATATTGAGCGCGTATATCGCAGGACTGGTCCGTGCGGTCTGTGACTCATGCACCGCAAACAGCGGCATCCCCGTATTCGATTGCGCCATGATCGCGACCGTATCGTTCGAGTGAGCCAGTATGCCCGCCCGACGGTTGCCCGGGTTCAGGTTCCCCACTTGCATCACATACTTGTCGCCTCCAACCGGTCGTATGCCGATGCTCGCCAGCTCCTGAATCGACCCGTCTCCCTGATCGCCGTAGAAGTGGGCTTCATTGGTGGCCGAGGACAGAACAATCCGCTTGCCGCCGCCGGCGGTCTGCATGGTAGAGCCCGTCACCGTAGCGCCAGTAATATTGGTTCCGTTAATGGCGCCGCCATTAATGGTGGTCCCCGAGATATGCGTCCCTTGGATCGTTCCGCCGCTGATCGTGGGCGCGTTCAGGCTGACGCTCGCCGCCACGCTGGTGGCCAACACATCCCCACGCACGGACAGCACAGAGCCGTTCCAGCTCAGGCAGTTATTCGCCGCGCTGGCGTTCAGGGCGAAGTGGCCGTTTCGGTCCATGTAGGTGGTGAAGCGGCTGCCGTTATGAAATCCAAGGTAGTCCGCCGTCAGGTTCAGACCGGGCGTAGCGCTATCGGAAAACCGTTGCGGAATGCCGGACACTTGCCCCCAGTCCGCGCCTTTGGTGGCGCCGTCCTGAATGCCTTGCAGCTTGCCGGCTTCCGCTGCGTTGATGGACGACAACGAATTAGGGCGATCCAGCAGGGCGGAATACCCTTTGCTCCCCGCCGCAATGTTGATCTGGCCAAATACTTTGAAGGCTTTTTCTGACTGATCCCAGATCGCATAAGAGCCGCTTTGCTCGCTGCCAAGCAAAAGGTCGCCGTTTTCCCTAACCTCGAATATGGGCGCGCTCACCGCGCTGGCTTCCAGCACATTGAAATAGCCGTCGCGCTTGAGCGGTCCCAGGATCACTTTGGAGCCGCCGTACTCGCTGACGACATTGCCGCGCACAATCAGGTTGTCGCCGTCGCTCAGCTCGCCCGCCGGGTTGAAGGCCTCCGTCTTGAAACTGAATTCCGGCGTCAGTTCACCGTCGCCAAACTCATCCGCGCCCAGTAACCGGAAATAATAGGTAGTGTCCGTCTGCAAGCCTTCATGGATCACCGGGTTGGTGTAGCCGTCATACACCAGGTTATCCGGGCTGGGTGTAAAGCCTTTCACCGTTGACCGGTAGACCTTGATGGATTTGAAATCCGGGTCAGTGATGTCAGTCAGATAGGTGCGCGCCGTCCCGATCCCGGCGACCGTATTGTTGACGGTTACCTTGGGCGCCGGGTTGGACACGCTGATAACAGCCGTTTGCCCAGTCTGGTTCTGTTTTCCCCAGGGGCGCACGCTCAGGCCAATATCTCGGCTATTGCCGTCCTCCAGGTTCATATTGCCGGTGTAGGTGTAGCTTCTACCGGTAATGTACTCCCGGCGCACCTGCAGGCCTTTGTGGTAGACGGTTATCTCGTAGAAAGCGAAGTGCGCCGACCTTCAGCAGGTTCCCGGCGTTTAGCTCACGCACATAGGAGCCGCTGGACATGATCGCCGTGCGACGACGCAACCCCATTTCCCCGTTGGCGTAAATAGGTGAAAACGCCCCCATCATCAACAGCAGTTGCTCCTCGATGAACTTCTTGCCGTCGATCTTGGTTTGTCCGCGCACCACCGCCGGCAAGCCTTTGTCTGCATCGGTCACATCCCAGAGGTCTGCTCCGATATTAATAAAGTCGGACGTGCGCACATATTGCGGATCGACGCCCAGATGCCAGTGGTCCGGGTGGCGCTTGCCGGGATAGCCGTAGATGTAGCCGGTCAGTAATCCATCAGCAGCATGGGCGCCGGCTGCTCGATGTAGACGTATTCCTCCACCTGCGGCGCGTTGTCGGCGTTGGTGTCCTCGGACTTTTTAACCGTCGCCACCAGATGCTTGGTCCCCAGCGCGCCCCACTCACAGCCCCAAAAGGCGGTGGGAGTTGTGTATTTGTAACGCACGATGCAACCGTTGGGCATTTTGAGATAGCCGACGGTCTGGTTAGGCGCATCGGTAATGCCGCTCCCGCGTGGCTGGTAGACAGGCGCAAACCCTTCCGTGGAATACACTTGAATCACGTCGTTATTCCCCACGGCGGGCACCGCCAAGCCGACTTTTTTAACGTCGAAGATATCTTTGCGCAGCGTACGTTGCACATCGGCGCAACTAAACGATCAGGAACTCGGCGTCCTCGATGATCTGCGTGGCCACCAGGACAAAGTCCGACCACGCCAAACCACGCTCGCCGACCCAGACGCGCACGCGTTTGCCGCGCAGGCCTTTCCCATCGTCCAGCTTGGCTTTTTGCAGCGCGCTCAGGTTGTGGTCCAGCGCGTCAAACTCAAGGCTACCGATGGACGCCAAGCCTTTATCGGGCTGGATTTTTTGCGACGTGCCGGACAAGGTGCGGGCGTTCAGCACGCCGTCATACACCACGCCGGACAAACCAGAGACGGGACAGCTAGTCAGATACACCACGTCCTCGTTGGCGCGGTCGAACGACAGCTCGACCACATAGACGGGCGACACGCTCTCGCCGCTCCAGGCGGAGACGAATTCGCTATTACTTTTCTCATTTGGAATTACATCAAGTTGGTGGGATGCTGCGCCTGTGTACTAACGCTTGATAATGCAATAACATGCCGCGCTTATTTTTTATCGAGAGCATTAATGATGCAGAAAGTACATAAGGAAATGATTTATTCCGCTATTCAACGCTTTTTCATAGGCATGACCGTTATTTTCACCCTGTTGCTCATTTCAACAATCTATAATCTTGACCTATCTTCTGCCGACTCTGAGAAGCAAAGCTTTAGGCTGCTTGTTCTCGCCGGTCTTTTCCTGCTCAGCGCTGGTTTCGGAGCCGCCGCATGGGTAATGCATAAGAAAAGAAAACACGGCTTTAATGTTAATGATGTTTCTTGGCACCATATGATAGACGGGGACTGACTCCATAAAGGTCAGCCTTAAACTATCCTCAACTTCAAGGTATACCTGAAATAGTCTGTCGCGCCGTAGCGTTCCTCCTTCCAGGTAATCGGGTCCAGCATAGCGGGTTGTAGCGGGCTCGCTCGGTCGCCATACAGGCTGACCATAAAGCTCTCGCCACCGCTAACGGACCCCAGAAACTCCCGCATTTCCGCCAGCGACATGGCCGGGCGCGATAAAGCGCCTCGCAACATACTCGATGTACATTTACAGTCCTCTTAGTTGTTGCCCGTTGCGGCTGTTGGCTTCCACGATGACAATGTCCCGTAAGTGCGGCGGAATGGCGTCGGCGATCAGGCAGGGGTCGCCGTTAACCGATCCGTTAAGCTGAAAAATGATCTGCGCACCCTCACCTTTGCCGCTGGCGGGTCCACTGGGGATCATGGGTTGTGGCGGCTGGTAGGTGTTGGTCGGCGCTCCGCCTCTGTCGGCGCTGACGGTTCCGCTTCCGCCAAACTTCTGCGACTTGAGCTTTTGGATTTGCACGGCGGCGGCGATCACGGACGTGGCCGCAAACGCGGCGCCCACAATAGGACCGCCGATCTGCGCGCCTTTGTTATAGGAATGCACGGCGGCTTCATAGACCTGCCACCAGGGCGTTGGCGATGGTAGCTTTTTCCCGATCTCAAAAAGCTTCTTGCTCTTCGTTTCCATCAAGGTGGAGAGGTTGCCGAGCATGCCGGTCATGACCGACACCCGTTCCTGATGCTCCGCCTCCCCCAGAGCTTTACGCTTGTCCTTCTCCCGTTTCTCGCTCTCCGTTGGCGCTGGCATGAAGTTGCATAAATCCCTGAGCGTGGGTGGAACGCCCCTTAAATTGGTGTCTGAAGACGTGCGCTTGGCGTTGTTCAGTCCTGGGCGCGCCGTGTTTACGGTGCAGGCGGACGCGCCCTTGTCGGGCGTGGTCCAGTTCGCCCTAGGCTATGACCCCAACGCCTTACAGCGCTTTTTTATCGGTTACGTGGAAAGCTGTACGCCCCTGGACAACCAACAACAGCGGGTATTTTGTCGGGAGCTGACCGCCACGTTAAACCGACGCTTAGCGCTCAATCTGCGCCACGTCACGCTAAATGAAACCCTGGCGGAGATCCGCCAGGACACGGGGCTGACTTTCGTGACGCCGCCGGAACCTTACGCGACCGCCAAGGCGCCGGCGTTTTATTCCTGGGGCGGCGGTTACCACTGCATGGACGCCTTGCCGGAGGTGTACGCCATCCCGCACATGATCTGGCAACAGCAAGGCGACGGCGCGGTCTACGTGGGAAGCTGGGCGCACAGCTACTGGGCGACCCGGCCCCTAGAGATCCCGACGAACTTATTAAACGGCTTCGGCGTGGCTCACCGCGCCCGCATGCCAGCAACGCCGAAACTCCGCCCAGGCGTTTGGCTGAATCAAACCCATTACGTCACCCAGGTGTGCCTGGCCGACAATCATATGAATCTGACCTGGAGTGCTGCGCCGTGGACGAAGAGATTAAAAAGATAGTGTTAAGGATGTTTCCAGAGCTGAGCGGCAACTTGCATCTGCCGCGCTTGGCCAAGGTGGTGGCGATCAGCGACCCACTGCAAAAGCCGGAACTCTGCGACCGCTTCCGCCCCCGCTACGCTGTAGACGTACGCATACTGACACCCCTGGGCGAGGAAGACCCAGAACTTCCCCTTTTTCGTTGTGTGCCGTTGCTGGCATCCTGTGGCGGCATTGAGCGCGGGCTGTATGGTTTCCCGGAACCCGGGACCATCGTAGAGGTGGCGTTTGCTTACGGCCTCCCGGACCAGCCCTTTATCCGCACAGTGCTGGGACAGGGCTTAGGCGCTCCAGGCGTCCAGCCGGGTGACCTGGTGTGGCAGCAATCCGAAACGGTGCGCCAGCGCGTCAGCGCCAAAGGCGACTGGCTGCGGGAAACGCACGAAGACATAACCGACAAAAGCGCCCGTCGGTGCGTGGACGCCCTGGACAATCAGGAGCGTTACCAGAACAGCCGAACCGAGGTCAGCGAACATAGCGCGGAGCATATCGGCAGCGTGAAGACGGTAGAAGCCCTGGGGGCGTTAAAACTGCTGAGCGGCGGCCACGCCAACCTGTCGGTGGCGGATAACCTGAACCTGACCACCGCCGCCGACCTTAACCAAGCGGTCGCGCGAAATCGGAAAGCATCGATCCAAGGCGACGACAGCGCCACCGTGGGCGGCTCGCGCTCCGCGACGATCTCCGGTAGCGACACGCAGACCAGCGCCAACAAAACCATAACCGTTCAGGGAAGCCATACCGACATCGCCAGCGCAGCCAGGAAAATCCAGGCGCAAATCATAGAACTAAAAGCCAGCGCCGCTGTAACCATCCAAGCGCCGGCTATCGCCATCGGCGGCGGGGGCGTGGATGTGTTGCAAGTTATTGCGGATCTGATCGGGGGTGGTTCAGGAGTTGGCGGCTACGACGGCGGGCCACTTCTACCTTTAAAATGTAATTTCCAGCATGCCAGTTAAAATTTTTATTAAAAATCTCAATTAGTGGTTTTACAATTTCATCTCCAGCAATAGAAAAGTGATTATCTCCTTTGATTTATTTTTTCCTTAATATATCATTCCTAATATTGTTCTCAGCCATAAAATATTTCTCATCAGTCACTCTGTCAAAGTAGTTAAGAAATATAACTGGGCGCCCCACTTTTATCTAGCTTTAGACTAAAGGGAGTTAGCAATATCTGTTGACCATCACTTGATTTTGATAAATAAGTCTGCGCTGGCAACTCCATTTCTAATTTTGAATCTCGATATATTTTTGAAACAATTTTTTTTATCCTAATAATGCGCCCACCTGCATTTCTAATTATTAAATAAAGTTTCAAGTTCGGATTCCCTATTTTATTGGCTAATAGTATCTTGCTGCGAACATCAAACTCTAGTTTTGCTCTTCTTATTAAAACATGGATTGGAGAAAGTTGAGACAATGCTAATGCCAAAAAGGATATAACCACAGACCAAAATTTCAAATCCATTAATATTTGACTTAAATTCATTTCATTTCCTCCAACATGCACATTAAACTTTTACAACAATCTAACAATGGTTAACAAATAACAAATTGTACCGTTAATAATATATTCGCACTTGTTTTGATATCAATAGCGAATAAGAAACGATAAAAATCTATGATTTTTCGTAAGCCACTTTTACACTACCATCTTGCAGTTGAATCAATGTTAAATAACCAGATTTTTCCTTTCCTATATCAATATTTGCAAATGCAGCATTACACACCACCTCCCCCTCTGTAATATCGGTATACTTGATACGCTTTATGTCGTAAAGCTGAGTTTCAAGAATATATTCAACATACATAAAAACTTCTACGGCTGGATATTCTTTTTCCAAGTCAACATCTATAACCTTAAAGTCTTTTGGGTGGAATTTTACTAGCTCTCTATATGTTTTATCTGACTCAAGCCCATCTATAGAAATTTTATTAACATGAGATATGGCATTTATTTTCATAATATTTTTGTTAAATTCATTTCCATTAGATAAAATTATTTTTGGATTTTTTATGCCATTTACAAACTCGAAGTCTATATTTATTTTAAAGTTACATTTTGTGACAACCTTTCTAAGCACGACGATATTAGCCAAAGGCAGCCACTCTAAACTTTCAAGGTCTTCCATGTGAAGACAACTTATATTATAGAACTCAGCTTTCGTTAATGCTGGCTGGGTAAACCCAGATGAAGATACTATTATCCCTTTGTTAATATTAAGACATCCTAACTTTGCCCAAAACTCATCTACTACTTTAACATCTACTTTGGCCTTCCAATCTTTACACTCAATGGCAGTTAGCCGCTTATGTCGACCAGATCCATAACTTATTAGAACATCAATCTCTCGCTTTTCTCCGGTAGTCTTATCAATAAGGTATGCTGGAGATAATACTGTCGCACCTATTTCGTGAGTATTTTTTTCTAAGACCTTTACAAGCCTTTCTAATTCTCTCCCCTTTCTTGCCATTATGATCCTCATTGGGTTACGCTAAGGAATTAAAATTCTCGCAAATATTCAACTTAAAAATATTTAATTTAATTTATGCTCATCAAAAAACATGGACAATAGCAATTTAATAACCACCGAGAAAAATCATTAATTATTTAAATTATATTCATCACCGCTTTCTCTTTCACCCTCTTGTAATAGAGAATTATCCAACAGTATAAGAATGCAGTCAGTCAAACCCAGATAAATATCCGAGGTACGCACAAATTTAATTTTTAATCCCACTTTATCATCGCACACAACCAAACGTAGATATGCATTTTCATTATTGATTAATATCTTTTATAAGTGCGCACCATCATTTATTTAACTTCTTCTATATTAGAGAAACTGTTAATTCCAAATAGTATAAGACAAGTATAGATCAGCATGCTTTATGCGAAAGGTATCGATACAATTTTTTGAGGACGCTACTTGGCTTACCTGTACCCAAAAACTGAACTCCTAATCACTCCTCCCCACGCCTGCGCGATTTGAGTAAATGCCAGTTTGTGAAATTGGGGTTAGGCCCTAAGCCCCAAAGGGGACAGACTTTGGAAAGATCAGGATTTCAGTTACTGAATAATTTGGAACTAAGTTGTAACAGTTAATCTGGTGTAAGACGTCGTGATGGGGACAGGTATTTTTTATATTTTACTGTATACAAATACAGCTTATTTCTCACATGATTGGAAAGTCGCACGCTTTTTCGTAGCGAATGGCTCGATTTTCTGATGATGTTGTCCCGAAAAATGCTTTGATTCAATAATTTGCGAGCTAGCCTGTTGTGATAACGAGACACCCAAAAAAAGTGTATATGCGCACGCACGGTTTCTTGTAAGTGAGGTAGTTTGACTTTCTGGGGTATTACACTGGAATCAGTGGGCTGGAGGAACTATCTTCAGAATATTGGAGTGGAAAAGCGCGCATGCGCGATATATAAATGTTAGGCAAATGAGGGCTATGGCTACAGATATCACGCAAAAAGATTTTGAAATTTTGGCCATGCTCAGATTACGGCTCAATCCTGGAAACTGTTCCTTCTATCATGAGCTCTACAATAGTTGTAGAAATATAGAGATATTGCAGCCTAGCCATAATCATTACTATCAATGGAAAAAGTTTATTCGGAAGATAGGTAAAAGGCTCGTATTGATCGGTTTACTTGATATCGCGCCCTTAGCTTTGCATCAGGCAAGGTCTCCTCTTCCACTGCATATGCAAAAATATGCGTTGTCTCCGGGCGAGCTTGAACGACTGGAAATGATCGTTAAGTTTTTGAATGAATGGGTGCAAAGTGGCGATGAAAAGATAAAGATTAAGCTCAGGCTGTTTCTTCCTGAACGCGAGCCATATAGTTTTGGCGGTATCACTACCGCACCTACACATTATATCAATTGGCTGCTTCTTATATTAGTGGGTAAAAAGAAGTTTACGTACTACACGAATAGAGCTATGCACACCGCTATGAGCTTAGGGCTGCAAACCAATTCTATCGATTGGTGTGTTGAGGAAAAAATAGCCAATGAAATTTTGGCAAAATATGCCTAACAAATCGATGCACGCGGAGCCAGTTACGCTCCACAAGCCATGCATTCGCTGTGCTCATAATAGCATGGCTTGCTCCACTACACTGGCCCGGTGATCGAGGCGTTACTGTATATGAGCTTCAGAGCCGATCTAAAAAAAAGTGGAAAGTCACAAGAGCCTTTTTAGGTGAAGCACGCGAGTTGCTATGTGAGTGCCGTGGGATTGGCAAGTTCATAGCCGAATATGATGAATACCTAGACCATAATGAGCTTGAGCTGGCTCTAGATATGTTGGAGGAGGCCGCACTTGAAGCAACAAACCAGCCTCCACAGAAGGTTTGGTCAAAGCTAAAAGAAGCAGCAGAATCAATGGGCCTAAATGATCGTTGTGAATTCTATGACCAGCAAATACGAAACAGTTAACAAACGCAAGCAGGCGACGCAAAATGCGCGCGCCTGCTACGGGCGTTATGTGCTTCGACATTATGAATAGCAATCAAGATTTAACAAAGGGCTGCGCAGACAAATACCCATTGCATGGCTTGTATATTTTTCGTAATGAGGACACTTTTGAGTCCATTGCCATTTGTGATCACGACTTTGAACCTATTCTTGAAGCATTATCTCCAGGGCCGGATGGTTGGGAAGGGTTGGCCTACGAATACCATTGCAATGAGACATGGAAAGAAGCACCTTGGCACGTATGTAACGTGGATTTAGCTTATAACCAGGTAGTCTCTGGCGCTAAGGTATGAGTCGAATATTTCAATAAAGATAATATATCAGAACTGTTACAATTCCTTAGCAAAGCTAAGAGTCTTGATTGTCGGGTTAATATTAAATATGAATGGGGTGGTACCTAGATCGCACATAACCAAGCTATCTACCGGACTCCATTTCGTCGCTTGGTTTTTGTGCTGAGTAGCACAAAAAACCCCAATCAACTACAATTCGCCGGTAAGAGTGGCGTTAGATGCTATTCAACACATAAACTTAACGGGGAAAACAATGATATTTTTTGGCACTAGAGGAAAAACAGTATCAGGCCAGGTAATTGAAGGCACTCAATGTCCTAACTGTGAAAATCAACAATTTATTACATTTGGTATTATTCGATATTTTCACCTTTACTGGATTCCAACGTTTCCAACGTCGAAAACAGTTGGCATTGAATGTACCCATTGCAAAAGAACCCTTGTAGATAATGAGCTTCCGCCGGAGCTGGCCAAACAAATCAAAAAAACTGTGTTTAACAAAAAAAATGTTATTCCAATGTTTTCTGGTTTGATTATTATTGCCTGTTTAATACTATATGGTGTTTATGCAGCTCAGCAATACGACATTCAAGAAGCGGTATATATTGAACAACCTGCTGTAAATGATCTTTATATTGTAAACTTCACCAAAATATTCACCGACGTAGACCCAAAATACAAATATGGGCTAATGAGAATTAAGCAAATATCTGCAGATCAAGCCGAATTTCAAGTAAGCAAAATTGCTTACAATAAAATATCTGGTGTCCGCAAGGATATTAGAGAAAGAAAAACGTCCTCAGACTCATACTATGATAGTGAGCCTCTATACATAGATATTGGCAAGCTAAAAAGCATGAAGGATACAGGAGCGATTTATTCAATAGATCGCATATAACAAGGCGCTGCACTCGGAAATAATATGGAAAACGGTTCAATTAAAGTAATAAAACAATCAAATTCAGATATTGAATTTTCATTTATATCAGGAAAAGAGAAGGATGCAGCCGAATATTTGGTAAAATACATCAGTAGTGGTGGCGAGATCTCATTGGCAAATAACGAAGACGAAGCAGGCGAAGGAATAACGTCAATTATATATAAAGATGGTGTGTTTCTATTCAAGAACGCTGGGCATGGCTGGACCGGTGATTGGAATGTAATATCTCAGGAGGATTTGAAGGCAATGATTGTTAAGTTGGCGCCTCATAATGATGGTAGTCATTGGAGTCTAGTTGGAAGGTTGCGAAAATGCTAACAAGTAGAGCCAGCATCGCCCCTGCGGGGCTGGCCCTCCGTTTCGGCGCTTCGCGCCTACACAACGGCCGCTGCTTTAGGCGTTATATTTTATGAATGAGATCGTAGAAAAATACCCCAAGTGGAAAAAAGTACTCATAGCCGGTTGGGTCTTGGTTATTGCGGCTTTGATTTTAGGCCCTCCCGTTAGTATCCCTCTATTTATAATTGGTGGTGTAATGGTTGTAGTTGGGGGTAACTTAAAAAGGCGCTCGTTACCACCACCGGTTCCACTCTCCCAGTTGCCTGGCAAGGCTAAGGTAATTTTTGCTGGTATACCCACTATTTTTATCTTGTCCGTATCGGTTTTCACAGGTTTTGAAAATGCACTCATTCATGGTGTTGGCCTGTTTCTTCTGGCATATGCCATTGTTGGCTTAGTTGAACTTAAATTTGGTCCATTTCTTGCAACTTGGGCTACTCGCTGGGATAGCATGGCGTCTTGGAAAAAAGGTCTTATATCACTAGTTGTAATAATCGGCTCATTAGTCGCAGTTGTTTTAATGATGCCTTTGGTTGCAAAGGTTCTATATGGATAAATATAACAAAGGTAGGCAAAATCGCCCGCAAAAAGCGCGGGCTGGACGCGCTAACGCTCGCCTTTGCTACCGGCGTTATGCAAGCTAGGCTCAAGATAAGGGCATTAAATGAACCTAATAAGCAGTCATAAAGATATCAGGAAAAATATATCAATAGATAATTATGAAGAACTTGTTTGTGTGCAAAAAGCAAAAACTAGAATTGGGTTTTGTGTTCAAGGATGGTCTGTTGATGATAGGATTCAAGAACTTGAGGAGCTAGAAAAAGATTACGGTTTTGTATTCATGGCTGAGAAGGAGTGGCTCCTAGATTACAGAGACAAAGGGAAGCAGCCCGTATATTCTCTTTGGCTTAAGGAAAAGATGTGGGATCTTCTAGCTAGTAATATTTATATTATTGAATATGATGGAGATCCAAGATGGTGGCCGGAAAAGGTAGTACAGTTTTCAGTTGAAACGAAAGGGTTATTATTTGAGTTTAGTGAAGAGCTAGAAATTGATTGCATCTTTCCTAAAACATTAGTGATTAATGTCCCATATATAAACGAATCGGTAAGTTTGCCACATTTAGTGGTTGCTTATGAACTAATCCATGATTTTGAATATATTCTTCAATCTATCAGCATATATAAAAACGCCAACATGGAGGTCGAGAGTATAGATATACTTTCAATGGACGATCCTCACGCATGGCTAATAAATCAAAACGGAGATGGTTGCGTATGGGATATGCCGGTGCGGGGTCGTAAATAACGCGTAACAAACGTATGTACCTGGACAAAGGAAATTATGATCGAATATATACGTAGAAAACTGATTGGCCTGATCGCAAGGGATATGCTTTCTTATTGTACTTTCTGCGGCAAAAAAGAAAGTGAAGATCTAGAACTGGTTAAGGGGCCCTGTGTAACCATTTGTAAGGAGTGTGTAGAAACAGCAATAGATGTTCTTTCAGTAAAAAACAAAAAAATATATTCGAGTGATATGTGTCTTTTTTGCTATTGCCGAAAAGCAGAAGATAATCCGCTCGTTGGTGATGGTTACTATTCTATTTGTAGTGGTTGTGTTGAACAAAGTGCACTCCAATTTATTGAGTCAGGTCATGAGTTCACTGATATATCAAAAAATGAAAAAACATAACAAGTGCCAGCATGTTCGCACAGCAAGCTGTGTTGGACTTGTGTTTCTTCGCAACCCAAGCCCATGTGACAGGCGTTATGCCTAGAGAGATCATGACTCAAGAAGAAATATCTATCTATGTAGCATGGTTTGCTCAGGAGTTTGGAGCAATATCGAGGCAAGAGTTTCTTGAAGAGGTCTATAGTGTAGTTAGAAATTGGCAAGTGCCTAGTTCATGGGTATTAGAGTATCTGTCCAGTGATGAGTGGGCGCATTTATACGAAAAAGATGAGTTTGAATCTAACCACCAACTAATACTAGAAATATTGAAGCTTGCGTTTTTGAGATTCTCGCTACAGCCTGTTCAGTTGAAAAATGCTCTAGAAAGGTTCTTTCTTTGTGAAGAGCATGGTGGTTTTGAATGCCCTGATGAGAAGCTTAATCAAATATATGAGTCTTATCAGGCACCCAAATTAGAGCTTGAAGAAAGTAAGTTGCAGCAAGAGCTTTCCCGATACTTTGAAAGCGCATAACAAGTGCAGGCAACATCGGGCACTGCGTGCCCTGGACAGCCTTTCCGTGGCTTCGCACCAATCGTTTCACTCCAAGTCTGCCGTTGCTGCAGGCGTTATATCTAATGAATAATGGTTTCAATCCAGACGGTTTTCTTGTTGTAGGGCAGTTTCAATCCACGCCCTCACACGGAGGGCGACCCGGTACTTGTCGGACGCGTGCCCGTGTAGTCGCGTTTCAATCCACGCCCTCACACGGAGGGCGACTCCCCCACTATAGCCCGCTGTTTTCAATAATGTTAATCACGCTTTTTCGCTAACCTCTCTTATTTCGGACATTAGAAAGCCCCCTATTTGATAGGACAAAAAGAAAATATCGTAATTTCAGCATGCTATGACAGCGCTAACCTGTCAGGGGTTTTATGAGAACCAGAGGTTAGCGCTTGGGTATGGCATGAACAATAATCGCCAGCGACCAAGATAAGATTTCAGGCTTTGGAATAAGAAATGGATTTTGTAGGGACAAGCTGGTGTCGACACTCTGCCAACGTTTTGAGAGACAGAAAAAATTGCGTTGACACTTTGTTGACACTTAGCCGATTTTTGGCAAAGCTTGGTCAACTGAATTAGACATCAACAATCTGAAAGTTACTGATTTATAAGGGAAATTTGGTGCCCGGGGCCGGGGTCGAACCGGCACGGTATCAAATACCGAGGGATTTTAAGTTTGTTTGGGGTGCGCCTGCCACCCCTATAAACTATACAAATCAATAGGTTACGATTCACATAGTTATCATACCCAAGCCCCAAACCATAGTATGTGCGACCAAACTGCGACCACTACTTTGAGTCGGAATTTCAGAATGTAGGAAATTTCTCACGCACTATTAAGAGCAATACTATTTCCACCCTCCTCCCTGACGATTAATATGCCCGGCCATATTATTTACAGGGAGTATCCTCAAATGCCTGCAACAGATGCTAATCTCAGCCTACGAGAAATCACTGAAATCCTTCGCACTGAAAATCAGATCACTGAATACGCCTACGAATGGCTTATGGAACATTGCGACAGGCAGTTCTTTAAGCGCGAACTGAAAAACATTGTTAAACCATCACACGAGAATGACAAGGCCGCTTAGCACAAGCCCAGTAGTAGCGCCCCAGAGCGAACCTATACCTTTCGGACTAGCCACCACTGCCAATTGATCGATAGTCCTGAGCCGATAAAATCCCACCCTTTGTTTCAAAGTGTAACCGCCAAGCTCAGCCCACTGAGCCTACGCACTGAATTAGCTGTTTCTAGGGATGATCCTGAATGCGCGCCAATCGCTGGTTTGAAATTAAGCACTGGACAGACATCACGGTCGCAGATCTACCTTATGTTGAGTCGCCCTTTTTCGCTTCTAGCTTCATTGAAAGAAGCCTACGCGACGACTTCAAGGCAAGTGACATTATCAGCAGCCTGTCTGGGTACTACTTCAGATCGACAAAAAGCGATATCCCTAGAAAAGGCGCACGTGGCTACAAGCAATGGCAAGAAGCCTTCACCAAAAAAGCTGGCTTAGGGGAAGTACTGCTGGTCTACAAGGACAAGCAAAAGCCATTCTGCTCAGTTGTTAAGGAAACAGAAGAAGGCCTCACCCCAGAGGGTGATAGCTTTGCTCTGGCAAACAGGCTTATTGCTCGCGCCAATCCCGCACCACCGCCACCTCCAGCAGTAACTGGCAAAGTTTCTGAAGTAACTCAGCTTAATGGAAACGTTGGTTGGGCAAGCGCCCCACGGGAAAATAAAAGCTATCAGTCACCACCTCCTGCTCCACGCTCTGAAAAGCAAGAACCCCCTGCTCAGTCAAATGAATCAGAAAGTGCTGCTGTAAACAAAAGTAGCCAGACTCAAACACTAGAAGATGCAGCCCAAAAAGGAACTCCTTTTTGCGAGGTTTGTGAGGGCCAAAAGGCAGCAGAAGAAAATTTATTTTCAGAGTTGAGCTCACCAGCACCTGCGCCAGAGATTCTGCATGACAAGGAAAACGTACCGCCAATCTTTAGCAATATAATCAATAAATTATGCAAGCTTTCGCCAACGCTTGATTTTAATCTTGAAATGTTGAACGCAACTGGCTGGAAGGTGGATCTAACAAGCTCACAGGGCAAAGGCACTGTTTGCGATAGGAAGGATAAAAAAATATTTTTTGATACTAACGAACTTAGCGACAAAACTGCTTTCTGTAGAAACCTTGCTCACGAAACTGGACACGCAATGAACCTCCCGGGACGAGCTAAATCTCCAATAGGCATCAGCAAAGAGGAGTTCGTTAACGCTAATCTTAAGCTAATGCTTGCGGACGAGGGCGAAGCCACGCTAGCAAATATGGATGTCAGAGCAGAGATTCTCGAGACTGACGGTGCCGACATTGGCGTAGCTGGATCTCAGGAAACAGAGTACTTGAAAATATACGACGAATATTGTGCCGGCAACATTACACGACAAGAAGCAAGGGAAAAGATCGGCGAGATCTATGCCGACAAAGAGAAGCCAAGTGGAGCAAAAGGCTTAACTTACAGAGAGCACTACGGAGCACGTTGCGCGAGATTCTATGACGACTATCATGGTCTTTCATAGTCTGCGTTTTTTCTAGCTGCTCGATTATTGCACAGGGGAACTATCATGGCCGAATCAGAAGTATTCAATAAAGCTTTAAAGCTAACTCAGATTGAGAATTTAAAGCTAACTGACATCGAAGAAATTTTCGCCACAAAGCTAACAGAAAGTGATTATAAGGGTGTCATCCTGTTAGGAAAAAGAAGGACGTTCACTGGAACTGTCGAGGATAGTCTTTCCCAGATTAGCAGCATCGAAGTTGACTGCTTCGAACAGAACCCTTCTGAGTGGGGAAATATTTCCCTAATCTTACACCAGGATTTAAACAAAAGAATACAAGAACTAATTGATACAGAAAAATACGAATCAAGCTTTGAAATGAACTCTGAAACACTTGATGCAATCATGATATTTCATGTCGGAAAGCATGAAATAATGTTTGTAACAAAAGAGGATGAGAAATATCCAAGCACTGTCATTGTGAGCATTAAGCGCTGATCTCATTACATAACTCACAATACTCCATAGCGAAGACATGAATAGCACACCAAGTTTCAACATATTAAAAAATCAATGCCAGAATTTTAGATTTTACTATGCAATAGTTGACTGTGCTGCTGACCCTGAGTTATTTCGGTTAATAAAAGGAAGTGGCTGCGAACACTCCAGTCTTATCCTTGCTGATGAGAATAGCGACTTAATAAAAGCATCTCCACACATTGTTTCTTTAAGAGCTTGCGTTTTCACCTCGAATTTATTTTCCAGAGGTTGGGGTAATAGCTGGGCTTCTTTTGTTGCAAGTAACTTGAGCCTACCCAATATAGTCAGCCACTTCCGAAGAATCGCAAAAGTAAGGGGACCAAAAGGAGAGAACTGGTTTTTTCGATATTACGACCCAAGAGTATTACGTGTTCTCCTAACAACTTTAGACGTAGCTCAGATGAAAAGAATAATGGGAGATATCGGTGCGTTTTGGATGGAGGATGACGACCCTAATGTTGCGTTAAGATTTATCTCAACAGACACCGAAATATGTAGACGAAAGTTTTATCTTGCAGAGCCAGAAAACAAAGATTTAGAAAAGTTCACTATTCAAAATTTCTACCCAGATGAACGCCCCAATTCTAAGACTACAAGATCAACCCTAAGAATTAGGAAAGACCAATGCGATGATCTTGCAACCGCCGTTGTAAGAAAAGAGTTTATTAAAGAGCTAGTCAACGACTTTAAGCTAGCTTTCCCCGTAAAGCTCCATAAAACATCGCACTCAGAGCTGCGCTTACTAGTAGCAGATGCATTAGACACTTTCACAAAGATTGGTTTAGACACTCGTGGCGATGCATATAAATTCATTAGGCTATGCGTAAACCTTGGCTGGGATTTCCTTGAGAATCCAAAAACAAGCTGGGTAAATGAAGGTTTTATCAAAAACGAAGCCTTAGGGGCACCGACGAAGCGATTTGAGATGCTTTACAACTATTGGCGTCATGGCTTTCACAATAGTATTGAGGCTAACGAAGAATGAACTCAGATGAATTAGGGTCTAAAGAAAAAAGTAAAGAAAGCATTGGAAAAGTTGCTTCAGAATGTCCTATAACCTCGGCTGACGAGTCTGGGCTAGATGCTGGCAAAAGTATTAACTCTCTCCTTGATAAAGCTGATGAGGCATACCAACGAGCTGAAGATACTTTTGAGGAGTACTTAGATACTCTTTCTCCAGCTAAAAGAGTTGAACACTCGATGAAGTGCGTTGCTGCAGATGGCTACATAGCACTGAGTGGTTACCAAGAAAATAAACCTGCCCCCTTTGTTAATGTTAACGGAGAGCAGTCTTTAGATTTCTTACAAAAACATACCAAGCAAAGCCCCGATGAGAATGCAGTCAAAGAGTACAAAGTTAGAGGACACTATTCGGACAAAGGGGTAAAAGGTAAGCACTTCGCTACACACTCCGAAAAGCAGCTACTGATGCTTCATCACATGGATGGCGACCACAGACCTATCGGTGTTACACGCGATCAATGCGGCGACTGCCGAGAAGCCTTTCAGTCATTTGCTTATCATAATGACGTTACAGTCGTTGTAAGAGACCCTAACTTCTACAGGATTTACCAGCCAAGTGGAATGGTGGAAGTATATGACCTCGATAGAAAGCTTGTGCATAAAACCAGCGTAGACAAAAATGGGATGGTAGAGCCCCCGTCTGCAAGCACAGTCGCTGCACATTATACAGGCCGCCCCTGGTAATTAAGCCTAAAGGACCACTATGTTACCTAAAGAACTAAACGACCAAATTGCAAAAGCAAAAGCTTATTTAACCAATGACCCTCACGGGGATCTGCCGCTGCACCAGAGAGCTCCTATTTTGCGCTTACTAGGTGATGGCAGAGAAGACATGAAAGCCCCATACCCATCCTACCTTCCCGGTCATATCAGACGCTACACCTTGATGAAAATGTGTGCGGAGAAAGTCTTCTTTGTTTGGGAGAATTATTTCCAGATTGATAGAACTCCACAAATCACTTTAGGTGAGTCCGACAAATATATTCAACGGGGTTTTCCACCTACACGGGCAGAAGTAAAACCTCTTATTAACCGTTTGCTGGCATGCGTAGAAAACGACCCTGATGCTGGGGCTGCAGCTATGCCGGGCTGGGCCGCCGCTTATGCTTTTTTACTTTCTGAGTCTGACACCGATATCTGGACCAGAGATGATGCTGCAACTATGGAAGACCTTGATTCAGAAATTTATGGATGGACTGGCGACTTTAATGCCAGTCTGGCATATGCGAACGGACCTGTTGGCAATGACGATTCTGACGACTCAAAGCGTCGCGAGTTCTGGGAATGGTATCTCAACCAAGCAGTTGAAGAAGCCTACGAGAGCGTAAGCTAATACTTGATTTTAAGCTGGGGTATTCGTACCCCAGCTGTATTTCTAGCCACAAAGATACTTACAAGAAATCAATCTCTCGTCGCTTCCCTCCTCTGTCCAGTTAACCGCCTCGCGGGCCTCCGCTATGGTGTAGCTACGCAGCACATCATCCTCCTGGTGCATGCCTATGCCGGGTCGGCTTGAGGTGACGATGTAGTCGCCTATCTCAATGTCGCCGCCTTCAGCGCAGACCAGCATCTGACCTTCGCCCAGGGCGTTCATTACCCCCATGTCGTACTTAGTCTCCAACCCATTCAACTCCAATAGTGCCGCAGGTTTCTCGTCATTGCTCATAGCAGTTCGGGAGACAAGCACTCCAGCTTTTCCTTTTTGCATAGGTTCCGATGACAGCCTAACGGTATGCAGAACGTTTGAGACATTCGCTCGTGCGACCACCCGGTCATATATCAGGACTTGGCCTTGTCTTGTTATCTCCGCCTTATCGATAAGGCAATCATGCCCGCCAGTAAAGGGTCCGTAGTTTGATCCGACACCCGATGCGTAGAAGTCATAGGTCGCGCCATGTCCCTGAACACCTCTACCTGTTGTTGAATATCCTCTCACACCAATTGAAGAGGCTCCCCCGCCTTGCGTTGCCCCTTCAACTCCAACTTGATTCACTCCCCAGGTTAATCCCCTAACAGCCGTTCTTTCTCTTGATGAAAATTCGCCTCCTGTCCCCTTAATTGAAGCCGCGGATAGGCCGTTATTACTGTATGAGGTTGCCAGAACACCTATTGCAGAGTATCCAGCATCGATACCTCCAAAATTTCCTATGTATCGATCACTGTCTCTTTGACTAATCCCTATCGTTGCAAGCTTGGCAATTTGGCCATCGCCGCGATCACCATAGAACTCCAACTCATTAGAAGCCGAGGATAAGATCATCCGCTTTCCTGCAGATGCAGTTTGCATAGTTGATCCGGTTACCGTGGCGCCGGTAATGCTGGTTCCATTGATCGCGCCGCCATTAATGGTGGTTCCCGTGATGTTCGTCCCTTGGATCGTTCCGCCGCTGATCGTGGGCGCGCTCAGGCTGACGCTGGCCGCCACGCTGGTGGCCAACACATCCCCGCGCACGGACAGCACGGAGCCGTTCCAGCTTAGGCAGTTATTCGCCGCGCCGGCGTTCAGGGCGAAGTGGCCGTTTCGGTCCATGTAGGTGGTGAAGCGGCTGCCGTTATGAAATCCAAGGTAGTCCGCCGTCAGGTTCAGGCCCGGCGTAGCGCTATCGGAAAACCGTTGTGGAATGCCGGACACTTGCCCCCAGTCCGCGCCCTTGGTGGCGCCGTCCTGAATGCCTTGCAGCTTACCGGCTTCCTCTACGTTGATGGACGACAACGAGTTGGGACGATCCTGCAGGGCGGAATAGCCTTTGCTCCCCACCGCGATGTTGATCTGGCCAAATACTTTGAACGCTTTTTCTGACTGGTCCCAGATCGCATAAGAGCCGCTTTGCTCGCTGCCAAGCAAAAGGTCGCCGTTTTCCCTAACCTCGAATATGGGCGCGTTCGCCGCGCTGGCTTCCAGCACGTTGAAATAACCGTCACGCTTGAGCGGACCCAGGATCACTTTGGAGCCACCGTATTCGCTGACGACATTGCCGCGCACAATCAGGTTGTCGCCGTCGCTCAGCTCGCCCGCCGGATTGAAGGCCTCCGTCTTGAAACTGAATTCCGGCGTCAGTTCACCGTCGCCAAACTCATCCGCACCCAGCAACCGAAAATAATAAGTGGTTTCTGGCTGCAACCCTTCATGGATGACCGGGTTGGTGTAGCCGTCATACACCAGGTTATCCGAACTGGGCGTAAAGCCTTTCACCGTTGACCGGTAGACTTTGATGGATTTGAAATCCGGGTCGGTGATCTCCGTCAGATAGGTGCGCGCCGTCCCGATCCCGGCGACCGTATTGTTGACGGTCACCTTGGGCGCCGGGTTGGACACGCTGATAAACACCGTTTTCCCAGTCTGGTTCTGTTTTCCCCAGGGGCGCACGCTTAAGCTGATTTCCCGACTGTTGCCGTCCTCCAGGTTCATCTCGCTGGTGTAGGTGTAGCTTCTGCCGGGTATGTACTCCCGGCGCACCTGCAGGCCTTTGTGGTAAACCGTTATCTCATAGAAGGCGAAGTGCGGCGGCTCTTGGTAGCCAGAGCCATAGTAAATATAGAAGTGCGCATCCCTTCCCATGAAGTGATTAGCCTCCTGCCCTCGGTCCACCAACATCACTTTGGGCGTCACCAGGGGCAAAGCCTCGCGCACGTCAGGCGAACCGCTCTCAATGCGCGAGACCGTGGCTGACGTAGCGGCGTAGTTGGCGGAGCGCTTGCCCGACTTGCTCACGCCAAAGGCGCGGAAGTAGTACGTCTTGCCATCGCTCACCAGTTGCAGCGTCAGCTCCGGCGCCGCCGATCCCAGGTCCGTCCAGCCTGCGCCGTCCGCCGGTCGGTATTGGAAAAAGGCATGGCTATAGTTGGGATCGTCGGGCGGGACCGCGCTCAATTCCAGGGTGGAGATATTGCCGTCCGGCGTGCGCGGCGTATTCGCCGACTCCGTGACGGAGATACGCAACGGCTTTTTCGCCACCTCTTCCATGACGATGGGCGGCTGATAGCCGGACAGGATCTGCACGCGATGCCAGGACTCCGCCATATTGGGCGCTTGCCCAGTCGCCTTGGTCAGAAACCCGCGCACGGCGTTCTCCCGTTCAGGCCCTAAGTAATTCCCCACGTAGGCGGAGGCGACCGCTTTGTTAACGCCTTCAAAGGACGGGTCCCAGCTCGCGCCCACAGTATCATTTTGATGCTTGCGACCTTGGATAAAGTAGACGCCGTCCTGCACTGGGCTCACGCCATAGCGCGCCGCGCTGTTGCCCACGGTGACGTTAGGCGGGTTGTACTTGCCGTCCACGAGGTAATACACCGCGCCGGGCGCGCCGCCGGCGCCGCTGCCGGATTTGAGATAAGCTTGCGGATCGAAAGCGCCGCCGATCTGGCGCGGGCTGCCCAGTTCGCCATCCTCGCCGCTGGTGTCCACCCGTCCATTGGCGCCCAGGTCGATCCCTCGCGCCACCACCAGCAATCCAGCGCCGCCTGCGCCGCCACGTCCGCCGGGTGTTTCGCCGGTATTGCCGCTGTAGCTGTTGATGGCTGCGCCGCCGCCATGGCCGCCGTTGCCACGAATATCAGACGGCAAGCCCTGCAGTTGGCCTTGCGCATTCACGTTTAAATTGAGGTAGGCGACGTTATCCCGTGCGGCGCGGGCGTTGATGCCGCCGCGGTTATTGGCGGACTCAAAGCGGCGGCGGTCTCCCGTCCCCAGGCCGAAGACAATCCCGTCACCCGCTACGGTGGAGCCGATACCGGTTAGGGAAACAGATTGTCCGCCAGCGACTCCCGCGATGCCTCGGCCTTTGCCATCGAGGACGCCGTTGATCTGCAGAAAGCCTTTAACCCGCAGCTGCACGTTGCCGGACAGAATGACCGTCACGCCGGCGTCCACAATCAAATCCCGATCGCAGAAGTAAACGGACTGATTCAGGTCCGCCCCGCCAGTCAGATGAATGTCGCCGACGATGCGCACCTGCGTATCGGTAACCAGCACTTTGCCCGGGAAGCTGGCGGCGTTGATCGCCACGCCGGCGGAGCTGTACCACGCATCCGGCAGCGCCGCGCCATTCTGATCCGGCGGCAAAGCGCCCGCCGGTTGCGAGGAGCCCAGCAAGGCAAGCTTCACCCGCCCCGTCACCCAGTCCGTGCTGATCTGCTGGATTTCAAAGTTACGGTCCAGGCATCCGTCCGCCATGGAGCCAGTGTAATCCTGCACATGCTCCAGGTTAACGCGAACGATGTCCCCCACCTCCAGATCGTGATTGTCCATATCGGCGACGACATCGAGGAGCAAAGGCGGCCCGGCGTAGGCGTCGCGGAGTGCATCGAACTGATGCTTGATGGCGGAATAGGCGTGTCGGGAGCTGTGCAGGGTTTTAAACTTCAATTCCTTCAAATCCGACGCGCCATGGGTGGCGATGGAGTCTGGGTCCACCAATACATTGGCGCGGCGGTACTCTTTTTTGTCCGGGTCATAATGCCAGTGAATAGCGATCTGATTAATGATCGCGCCCATGTCATGGCGGAGCGCGTTCACCTTTAGCAGGTTGCTGGCGTTCAGCTCGCGCACGTAAGCCCCGCTGGACATAATCGCCGTGCGGCGACGCAGCCCCATTTCCCCATTGGCGTAGATCGGCGAAAACGCGCCCATCATCAACAACAGCTGCTCCTCGATGAACTTCTTGCCGTCGATCTTGGTCTGTCCGCGCACCACCGCCGGCAACCCCTTATCTGCGTCCGTGACATCCCAAAGGTCTGCGCCGATATTGATAAAGTCGGACGTGCGCACATATTGCGGATCAACTCCCAGGTGCCAGTGGTCTGGGTAACGCTTGCCGGGATAGCCGTAGACATAGCCGGTCAACAAACCATACAGCAGCATGGGCGCGGGCTGCTCGATGTAGACGTATTCCTCCACCTGCGGCGCGTTGTCGGCGTTGGTCCCCTCGGACTTGTTGACGGTTGCGACCAGATGCTTGGTTCCCAGCGCGCCCCACTCGCAGCCCCAGAAGGCGGTGGCGGTGGTGTACTTGTAACGCACGATGCAGCCGTTGGGCATTTTGAGATAACCGACGGTTCGGTTGGGCGCATCGGTAATGCCGCTGCCGCGTGGCTGGTAGACGGGCGCAAACCCTTCCGTGGAATAAACCTGAATCACATCGTTATTCCCCACGGCGGACGCCGCCAAGCCGACTTTTTTAACGTCGAAAATATCCTTCCGCAGCGTACGTTGCACATCGGCGCAACTAAACGAATAAACGCCGTTCAGGATCTCGGCGTCCTCGATGATTTGCGTGGCCACCAGGACAAAGTCTTGCCACTGCAAACCACGCTCGCCCACCCAGACGCGCACGCGTTTTCCGCGCAGGCCTTTCCCATCATCCAGCTTGGCTTTTTGCAGCGCGCTCAGGTTGTGGTCCAGCGCTTCAAACTCCAGGCTGCCAATACTCGCGAGCCCTTTATCAGGTTGGATTTTTTGCGATGTGCCGGACAAAGTGCGGGCGTTCAGCACGCCGTCATACACTACGCCGGACAAGCCAGAGACGAGACCACTGGTCAGATACACCACGTCCTCGTTGGCGCGATCGAACGACAGCTCAACGACATAGACAGGCGACACGCTCTCGCCGCTCCAGGCGGAGACAAACTCGCTATTGCTTACTCTCATCAGGTTGGATGCCTATTAATAACGCAGGGGAAATAGAAGGGAGGCGAAGGCGCATTCAGGCCAGGCGTATGGGAAGCCGTGCCTATATTTAAGCCACTCGCACTTTGAACGTATACCGGAAGTAGTCTGTCGTGCCGTAGCGTTCCTCCTTCCAGGTAATCGGGTCCAGCATAGCGGGCTGCAGAGGGCTCACCCGGTCGCCATGCAGGCTGACCATGAAGCTTTCCCCGCCACTGACGGACCCTAAGAACTCCCGCATCTCCGCCAGCTGTTCCAGCTGGTTCATGTACACTGTTGCGATGTCATAGGTCTGATCGATGCGGTGGAGCAAGGTTTTCGATTTGCCGCTGAGCGCCGTTGTCGTCTGCGCTTCAATCTGCGCATCAAAATCACAGCGCGTCAGCTTCACATCAATCCAGTAATTGCCGCCGGCGACATGGCCGGGCGCGATAAAGCGCCTTGCGGTATATTCAACGTACATTAGAGCCCTCTTAGTTGTTGCCCGTTGCGGCTGTTCGCTTCCACGATGACGATATCTTTCTTGCTGACAATGTCCCGCAGGTGCGGCGCGATGGCGTCGGCGATCAGGTAGGGGTCGCCGTTGACCGATCCGTTAAACTGAAAGATGATCTGCGCACCCTCGCCTTTGCCGCCGGCGGGTCCGCTGGGGATCGTAGGTTGTGGCGGCTGGTAGGTGTTGGGCGGCGCTCCGCCTCCGCCGGCGCTGACCGTTCCCCCGCCGCCAAACTTCTGCGACTTCAGTTTTTGGATCTGCACAGCGGTGGCGATCACAGACGTGGCCGCGAACGCGGCGCCCACAATAGGACCGCCGATCTGCGCGCCTTTGTTATAGGAATGCACGGCGGCTTCATAGCCCGCCACCAGGGCATTGGCGATGGCCGCCTTTTTCCCGATCTCGAATAGCTTCTTGCTTTTCGTGTCCATCAAGGTAGAGAGGTTGCCCAGCATGCCGGTCATGACCGACACCCGTTCCTGATGCTCCGCTTCCGCCAGGGCCTTGCGCTTGCCCTTCTCTCTTTCCTCTATGGCTGTGAGCGTGGCTTGATGCTGCGCGGACAGTTCGCCCAACAGCTCCATATGCTGCGTTTGGGTTAACAGGTTTTCGTCCAGCGCCTCCTGCAGCATGTCCCGCCGGCGCTCGTACGATTCCCGTTCCGCCTCTTCCTCGGTCAGCAGGGACTCACGGATGCTTTCGACGTTGCCGCGGATTTCGTTCTGACGCTGCAGCGCGGCATTGGCTTCCTCCTGCGCGGCTTTTACGCGTTGAAGGTTGTCCGCTACGGTGGCGGTCACGCCTTGGTAGTCCTGCAAGGTGACGACGCTTTGACCCAGGGTGACGTTGAACTTTTCCGTCTCCTGATCCGCCGCCGCCATCTGAGCGAAGATGTCGCCGGTGGCGCCGCGCAGATTCTCCTGCATGCTGTACAGCTCGGCGTCGACCTCCGCCACATCGTCTGAGAGCTTGCCCAGGTAGTAAGTCGCCACCCGGATAAACTCGACCACGCTCGCGCTGACCTCCAGCGCGCCGGCGGCGAGCAATCGCACCGCCTGTCCGCCCAGCTTGGCCGCCTCAGGCAGCACATCCCCCAGGAAGTGCGCGACCTGCTCGATGGTCGGCCCCAACGCCACGGCCATGTTGTTGGTCATGCCCGTTAGCGCCGCATTCATGCGAATTATTGCCGCATTGGCGGCGGTGGCCTGCGTCGCAAAGCTTGTGCTGATGGTATTGCCGGTGCGGTCGGACTCTTCGCCCATGGCTCGTATGGCGGCGCTGCCGCCTTCCATGGTTTGCAGCAGGGCGACGCCTTCGGAGTCCAACAGCTTCATGGCGAGGCGCACCCGGTCCGACTTCGCAGGCACCTCCGCCAGTGCGTCCGCCAGCACTTCAAATTGCTGTTCGGGACGCAGTTGCTGGAGCTTCTGCGCGGATAAGCCCAGCGCTTTGATTGCGCCTATGGCTTCGCCGCTGCCGGCGGCCGCCTCGGCGATGCGTCGCGTCATGCGCTGCAGGCCGGTTTCCAGTGTGCCGGCGGATACGCCCGACAATTCCGCCGCGTAGGCGAGACGGCTCAACCCTTCCACACTCACGCCCAGGCGCACGCTCAGGTCGCCCAGGTGGTTGGCCGCGTCCAGACTGCCTTTGATGACCCCGCCAAACACGCCCGCCGTGGCAATGGTGGCCAGCGTCGTGAACATCTTGCCGGCGTTGTTGGCTGCCGACGCTGTGCGCTCCAGATGCTTGTTGACGTTACGCAAGCCGTCTTCGACCTTGGCCGTCGCAAGGCGTAGATCAATAGATAGCGCGCCAATCATTTCTTGGCTCATAAGCGACCTGTAGGGATTACGAAATAGAAGGGTTAGGCGTCGCGCCAGGCGTCGCCAAATAGGAGTTGTTTCAGGGCGTCCGCGCGCTCCGCGCTGCTCTGGCGCTCACGCTCGAATTGCTCGGCGTAGGCGTCCAGGGATTCGTAAGCCATCCACTCGGCCAACTCGGCGGAGTTGATCTCCTGCAGGAGGGTTCTAACGGTTTTGCCCAATTTGGCCGCGAGGTAAAAGTAAAACCGGCGCTCGGGCCGGCTCAGGAGTTTTTTGCGGCGTCCTCCACCTCGCCTTGAGTTAAGCGATTGAGACGGGCGGCGACATGGTAGACGCGATCCAGGGCCGCGCAGGATTTTGCGCCCAAGGCCTTCACGTCCCCCTCACTGAATAAGCGCTCGCCTTTATCGTCCACCAGACACACCGCCACCAGCTTGGCGCGAATGTTAGTCAGATCACGTTGCGCCGTTCCATCCGGGGCCAAGCGAATCAGGGAGCCCTCGTAATCATCGCGGGCGGCGCCGCTCATCAGCGCGACCCGCACGGTCCCGCCCCACTCTGGCACGTCCACATCGACGGATTCGATATCCTGCGCCGCCAGGATCTGGGCTTTGTTTAAGTAACTCATAAAGGTTCCTCGTTTAGGGTTTCGCGAAAGTGGGTTTACCAGTGATGCGCAGCGCGGCGGAGCCTTCCACCATGCCGCTGATCCCGCCGGAAAGGCTGGTCGCGTTCTTCACGTAAGCCTTGAATGTGGCGGTGGTTAAATCTGGAAAAGTAATCTTGACGGTCTTCAGCGCTCCGGACAGCTCAGCGGCGCGGACTTCGTTTTGGCCGGGGTCGGCGTAGTTGATAAACCAGTCCAGAGAGAAAGAGCCCCAGTCGCGCTTGCCGAGGAAAAACTCGGACGCCTCGCTACTTAAATCCGTGTTGTCGATTTCGGGGCGCTCCCCATCAAAACCGGAATAGGATTTAACCCCAGTCACCTCAATGTCGGGCGTGCCGGCGGTCGTACCGTCGATTTCAATTTTTGTCCCGTCGGCGGGCATTTTCGCCATGGTCAGTCCTCGTAAAAGGTAAATGAATAATCCAGCATCAGCCGGTGGAGCTGGGCCGCGTCGTCGTACTCGTAGGTTTTGCCGTTGCGCACAGCGGTGAAGTCTTTGCCGCGTGAAGCCAATGCAGCCGTCGCAGCCTTTGCTAACTGCTCCGCCTGCTTTAGCGTCGGCGCCCAGGCGTCGATCTGCGCCCGTTCGCGGCGGCTGTTATCCTCTCCGCCCAGGTCGTTGACGGGATCGTCGCCGACATACAGCAGAGACAGCGCCGGCGTCGCTGCGTTGGGCGGTAGAAAGCGTCCATGAATCGCGGACGGCGGAATCAGCGCCCTGATCTGATCCGCCTTACGCAGCCGCTTCAGCAATCGGGGAATGATCATTCCCGCGTACTCCTTCAGGGTTGATTAATTGCGCTTCGCACGCGCTTGAATAATGGAACGCCACATGCGTTTGCCGGCGGCTTTGACCGCCGCATCCTTGGCGCGCAGAAACGCCGGGCGCAGGAAAGGACGCGGCGCAATGCCGGGATGGTTAACGCCGGACACCACCTGCGAACCGATGCGCAGACGCTTTTTGTTTTTGCGCTTGTTGCGACCGCGCCCGGTGGTTGGGTTGGGGATGGCGTGCGGCGCCGCGCCGAACTCGATAAAGCGGGCGTAATAGGCTTTGGGATGCACGCCTACGCGACCGGTGTAGCCGCGCCCGCTGCGATCCCTACGCAGCTTGTAGCGGATGTGTTTACGCAAGTGACCGCTTTTCACGGGCGCGCCTTGGCGGATCTCTTTCCTAAACGTTTTGGCCGCCTCGGCCAGCCCGTCACGCGCCGCCTTATTGGCCGCCTGTTTGCCGAGTTGCTGTAAGGCTTGGTGCAGCTCGCGCAAGCCGCTGATCTTGACGCCGCTGCTCATACCGCCGCCCCCGTGTCCGCGCACATCAGCACCCATTCTTTGTTTTCCTCGCGGGTGTTGATGGCGGAATGGATGTCGTAGACGCGCCCCTGATAGATCGCCCGGTGATCCTGGGGCGCAAGCCCAGCCAGCCCCGGCTCCCAGCGCAGCACGATGCGGGTGGTCAGTTCGGCGCGGGGACCGCTGGCGGCCAGGAACTCCCGACCGGATAGCGGCTCCACGCCCGCCCAGCGTGTAACGACATCTCGCCAGCCCTGCACGGTTTCGCCGTATTCATCCTGGGTGGCGACGTTGGCTTGAATCGTCACTCGCCGCCGTAATCGTCCCGCCCTCATAGCCGACGAATCCGCAGCAGGTCCAGCAGGGCTTTAGAGCACAGCGGCACCTGTGAGACCGTCGCCACCGTCTGGTCCTCCCGTTGCTCGTACAGGGTAGCGATGATCATTTTAATGGCGTGCTTGGCCAGCTCGGGAATGCTCTCGCCTTCCTCCAGGGAAAGGCCTGAATACTCCTCCGCCAGATTACGCGCTACCGCGATCAACGCTGTGATGTAGGCGTCTTCTTCCTCATGCTCAACCCGTAGATGCTGCTTGGCTTCCTCTAAGGTGATGGGGGCCATTACGCCCCCTTACTCAAGGTCAGCACCTTGATTGCGTTGGAGTCGACCAGCATGCCGCCCACCCGCTTCGTGGTGTAGAAGTGGACGAAGGGTTTGTGGGTATAGGGGTCACGCAGCATGCGCGCGCCAATACGGTCCACAATGCTGTAACCCCGCATGAAGTCGCCAAACAAGATGGCGTTAGCATCCGCCGCCACTTCCGGCATGTCCTCGTTCTCTTCAATACCGTATCCCAACAGCAACGAAGGTTGGCCCGCCTCGATGCCTGGACGCCACATGTAGTTGCCGTCCGCGTCCTTGAACTTGCGCACCTTCTCCACCGTGGTCCCGGTCATCATCCAGCTGGCGTTGCGGCGAAACGCTTTCTTCAGGCGGTAGATCACGCTTAGCAGGTTATCCGCGTTGAAATCGCCCGCCTTACCGCTGATCACTCGTTGCAGCTTGCCGAACTCGCGGGAGGCGTCCGGGGCGGCGTCCATGGCGTAAGCCAGGATGCCTTTCGGTTTGCCCACGCCATCGCCATTTAGAAAGGCGTCGGCTTCGCGGTCGACGAACTCTTGCGCCACCTCGTCGGCGATCCATTGCTCAACGTTGAAATACACATCGTCCAGCGCCTTTTGGGTTGTGGCGGGGTTGGCGTAGATTTCCCCCATGAAGGCTTCAATCTGCGCCAGCTTGGGTGTGTTGGTTTCCGGACGGGCGTCGGTTTCACCGACCCAGCCAGAGCCGGCACCGCCCAGGTTAACCAAACGCTTGTACCCATCCGTGGACACCTGGATATTGCGGCACAGCGCCCGCATGGGAGACAGCTCGCGCTCTAATTCCAAAATCTGGCGGTCCAACTCTTCCGGCACGCCAAAGCCGCCGTCCTGATTCGCACCCAGGTTGACGGCCTTGACCTCAATGCCGGCGGCGTTGTTTTTTCGCATCCACTGGTCGATAAAGTGTTTGCGGTATTCCGCATCCCCTTCCACCGTTCCGGGGCGGTTCTGCTTTTTATAAAGGCCGTCCAGCTCCTTTTTCAGGGCCTCCAGTTCACTGAGCTGGGCGTTGAGCTTGTCGGTTTTTTCGGTGAGCTTGATTACCTCTGCGCGGGTGGCCTCCATAGAGGAGTCATTGGCTGATTTAAATTCCGTGAAGCGGCTAGACAGTTCTTCCGCTACGTCTTGGATGTCTTTTAATTCGACTGGCATCAGGGTTAGTTCCTTGTGGTGAATATATGTTTTAGGGATGAAATAGCGGCCAGGGCTTGTGCGTGCTCGGCGTTTAGTTGGCGGTGTTTGACCTGCGCAATGCGCGCCTCGTCATTAGCGGGAAAGGTCACCAGGGACACTTCCCACAAGTCGATTTCTTTAATCAAAAACGCTTCTTTGGCGCTGTCGTATTCCATGCCGTTGGACGGCACGGAATAACCAATAGAGAGGCCGGAGATAGAGCCTGCTTTTAAATGCCCGTATGCGCGCTTGGCCAGTGGGTCATCGTCGATCAGCAGACGCCCGGACAACTTCAGACCGTGCTCGTCTTCCTCCATCGCGGTGTAAACCCCTATAGGCTCGTCCATGCGGTGTTGCCATAACAGCGCCGGCAGGCGGCCTTGCTGTTTCCAGCGTTCCAGCGAGGCCGTGAACGCGCCTTTCAGTACGATGTCTGAGTAGGAGTCTTTGACCCCAAACACGGAGCCGTACCCTTCAAACTCGCCGGAGTCGGACAGGGACTTGATCTTTAATGGGATATCCAGTTTTTGCTTGGTGTGCATGCGTGCCTCGTCTGGCTGCTTAATTCGTTTCTGTCTCGTCGGCAGGCTGGCCGTTAACCGCCATATTGAGTGGCGTCAGGTAGGTGTCGCCGCCCTCCCTGGGGTTCATGTCCTCCAGGATGCGGACTTCGTTCGGACTCATGACGCCGTTTTGAATCATGGCCGTGTAGTATTCGCTGCGGGTCTTCATGTCCCCGCGCATCAGGGCGTTGATGTTGAACTTAACGAAATGGCTGACTCGCTCTTTATCGGACAGCAGCGACTTGTTAATGCGTTTCTCAATACGCGTGCAGTATGGGATTAATGAATGTCGCGCAAAGGCGAGGTCTTGGTGTTCAATGTTGCTGAAGGTCGCCCGCTCCAGGTCGCCAATCATGTGCGGCGGCACCCGGAAAAAGCCGGCGATCTCTGAGCGCTGAAACTTGCGGGTTTCTAAAAACTGGCTGTCTTCCGCCGTCATGGAGACTTGCAGCCACTTCAAGCCGCCGTCGAGGATCATCTCGCGGTTCTGGTTGGCGACGCCGCGGTGCAGCTCCATCTCCTGTTTCAGGCGCTCGTATTGTTTATCTGTCAGCGCGTGATCGGTGGAGAGCACGCCAGAGGGTTTCGCGCCATGGGCGAACAGTGTGGAGCCATGCTTTTCCGTCGCCTTGGCCAGCCCCAAACAGTGGCGGTTGTATTGAATCGGGTTCAGTCCTGTTAAGCCGTCCAGACTCCACAACCGAATATGCAGCACTTCCTCCGCCGGCAGCGTCCGCACAGGGCCGCTTTTAAACTGCACGTCATAAGTCAGTTCGTAGTCGTTGGAGAGTTTCGACGTTACCGCATCCGGCGCCATGGGCAGCAGCTCCAGCACCCGGCCCGACGCCGTGCGGTTGATGTAACTGTAATGGTTGCCGCGCAAACACAGGTGCGCGACGATCAGTTCTTTATATTCCTGATCGGTCAGGTAGTCGTTCGGACCGTGCTTTAACAGCGCCTGCAGTGGGTGGCCGCTGGCCTTTTCCGAACCACCGCCGGGCAGTTCCTTAAACAGGTTTAAGGGCAGCATGCCGATAGATTCGGTTAGGACTTTGATGCACGAAAACACCGCGCTGATTTCCGGGGCGTTGCCGGGAGTGATCTGTACGCCGGCGTCGGCGTCGTACCATGCGCCCAGCAACTCCGCGAGCTTAGCCGAGCTGTCGATGACAGCGGCGTTCTTACGTTTGAAAATGGAGAACATCAGGCAAACCTTATGCTGGGGCCGGTGGTTTCCGCCGCCAACATAGCGCGGCCCACGGCCATGATGAGCGCGACCGCGCCGTCGATTTTTTTGTCTTTGTGTTCCTTGGTCGGGCGCACCACATCGTCATCGGCGCCGCCCATGTAGCGGCCTACTACGTTGCCCATACACCAGGTTAAAATGGGGTGGCCGTCATGATGGAAACGCCCGGCGGCGATGGCCGCTTCCAGCTCTTTCATGCCGGCGGACATGCCGGAATAGTTCTGCGTGATCTGCACCGGGTTCAGGTTCTCGTCGTCCAGGCGGTGAGACAGGTTCAGCGCGCCGTGTGGATCAATGCCGATCTCCGCAATGGGGTGGCGTTGGTTGGTGTCGGTGACTTCCGCCAGCACTTCCAGATAGTCCACTTCCGCGCCGTCGGTAGCGGTGAGCGCGCCCAGGTTGACCCACTTCTGATAGCGGCTGCTTAACTTGCGGTTGTCCGGGTTGTTGACTGTATCCTCCGGCGCCCAGAATACGGGCGAGAGGCAGTAGTAATGCCTGCGGGTTCTTCCATCCTCATCCATCAAATCGCGGTAGAACAATTTGACGAAGGCGTTAAGGTCGAGTTTGCCAGCCAAGTCCAGACCGCCGATACACTCCTGGCCTTCGAAGTCTTCCGCGTTCAGACTGGGGTCAAAGCATTTAGCCCACTGCTCCATATTGAAAAAGGCGCTGCGGGCGGTAACCCATATATTCAGATGTTTAATTTTGAATATGTTCTGAAAGCGAGCGGAGCGAATGGCTTTCTGTTGCTGACTTTCCAAATACTTTTTATAAACGCTAACGCCCAGGTTCGGATTAGCCATGGCCAATACGTCCGGGTCCGCCCAGCGCTCCGGATCATCCACGCCATACATCAGGGCGAACAGCTCATCATTCGGCGCGACGCCATCCAGCATCTCTTGCGCTTCGGTCTGCTTGTCGTAGCAAGGGCCTTCGATGTTGTTGCCGGCGGTGGTGATAATAAACGTCAGCGGCTGCCGGCGTGCGCCCTGCCCCGTCACCATGGTCTCGTATAAGTCGGGGGCGTCGTGTTCGTGGTATTCATCGATCAGCGCACAAGACGGACTCGCGCCATCGCCGGGCTTACCGATGACCGGTTCAAAGCGGGCCTCATCCGCCGGGCGGTTTAAGTTCTTCGCGTTGACCGCGATCCCTTTTGCTTTCTGAAGCAGAGGCGTGCGCGAGACCATCAGCTTCGCGGGACGAAACACCTCCCAGGCTTGGCGTTCGTTGGTCGCTCCGCTGTAGACTTCGGCGCCGAACTCGGCGTCGCAGGCGAACATATACAGCCCCACGCCGGCGGCGATGATCGACTTGCCGTTCTTGCGCGGGACGCACCAATAGACTTCGCGGAAGCGGCGCAGGTCGTCGGCCTTGCTCTTCCATCCGAAGATGTTGACGAAGCCGAACACCTGCCAGGGCTCCAGCTTGATAAGCTGACGTTTGAACGCCCACTCGCCCTTGGTGTGCGGCAGCAGTTCGACGAACTCGCAGACCCGCTCGGCCTCCGCCTTGTCGAAGTAATACGGATAGTCCGGGTCGCTCTCCTGGGCGAGGTCGTCCAGGTAACGTTGGCACGCCAAGCGCGTGTACCGGTACGCAGGGATAGACCCGTCCAGCACGGCGCGGGCGTACCGCGTCGCCGCCTCGACGTGAGGATATTTAGCCGCCATGGAGTAACCGAAAATCAGAATTTATCGAAAGGGTTTGATGTGTCGTGGTTGCCGCCGCCGGTCAGACGTTGGCGACTGGATGGGTCCAGGCCCAGGAGCGCCCCGAAGGTCGCCAGTTGTTTTAAGGATTCGTTGGCGACGGTGGCCGCCGGGTTCTTCTTCAGGCCGCCGTTTGCGTCCGTGGTGGTGATGCCGTACTGCGCCAGTTCTCTTTCCGCCTGACGCCAGCGACCATAGGCGGCGCAGAAGGCTTCCAGGTTGTGCGCGTCTGTAATGGCGATGATCTTTTGCGCGCATAGCTCCGGGGCGATCAGCTCCCACATGCGGCGCGCGTCGTCGCCCAGCCAGTCCGGGCAATCGATGTTGGTGATCTGTGAAAACTGAGGTTCGTGGGTGTTAAGTTGACGCTTTCCGGGGTTGCCGGCCAGGAGCTTTTGCGCAACGGGCTTGGGCTTCCGCCCCCTTCCAGCTCTGGTTGCGGTTCCACTCATTGCGTTAACCTGAAATTTTTAATTTCGCGGGTATAAAAAAAGACTTAGGGGTGCGGTGTTGGTCGCCCAGGTATCAGAAATTTGACCCGCCCCGCCCCTTCAAACTTTCGATATTTGATCATTTTTTGGGCGCTCTCAACTGAGTCGCGACCGGAGCACTTTTAGGAGCACTTTTAGGAGCACTTTTAGGAGCACTTTATTCCGCGCGCCCAGACCAATGCGAAAATTGGCTTCCTCTTCTCCTTTTATTAAACTCTACAATATTATCAATATACGCCTGAATTTCCTCAATACTGAAGCTGTACTTTTCATAACCAATGCTGCCTAAGTATTCGTTTAACCAATCTACGGCCAACCTATTTGCTTCATCTTCTTGATGGTTATTCTCTTTTTTAGTTATACCATCATACTTACAAGATTTGTGCATTTTGTATGCATGGGCGATCTCATGAAGAACTATCATCAAAAAAGATCTTACACCCTTTTTCTGGACAGCTTCTTCATCCAACAAGGTTCTCCCTTCTGGAGGAAAGATATATCCCGTAAGAATAATCACTTCACAGCTTCTTTGAGCTGCCGCAAGTCTACATGCAGCAATATTGTTAACTTCAATAATTGCCAAGTTACTTTTTAACTCTGAAAATATCACTTTTGGCAAACATTTGAGAGCCACCTCAACCCAACGTGAGTGCTTCTTTGTCTCGCAATCTATAATTTTATTGAAGTAACTTCCCTTAACTGAGGAAGAGACATACAAATCATCAGTGTTAATGGTACTCATAATGATGTTAGCACCTGCATCATTTGGGGAATTATGGAGATATTCGCATTACCGAAAATGCGGCGATCAAAATTAAACCAACGATGTGCATTTATACAATCCTCCGATTTTTGATCTTGTGGCAGTCTTTACAAATACCCTGCAGATTTCCCCTTACATTCATCCCCACCTTGCGCTAGATGTGATCCACCTCCTTAGCCGCACTTGTTCGCCCTGCCTTTAAGCACACCTGGCACAAGTATTTATCCCGCCGCAGTATCCTCGCTCTAAGCTTACGCCATGGCCAACCATAACCGCGTTGGGCGTCACTACCTTTCTTATGAGTCTAGCTCTAGGCTTGCGCCATCTCGAAGTCTATATAGCGATGCAGCATCACCTGTTCGCCATCCTGAAACGTAACTAAGCAGGTACATAAAAATGGCCCGTATGCTGATGTTCTCATTCCTATAATATCTCCACTCCTCTTACCTTCAATAATCCTGTTTCCCCAATAGCGCCCGAGGAAAAATTCAGCCTTTGCAACATCAGAGTATTCCTCGCTTTTATGCCTTATAAGATATATAAAAATTTCTATTTGCTGACCTCGCTTTTCAGCACGACTATAGGAATGAACAATAAAAAACCCCCTATTCTTTCCATATTGTTCATCACGATCCTTTGATCTTCCCGGCATTGTATCTATATGGACACCATTCTCTATAGCTGGGGTATTATCTGGCGCTGTCTGAGGGACCACAGGCAGGTTTATTAGTTGCATTTCATGGGACCGGAAAAATAAGGACTCGTCTTTAAGGTCACCAGGGCCGTAAAGCTTTGTATGATGACGAGAAACCAGCCAGCCAAACACTCCGAGAACAACGCAGGGGAAAAGGGCAAGAAACCAAACAAGAGTCAAACGCTCTTCTTGTAAAAGGCTATCACCATTTGTAACAACCAAACACGCAAACCCATAAACGAGCACTATAAATAAAGCAATTATCCCCAGAGGATTTCTTGACAAGTCCTTAGCAGCACTACTGAAGGTATTCAAACTATCCATTAGAACCCCCTATGACCCGGCACTCGCTGTTTTTATTGTAGCTTATTGATTATCGTTGGCGCTTTTTTTCACATGACATGCAATGCATATCCCTTGCAAATTCTGCTCACGATCATCCCCACCTCTAGCCTTGGGCTTGATGTGGTCGACCTCCATCGCCGCACTGGTTCGCCCCTGCTTTAAGCACACCTGACACAAGTAGTTATCTCGCCGCAGTATCCGCGCCCTGAGCTTACGCCATTGCCAACCATAACCGCGTTGGGTGTCGCTGCCTTTCTGTTGTTGCCAAACTCCCCAGCGTGTCGCCTCTCGCTTGTCTGCGTGGCTCTCACAGTATCGTGACTTATGTCGGGTCGTATTGGGACAGCCTTTATCTTTGCAGGGTCTTAGGGATGCCTTGGGCATTATCTTTCACTCTGCCGCTCGATCAGGCGGTCTAACTTGTCGTTGATGGCTCGCAGGTCGGTTTTGATCTCATTGCGGACGGCGTCGATACGTTGCCGCTGTTGCACCTGCTCTTCATTCAGGTACTTAACCGCCAAGGCGTTTTGCTCCACACGGCGATCTATGGAACCCGCCCAGGTGATCACGGAAATGGCGATTACCAGCGTGCTGATCAGGTGGCCCACACTGATGGTTTTGTCCAAGTGCCAGTGCCTCCGGGTGGTTTGGTTCTCTTCCATTATTTCTTACTCATCACGTCGGTTACCTTGGGGGCGATCTTCTCCAGCGATCTGCCGGCCACGTATCCGCCCAGTCCTATTTGCAGCAGATCCCAGGCTTCCACGCTAAGGCGAAACGTCAGCAGGCCAAAGGAGTCACACACGACCAGCGCCAGAAAGCACAACATAGTCAACGGGCGCCAGTTGCGCTGCAGGATGCTTTGGCCTTGCGCCTCCGCCTGGATGGTTCTGGCCTTCGCCTCCAGCAGCTTGGTTTCGTACTCCATCACCCGTTGGGTTAGCTCGGCCTGAATCTGGAATAGCTGCGCTTGTACCTGCAGGCGTTCCTCGTCACTGGTGTGGACGTTGTCGATCAGGTCAGCGACCGGTTTAAACAGGTTCAGAATTGAAGCCCAGGTGCTCATGGGTATTCTTTCCAAGGCAGTTGGTAATGAGGTCCGTCGAAAAAGCCGTTGAAGTCGCCGCCCCACTCTATGGGAATGCCCAGCTCGTCGGCGGCTTGCTTCACGGCGTCGGCGAGTATCTGGTAATAGCGGGCCTCCCAAGTGATCGAGCCGTTTATCAAAACACCCAGGTCCACCGCATGCCCCGTTAAGTGTCGGCTGCGCATCGTCTTTGATTTGCCTGCCTTATACAGTTCCTTTTGGCGTTCAAGGCTGCGCAAGCCTTCCAGTACGGTGAAGTCTATCGGGGTGATCTGAATCGCCCTTTCTACGACTTTCACAAGGTCAGGATGCAGGCCAACCAAGCGCGACTTGGAGCGCTCGCCCAGGTAAAAAGTCATTCTTTATGTGTTCCAGAAATAAAAAAGCCCCGCAGTTGCGAGGCCCTTGGTAGGATTTATTTGTGGTCGGCGGGTTATCCCGCTTCCTTTAGTGGTTCTGCCTGATGCTCGGATAAGCTCTGCAGCGTGTTGTTAAAGTAGGCTTTGTCCATATCGACGCCGATAAATTCGCGCCCCAGCTCGATGCAGGCTTTGCCGGTGGAGCCGGAGCCCATGAACGGATCAAAGACAACCTGTCCCGGCCTCGTGCTGGTCTGGACGATATGGCGCATCATATCGAGTGGCTTCTCACAGGGGTGTTTGCCTGCGTAGTACTGGACCGGTTTAAAGTCCCACACGTCCGTATAAGGCACGGCTGCGTTGACAGAGAATGGACGCCGTAGGCTTTCGTATTCCTGCCGTAGCTCCTCATAGTCTCTCTTCAGTTCTGAATAGGTACGTTGTAGCTCGCCGTATTCCTGCGTCAATTCGCCATGCCCTCGGGGCAACTCGACGGCGCGTTCGGCAAAGAGGCGTTGCAGGATCTCGTATTGTTCCTGCGTGGGTAGCTTCCATTGGCAGGACGTAAACCAGTGCGTCGACATCTGCGTGCCGGTGGCGGCGTCGATATCCTTACTGGCGATCCCCGCTTTGGCTTTCGCTTCCCTAAAGTACGCAATCAGGGGCTCGAATACGTGGGCCTTTAACTCGATGCATTTTGAGATATAGCCTGACTGGCCCTTGGCGGCGCTCTCGGCGTTGTAGTGTTCAGCGAATAGAATTCGCTCGGTCTGGCCTGCGTATTGTCTCAGCGACTCCTTACGGTGTCGTTTGAATACGCCGCTGGGTTTACGCCATACGATATGGTTTAGAAGTCGGAAGCGTTTGCCGATGCGCATCTCCACTTTGCCCGCCATGCGGTCGGAGCAAAACAGATACAGGCTACCGGATGGCTTCAGCACCCGGTGAAACTCCGCCAAGATATCGTCCAGCCAGTTTAGAAAGTCGTCTTCTTTCCGCCACTGGTTGTCCCAGGCGTCGGTCTTCACCCTGAAATAAGGCGGGTCCGTGGCGATCAGGTCAATGGAATTATCAGGGATTTGCTTCATCACCTCGCGGCAATCAGCGTTATAGAGTTGAACTCCCGGTGCGGGTACTACGTGTTCTGGTGTCATGATCCTTCCTGAATGGGCCGAGTTAACCCCTGTCCATGCAACGGCGAGCGGCCCTTTAAAACGCAAAAACCCGGCTCCTTGCGGATACCGGGTCTTTATATGAAAACGCCCTGAGAGTTGTCAGGGCGTAGTAGTGCAGAATATGAGACACACCCTACCCAATTGTTCTCAATTTGTCAACAATAATATATTAAAATAACACTTTAAACACAATTAAAGAACAATAATCTTTGTTAGCTGCGGTTTAGCTATTGCATAGTTTAGAGCATGACCGTCGAAACGAAGACCAAAAATATACAAGGATGCTTATTTGGAACCAAAATCAAGATTAATTCGAATTATTGCGCTCACAAAAAGGTTTATTTTTTCCATGCCTTTCCAAGATCCATCGAGCTCCATTTTGAAGACGCATTTCTTTGGATGCTATAACTAAGAGCTTCATCTCCTAGAACTAGCTGAGTTTTGTGTCTATTTTCAGCACTAGGACCCCTTCCACTTTCTTCACTCCAATACATCCAAGTATCGAAATAGGGTCGGTCTCGGTCTTCTGTTATATCCGGGCGTAATCTAATAATTTCGCTTGGTACTGGATTGCGCCCTACCGAGGCTACTTTTGGCATTTTATCATTCAATTGTTCAAGGAATTCCTTAGGCTTAAGTATATTCCCGCTATTTGCCCCAGTATTGAGTAGGCTGGCCAACTCAGAATAAAATTCTTTGAAATAGGGTACAATCCAATATCCGGGCTTAACCTGAAATAAAAAGAATTTAGGACTCAACCCACGTGAAGTTAAAGAAAGAGTGAAATTTGGCTTGTCTCTCGTGGAAAATAAGCAGTCAAAGCTAATTGACCCCATAGTGACTTGAAACTGTTGCATATCTGATTTAATTGCAATCATGCTTCTATGTAGCTCCTGCAAGGAAGTCATCCTCATAATCAATCCTTCAAACTATTTAACAAACTTTATCTACGGCTTATTTGAATCAAAAAAAAAAAACACAAAATCGAGAAAATTTTCTTTACAGCGCAATATATTCAAACAAACTTGACAAAATTCTTCCGACAGTGCCATTACCAATATATGAGTCAGAAAGTTGCACGATAGAAGCTGCATTTGACATTCCATTCTCAACTTTCTTTAACAAAGCGTTAGTTTCATCTATGCTTTGAAAGTCCTGATTTATTAATAGCTTTGTGAGGTGGTTAACAGTGCTTGCCATCTCATCTAAATTGCAAGAATCAGAAAAGTTAGATTGAAACGCTACTAGATCATCACGTGTTACTGAAATAGGATGTGTTTCTGGTAAATCTAACGACGCATATAGATCATTCAAAAATGGTTTTCGGCCACCTTTAGGAAAGTCATTTTCAAATTTTTTAGCTATACACTTAAATCCAAAAAAAGTAGGGTTATTTATTATAAAAACAACTGCCGACCTCATCTCTTTTTGGTTATAGTAAACCTCAAAATGCCCTGGAGGGCTTATGGAAGCTCCATGCAGCCCGACACCTGTTGGTATGTATGGTTTAGATTTAAATTTAAAAATATCAGGCACATACCCTTTAGGGAATAGTACAGCTATAACAAACTGGCCTGGAACTGCGTAATCATCTGAGAATAACAACCTACCATCTGGAACATGCCTTAATTTTGTTTCTTCCCCAGCTGGGCCTTCCTTAAAATAGTCATCGCCATGAAATACAAAAGGGAAAATACTAGGATTCCTATCATCGGCAGAGACAAGTCTATTTGTTGCGAATGACCAAGGAGAGCTCAAATTGAAATTTTGATACAATCTTACTTGGCGAAAGTCATCATCTATCTTTTGAATTACAGCCCTAGTTGTGAACATACCTTATCCTTTGATATTCTAACAATTGTATAACTGCATATTTTTGAAGTTCAAGATGTCGAAGATATCATTCCCTATAACACTGAGCATACAGCACTAAAGAAACAATACTCTAAAGCCATAACTCGCGCCAATCTAAGTTAGTCACATTCTCTCCTACGGACTAATCTTTTAACTGTACCCAATGGACTTTCCTTCCATTTTTTATTAAAGCCCGGGACTGTCAAATCAGAAAAAGTATTAACGAATCTTTTAAAGGTAAAGTACTCTGAAAATAAAAAGAAAGCGATACACCCAATAACGATAACAGATAGAAGCCCTAAGTATAAACCCACCACACCTGCTATATCTGTCAATATGTATAACAAAATAAGTGAGAGGCATATAGCCGCGACACCCGAAGCAAGAGAATAGTAAATAAGAAAGAATTCAAGCTTACCTATTTTTATACATAAATCCCCGTTATCTCCAACTTCAAGAAAACCACCAAAATTTTTGATATCCTTAGCAGGTATTACGCCCTCTAAATACAGATTAATTAGAGCTTTCGCTTTAACTGGAGAGGTTATATATCCTGTAGATATAGAGAACACCTCTTCGTCTTTCAACTTATCTAAAAATTTGCTATAAAGCCCGTCTTTAACAACCTCGCCAGACAAACCTTCCAGCCTTTTAATTTTTCTTTTTAGAAACGAATTTTCTTTAAATTCATACACGTCCTTATATAGCTTAAAAAACATCCCAACAATGAAGCAAAAACCTACAAGCACCATCATTACAGGATTTTCCTTAACTATTTCAGAGGCCCACTCCATTTCCATAACTTCCTTTCACATTTATACAATTAAAAACCTATTGTGATTATGATTCACCGAGAGTCTCCAATATTAAGTTAACTTCGACGATTCCGGACTATTATTTTTAACTCCTTAATTGAATATGGCGGATCGTCTCGATGCAGCATTGCATGGCAGTTCGGACATACTGGCCGCAAATCTCTTACAGGGTCTAATTCATATTCTTGCTTGATGTTCGAGAGCGGAACCAAATGATGGACGTGTATGTAGCCCTCGCCAATTTTTCCATAGACTTCGGCAAAGTTGATCCCACAAACGGAGCATGAAACGCCATGGGCTCTGATGCACGCAGCTCTTGCAGCGCCATGCCGCTCGTATGCGTTAACGGTAATTGTTTTTGTGGCGCCTTCAATGTAAAGCTTTGGCTCTCGGACTTCTTCAGGTAGCGCCTCTAGCCCTGGTTCAGCCGACGAATTGAGCGACCATGTAATCTGGACGGGAACGGTATCTTGGTGGCTGATGGCCTTAGCTGTGCCCGCGTACACGAACGGCGCTCGCGTATCGTCTCTGTAGAAAATGAAAACTAGTCCCTTGGGGTTCAGCAAGGACTGAATGGTTTCGTGCTCTAATTTCGAGCCGTTCTTTCCATACCAAACAAGCTCACTACCGACAAACTCATTGTTGTAATCATGCCCGGTCCTTCCTGGGGTGCCTATATTGCAGAATACAAACCAGTCGTCCTTATATCGCTTATAGCCATTGTGCCAGTCCCCTTTCTGTCCCTCAGGTGGAACAGCGCAAATCTGGTATATGTCAGCCCTGGTGTATTCTCCGCCAACAACAAATCCGTAATCAGGCATATAGCTTCCAACTCCTAAGCATGCATTCGCTTTAGGTTCAGCATGTTACAGCCACCTCCCGCGGAACGCTAAAAATTGTCGTACCGTGGCCTACCATCCACACAACCGGCGCCATTTGCCGAGGTCGCGACCATACTGTATCTTTATACAGTATATTTTATCACCTTAGAGGTCACAATGCGCGTATCGCTACTTGGTCGCAGCGGTGCAAGGATGCGCAGGCGTTTACTCCCGTTGTTTTTGGAGCACGTATCAGCCGGGTTTCCGAGCCCCGCCCAGGACTACATAGAAAAAGCCCTGGACCTCAACGAGCTATGTATCAGGCACCCCGCCGCCACGTATTACGTCCGCGTTCAGGGTGACTCTATGATTGAGGCCGGCATCTATTCCGGCGATATCCTGATTGTGGACCGCTCCCTTACCGCCAAGCACGGCGACATTGTTATCGCAGCCTTACACGGCGAGTTCACGGTTAAGGAATTGCAGCTCCACCCTACTCCTTGCTTGCTCCCCCGTAACAAGCGTTACAAGCCCATAGACGCGCCTGAAATTGAAGTGTTCGGCGTGGTGTCAGGCGTTGTCCGGATACTCAACAGATGAATTACGCCTTGGTTGATTGCAACAACTTCTATGCGAGCTGTGAGAAGCTCTTCCGCCCCGATCTGAAGGACACGCCCGTCCTGGTACTCAGCAACAACGACGGCTGTATTGTCGCCCGCTCACGGGAGGCCAAAGCGCTTGGCTTTCCCATGGGTGCGCCTATCTTCAAGTTCCGCGACTTGGTTAGACAACACGGCGTGGTTACCTTCTCGTCGAATTACGCCCTTTACGCGGACATCTCCAGCCGAGTCATGCGCACCCTGGGCGAGCTGGCGCCAGTATGTGAGATCTACTCTATAGATGAGGCCTTTCTCGACTTGTCCGGCGTCTCAGCCTGTATGGATTTGGTGGAGTTCGGCCAGCAGGTCCGCCAGACCATCAGCCAGTGGATCGGCATTACCGTCTGTGTGGGCATTGCTCCCACCAAGACATTAGCCAAGCTCGCCAACCATGCAGCCAAACGTTACCCAGCTACCGGCGGCGTGGTTGATCTCTCCGACCGCTACCGCCAGCGCCGTTTATTGACCCTTACGCCGGTTTCGGAGGTCTGGGGTATCGGTTCAAAGCTTGCCGCTCGCCTGGGCGCGCTGGGCATTACCACCGCCTTAGAACTTGCCGAGGCTAACCCCGCCCTACTCCGCAAGCGCTTATCGGTTGTGGTAGAGCGCACAGTCAACGAGCTTAACGGCGTTTCCTGTATTGAGTTAGAAGACGCCCCGCCACCCAAGAAACAGATCATCTGCAGCCGCTCCTTCGGCGAGCGCATTACCTGCTTTCAGAACATGCGTGAGGCCGTATGCGAATACGCCAGCCGCGCCGCCGAAAAGCTCCGCCGGGAGAAGCAGCGCGCCTCCGTCATTACCGTGTTTATCCAGACCGGAAAATTCTCCAAAGGTGAACCATACTATTCCAATGCAGCAACCGGAAAGCTGCCTTTTCCTTCTGACGATACCCGCGATTTTATAGAGCTTGCCCGGGTGTTACTGGAGAGGATCTGGCGGGATGGCTACCGCTATTTGAAGGCCGGAGTAATGCTTTGTGACTTCTCCCCTCCTGGGGTTTGTCAGCGTCATCTATTTGAAGAGGACGAAGGGAGGCGCGGTAGTGTGGAGCTTATGGAGACATTGGATAAGCTTAATAGGGGAACAGGTGGCGTTGTTTGGTTTGCTGGACAGGGTATACAGCAGCCCTGGGGAATGAAGCGAGGGAGGCTTTCTCCTGCTTATACTACTAGGTGGGGAGATATTCCAAATGTTCATTAGCAAGCATTTAGAAACAAGGGGCATATTTCACTCGATTAATCACTCGCCCCCTAAAAACGTACTAGTATAAAATAATGAAAAGCATAACAGACTCATTAGCCGATTTATTTAGAGAGCGAATAAAAAATGTAATTATAGCAAATTTCATAATCGCATGGATGATCATTAACCACGAGTTCGTTCTATATCTATTATTTAGCGACGAAGCAACACAAGGAAAATTAGAAGCAATATCCAAAAAAACACTTAACATTTACACAGACATAGTATGCCCCTTAGCCTTATCTACAATATACATATTTGCAATGCCCTTATTGAACTGCCTATATTTATGGCTCAAGTCCATAATTACCGACCCTGCAATAGCACATCTCAAGAAAAAAGAGTTAATATTCTACTACTCAAATAAACTTGAAGTCGAGGATAAAAGGATAGATGTTGTTCTGCGCGAAAGAGAAAGAGAAAATAGACTAGAAGAAGAAAGAGTTAGACTATTAAAAGAAAAGACATCTGAAATTGACAAGGCATATATTGCCGCACAAAAAAAAACCGAATCTGAGAAGCTAGAGACAGAAGCATTAGAAAAGAAAAGGGTTGAGCTAGAGAGAATCAAAGAACTTGAGTCAAATACTGACAACCAAGAGTTATCAACTAGATTAAAGAATATTGAAGAAAGGGAAAAAAAACTACTTAAAAATGAGAGAGAAATATTAAGCTTTTATAAAGAAAGAAAAATAATTTCCGATGACATCAATAAAATCACAAACAGCATAAAGTCTGTTGGTAGCTCGCAAAGATGGAGTAAAAAGAATTCTAGCGCAACAAATGGAGATAGAGTAACAATTGATTTTCTGGGAAAAATCAACGGAAAAAGCATTGAAGGTGGTCATGCTAGAAACCACCAATTAATTCTGGGAAACGGAAAAATGATACCAGGAATCGAGGATAATATTATTGGGCATAGCGCAGGAGATCATTTTTCTGTACAAGTAGTTTATCCAGATGACTATCATGCAGAAAATTTGAGAGATAAAAAAGCAGAATTTGACATATCACTTATCTCCGTTGAAGAAAAACTCATACAGTATAGTTCATTACAAAGCATAATTATTGAACTAGACATAATTGCGGAAAAAATACAACATTAACATGCAAAAAAGGCAGCTATTCATTAGATTCATCATCTATTTTTTTTAACACATCGTTAACTGCATCTTCAATATATTTTCGATCTCGCCCCCCTTCACGTGAAAACAAGCTATTTTTACGAGACTCATTCTTAACAAACATCGTTGCAAACACCCTATTAACACCATCCAACGAAGAAAGCATATCATCATCAACTTTATTACCTATATCTGCAAGAGTTTGCCTTCTTACACTTCGTCCCAAAGGGCGAATAGACTCCAGTATTTCTGCCAACATATCTTCGGCCGACCTTTCCGACTTAACATCTGAATTAGGATATTTCAAGATAATTTCTTTAAATTTAGATTCAAATAACGGCCAAAATTGCTTATACACAACATCAAGAACAGGCACATCTAACCCTTCACTACCCAGAGACTCATTTAGTGTAAAAATAAGTCGATATAGCCCGTTTTCGTCAGGCATTGAATGATTGAAGCTAGCAAGCGGATTACTCACATCTGAAGGGCTTAAATCAACAAGAAATGTACATACTCTCTGACTTTCAAGACCTCTTGATAGCGCGCCAGCCTCGAAAAGAATCCATGGCTTATTTACATTTTCTTTAGTTAAACAAATAACACCAACTGTAGAGTCTTTTATTTTTTTACCTATAGCATTAAACCAAACCTCTCCTCTTTCAATATCCACATCAGAAACCCAGGGATCCAAAGCCTGCAAAACATATCTAAGCCATGAACGTAGCAAAACTGCAACCGCTTTACTTTTTTCACCAGACCAACTTATAAACACGTTCACTCGAACCTCCTTATAACTCCGATACCAGTCATATCAGTATTAGCCACATCTTTCAAATACTTGTCTTCTCATGTGCCAGAGCCCTAATTAACAACTACAGCTTGCAGCAAACTATGTCTTAGGAACGCAGTGCCGCATCTATCCAGCCCCCCCCCCACACTTATCAAGACAACGGATCGCTCGTTTCATCTCGACGGGAAAACTCGACAACGGTACTCTTGTCCATGGCGGTGTATCTCATATATTGATTGACTTGTTTGGCGACAATAAATCAACCAGATACGCCGCTTCTTTTCAAACCTCCCGAACACCAGATTCAGTTATAACTCTAATGCTCATTGGGAATTACTTAATGCTGAATCTATCCAAGCCACACCAGATTTAACGAGGATGTCAGCTTTCCTACGACCCAAATCGGGCATACGGCGCACCACATAAGACAGATTTTCACCCGCCATGTAATAAAGCTTCACCACTTCCCCCATCTCCTCATCCCTCGCCCGCAACTTAGACACAGCCAAATCCACCTTGGCCGCCTCCTGATCCGTAATCACTGGCGACCGCACCGAACTCCCAGCCATCCGCGCAAACGGCGTAGACGACGGATAGCCCACGTTATCTGTATTAAATTTAGACCACCTCGCCCACTGTTCCAGTAACCACGCGGTTTCATCTACTGCTCGTCTCATCGTTTTACCTCTATCAGTTCGTTTTCAATAAGCTGGATGTGCGTCCAGGCAAGCCAATCCATGGTCAGCTGCTCACGCTCCGTTTTCGTCAGTTCCTTGCCTTGGTCAAACCGCATGTGGCAAGGCGCGCACAAAGGGAACGTGGCGGCGTCTGAGGCTTTCAGCCCTCGCCCCTTTCCGTGCCTCAACAGGTTGGAATGGGCAGCCTGAGAGCCACCCTCAATCCCGCAGGACGCGCAAGGCAGCTGCCTAATAGCCGCCAGTAGTTTGTTGTTTCGATAAATCACGCCCCGTACCTCATCCGCTCCGCTCGCTTGTTGGCTGACTTGGTCCGCCAGATTTCCACCGCCCACTCCGCTGTCCGTAGCTCCCAATGCAGCCGGGCCTCTTCCTCCGTCGCCTGCATCAGGCCTTTCAACAGCTCCAGGTATTCCGGGTGACGCCTCGCCCAGGCCTCCTGTCTGTTGGCCGCCGTCAGGTCCGGGTCCGCGCTCTCCGCCTCTCTCATCAGAATGGCGATCTTGGATTTACGGAACTCCTCCAGGTAAACCCGGTTAGCCTTGGCTTTCGCAAACTCCGCCGCCTTGTTGCGGATGTTCTGCAGCTTGTTCTCCAAGGTCTCGTCGCTCATGCCGCCCGCCTCCGAATCAAAGCCCTGGCCATCTCTGGCGTGATCACAGACGGTGCCGCTTTGGGTTTCGTCTTCAGCGCAAAGTAGGTCCGCACATGCGCTTCGACCATCGCCCGGAATTGAGTGGGAACAGCGGCCAGCGCTCTGGCTCGCGCCTCCCTGCCCTGCATTTGTAGAATCTCGGCGGCGTATTCTCTCGGGCGCTTAGTCATGCTTAACCGCCCTCCAGGCCACCGCCTTGCGTCCTGATATGGAGCATTCCATGATGCCGACGCGCTCCACTAAGCCCGCTTTCTCCGCGTCTGGAAGGCGACGTGCGACCATGTAGCGATCAAGCCTGGCGGTCCTGGCCAACTCCGAACTGGTCCACCCTATGACCCAATCAGGGACCGGGCGCTTGGCCAGCTCCAGCGCGACAAGCTGCGTCTGCGTCCAGCGGTTTGACTCATTAGCCGCGGCCGCCAAGTGGCTGCTTACGGGGTCGGTTCTTCTTGCGTGTGTTTGTGTCATTACTGCTTTTCCTTGGCCTAACTGCTGGCCGAAACTGATTTCAACAAGTCCGCCATGCGTCGGCGGGCTTCTTCGCGTGGGACAGGCTTAGACGCTGCTGCGGGCTGCTCTGGTAGCGCCTTTGGGATGTCCGCTTGGATGTCTTCCCCGTTCATGACGCGTCGACAGACAATGTCGTAATTGCGGGTGAACAGCGGCAGCATTTCGCTTTCAGGGCGCGTTCTAAGCTCAAAGCTGCCCGTCTCCCTTGCTGCGATACGCGCCGCCAGATAGGCAAGGCTTTCCCCGCGCTCAAGCTGCTGAAGCCCACCGCAGGCTATCCGGTAGGCCGCTTGCACTGGCATCAGGCCAAGGTCTTCCGCTGTAGGTCTACACCACGCGATGAACTGGCCCACGCTGGGAATGTGCGGGGAGTTCAGTCTGCGCGCTCTGGTTAGGCCGACCTGAACCTGTTGCATGCTCAGAATCCCGTTTTCGATGAATCCCTTGGTCCAAGCCTTCTTGGCCTGCTGGATGACTTCGTGGTCTGGGAAGGCGTACTTCCAGGCGGGGAATACTCCGCTAAGCTCCGTGAACAAGGCGTTGACGATCTCCGCCGCCTGTTCGGAAATAGCCGCCTGTGATTGCCCGTAAGCCCTACGTTGTGCCGCATGCTGTAGCGTGTCGTCCTGGCGTAGCGTGCGACTGATTACGCCGTGTATCTGCTGTGATCCGATGTGCTTTGCTTCCATGGTTAAATCCCTAAATCCTGCGCCCAGCTTGTGTCGTGAAACCCGTAAACATCCCCAGGCACCGTGCTGTTGCCTGCGGCGCCGTATTCGTTGAGCTGCGATTGACGGGTTGGCTTCGGCGCAAACTTCATGCTGTTGCGCATCCAGTTACGCCAAGCCGACTTCCAGCACTTGAACGTCGAACCCTTGGCCCGGTGGTAATCGAGAAACTTGTCGGTTTCGGTGACAAGGTCCGTGGTGATCCGGTTGTCACACGCCCAGCCGAACAGCTCGTCGGTGATTTCAAAATCGGTCGGCGCTTGGGTGGCGCGTTTCACACGCGCTTTCTTAACAATGTCTTTTGTAAGATTGTCTTTATTGTCTTTTGTGTAGGCCGTTTTCGGCTCGTTTTTCGGGCCGGTTTCGGCCTGCTGACGAGCCGGTTTCGGCCTGTTTTGTTCTGAATCCGTAGTGTAAGAACAGGCCGTTTTCGGCTCATTAACAGGCTGGTTTCGGCTCATTTTCGGGCCGGTTTCGGCTCGTTTTTGAGCCGTTTTCGGCCTGCTTGGCTTCGTCATTTCCCAGTCTGAGATAACAGGGTTAGGCCCCATTTGCCGACCATCGACAACGATCATGCGGCGGGCTTTAAGCTCCCGGATGTCGGCGCGGATATGCGACGGGCATCCCTCATAACTCATAAGCTGGCAAAGCTGCTCAGCCACAATCCAGTCAAACTTTTTCCCGTATCCGTAGGTCTTCCTGATAAGGGCCATGAAGACGCGATACTGACGGCCTGACAGCTCTACTTTGCACAGACTGTCCGCCAGCTCATTGGCTAAGCGAAAGTAACCGTTATCAATATCTGCTTTGACCACTTCCATTTTGGGCGCGGAAGGAAACGCCAAGACGTTGGCTTGCGCCGTCATACATCAACCTCCTAGTTGATTACTGCGTGAGAGCGGGCGGCCATTGCAGCGCCCTTATAGTTCAGCTCGGGATAGGTTCTTTCCAGCTCGCCCAGTACAGCCGCCCCCGTGGCGACCGCTTCGGACACTTCCTGATAGGCGCGACGGGCGGATTCGAGGTCCGGGTGTATGCCCAACTCAATGACGGACACCTGGGCTTCCATCTGTTCTTTGGTGAGACAGGCCGCCATGCGGGTGGCGTCGATGTGCTCGCAACTCACTTGCCGACTGCACACCACGACACCTGCAACACTGAACACGTCATTTAAATAGGACAGGCGCAAGGCTTCAGGCATGGCCGCAACGATGGCGGGCTCTAGACACCACAAACGATCAAGAAAAGCGTGTATCCCGTCGTATTGACCCAGCCAGCGGAAGATCTTTTGGGCGTTGACGCGCATGTCGTTATAAATGTCGTCAGACTGGTTAAACGTAATCCCTTCGTTTTTGAGGATTTCAGACAGCCCGCAGTCATTAGCCGCTTGAACGATTTCGCCGCAGATAGTCGCCCGGCTCGCTTTGGGTTGTTCCAGCCAGCGATTAACGGCGGACATAAGCAGTTTTAGGCGTGATTGCTGTTTCATGAATTAAAAGCCTCCCTGCTCTTAAACTGATCGTGTCGTTTCGGAGGATAGTGTTCGCGCGTGTTTTAGTTTTCCGTTAGTGATGCGCTCAAGCTGGAAAGCACGTAGCTCTGGGATAAAGTCACCCCATTGGTAAACTGCCGCCGGAGCAATTCCAAGTGCTTTGGCCAAGTTTGCTTGGTTGCCAAAATAATCCACTGCTTCTGTTTTCTTCATTCGTTGCCTCATGCATCGGAAAAATAAGATTTCTTACATCATATTTACAAAGAAAACTTATGGCAAGGAAATGTAAGATAACTTATTATGAAAACACTAGGTCAGAGAATCAGAGAGCGACGCAAAGAACTTGAGTTAACCCAGGCCAAAGTCGGGAAACTGGTCGGGGTATCAAGTGTGTCAGTGACTCAATGGGAGAAAGACGAGACCTCCCCGCGTGGCGAAAATCTCGTCAAGCTCGCAAAGGTTTTGGATTGCGAGGTGGATTGGCTATTGGAGGAAAAAGGAAGAACCCCGATACCCAGAAAGTTTCAGAATGCCGTATGGATGGGCTATGTGGATACGTGGGAAGAAGGAGATCCCCTAAAGCAAGGTGAGGTAGAGTTGCCATTTTATACCGAAGTTCAGTTGTCTACGGGTAAAGGCACTGTCGTCAAGCTTGACGAGGAAGGAAGAAAGAGCAGATGCTCCGCCGCCTTTCTAGAAGAGAAAGGCTTAAACCCTAAAAAGGTTGCTTGGGTAACCGTTAAAGGCTCCAGCATGGCGCCAGTGCTACCCAATGGGTCGTATGCGCTTATTGATACAGCCAACACTGTAATCAATGACGGCGATCTATATGGGATTGACCACAATGGAATGTTGTTGTTGCGGCTTATCTACCGCGTCCCTGGAGGCGGCATCAGGCTTAGAACATACAACAGCAACGAATACCCTGACGAGGTTTATACAGAGGAGAGTAGCCAAGGCATACGGATTTTAGGTCGTGTATTCTGGTATATCGTATCAATGATTTAACCCACCGACCTCCATGAAAGGCCTGCTTAGCAGGCTTTTTTTTCGCCTCCAACAAATAAAATAAGATTTCTTATTTTTTAGCTTGACCGCAAAACTAAGTTTTCTTATATTTCTCTCAGGCCGATTCAGATGAAAGGACAGAGAAATGCTAAGTGTTCTTAGAAAGTTCACACCACAAAACAGCCATATACGTTTGGCTCTCATCGAGACCCAGGGACCAATCAGCAACCTATCCAGACTGGCCCAATACAAAAGCAAACGAGCCATAAAAGCCGTTAACCCTAACGCCAAGTTTCCAGTCGCTATCTACCAATAAGGACCACACATGAACGGAACTCTACTCACCCACATGACAGACAGAGAGCTTCTAAACGCCCTCATGATCAAGTGCGCGGTCGAGGCTGAAGCCATCCTCTACAGACTGGACGACCTACGAGATAAGAACAGCGACTTGGTATTTGATCTGGAATGCAGCCATGACGATCTGGTCGACGCCAACTCAGCCATTCAGGAGCGCGACCGCAAGATTGCCGAACTGCAAAACATCATTACCCAACTTCAGAAGGACTTAGAGCAATGAAATACATGGACTACATGGAAAGACAAGAGATCAAAGACCCCATTCTGGAGGGTATCGCTAGGTTTATCGCAGAAGACTTGCTGGAAGGTTACCAAGTCAACATAAACGGCCAGAAGTGGAACTTTCAGGACATCCTCGACGAAGCCAAACAAAGCGACGACATCGACTCAGTATTGTCTTTGATCTACCAAACTCGCGACGACAAACAAGGCCGCCGTACGGCGATTAACTCCTGCAAGCAGATGATCAACAAGGCCGCTTACAACATCGGGAAAAAACTCGCGGATGCGGCTTCCAAGCAGAAGCATGAAGACATAGCTATTGATCGCTACGAGGAAAACCAAGCGTATGCAAACCACTAACCTGCAGCTATGGGAGTCAGTCCAAAAGACTGACCCTGCTTACACCAAGAAATACACCGGCGCCGGTGGCTTCACCGGGACCAGCATCAACCCGACCTATCTGCACCGCAAAGCTACGGAGCAATTCGGCCCGGTCGGAACGGGTTGGGGTTACACCGTACTGGAGGAAAGGTTCGACGAAGGCGCGCCGCTGAACCTCGGCGTAGAAGGTCAGCCGCTTGTGACAGGTAAAACCCACACTATCAAAGTGGCGGTCTGGTATGAAGTCGGCGGCAAGCGCGGAGAGGTCATCCACTATGGCCACACGCCCTACGTATTCCGCACCCGGAACGGCATCCAGACAGACCCGGAAGCGCCTAAAAAATCCCTGACGGACGCACTCTCCAAAGCCCTGTCTATTTTGGGATTCGGCGCCGACATTCACATGGGTCTGTATGACAACTTCAACTATGTCGAACAGGTCGCCCAGGAAGTCGAAATCGAGACCGCCGTTAACCAAGTGGAAGCCAAAGAGCGCCAGAAAGCTGAGGCGCAAGCGTGGCTGGATGAGCATATCCGGCTGATGAATGAGTCCGTCAATCTGAACATGTTGGCGGGCGTGTTTAAGTCCGCTCTGCGGAAGCTGGAAGCCAAACGAGACGCCGCCGGAATTAAGCGCCTGACACTGGCCAAGGACCGCAAGAAAGCGGAGCTGGAACTACAAGAGGCCGCCTGATGACGGAGCTATACAAAATCACCGGCAAGCTGCTGGAGCTGCAAAACCTTGACGCCGGCGACGACGCCAACCTGAAACAGGCCGTAGTCGATACGCTGGACGCCATCGAGGGAGAGTTTCAGGAAAAAGCCGTCTCGGTCGCGCACTTCATCCGCAATCTGGAGCCCGACATCAAGGCCGTGGATACGGAGATAAAGCGCCTACAGGCCCGCAAGCAAGCCTTGGAGAACCGGCGGGAGCAGGTCATTGACTACCTACGGGAGAACATGGAGCGCACCGGGATCAAGCGTATCGGATGCCCTTTGTTTTCCATCGCCTACGTTCAAGGCCGGGAGACCGCCGTCATCGAGGAGGCAAGCGCCCTACCCGATGAATACGTGGACGTGAAGACGGAAGTAAAGCCCAACAAGGCGAGCATTACCAAGGCGCTGAAAGCAGGCGTGGAGATACCCGGCGCCAGACTAGAGCGCGTCAAAAGCGCCATACGCATCAATTAACGGAGCAGACCATGACAACGAACGTTACAAATTTCATCGCCGATCTGGACGGCGGCGTCTTTGAGGAAAAGCTTAGCCACGCCTTATCCCTTGTCGCCTCCGGCGTCGTCGAGCACAACAAAACCGGCAAGGTGAAGATAGAGCTTGATATAAGCCGCATCGGCAATAGCTACCAAGTATCCATCAGCCACAAGCTGTCCTTCATGGCCCCCACCAGCAGAGGGAAAACATCCGAGGAAGACAGCACGCAGACGCCTATGCACGTAGGCGGCAAAGGCAAGCTCACGCTCTTTCCCGAAGGGCAAAACCAACTATTCGACAAACACGGCAACATTCACGCGGAGTAAGACACCATGGACATGACAGCAATCAAACACATTCAGGACACCGCCCTGGCTCAACACATGAGCGAGAACCTGACCAAGACCAGCTCGCCATTGGTCGCCCTGCCTTCGGGATTTGAAGTTAGAAGCCTTGAAGGCCACATGCCGACGCGGACCCGCTACCGGGCCAAGATGAGCACAACCAGCATTCAGGACTACCAGAAGTATGTCGCCGAATTCGACGTGGACGGCGCGTCCTGCTTCATCGACACGGCCAACCAAGAGTTAAGCGCCACCACCGTATTCGATATGGGAACTGTCGAAGCGCCAGGACATTGCGATCACCAAGCGACTCTGGACCTGCAACACACCGCCGCCTATAAGGCGCTGCAGGCCATTAACAGTTCGAAGGTCTCACAAAAGGCCGCTGCGGAATGGATTGAGGACTGGCACGACAACATCGAAGCCAAAGACGAAAGCGGCACCAGCATGCACATTAAAACGGCTATCAACGCCATTCGTCGGATCACCATTGAAGCCACCCGGACCACGGAACACGAGCAAGGCGACTTCAGAACCCAACGTAGCGCTATGGAGTCCATCGAAGCCAAGAGCAAAGAAGTCATGCCGCACACGTTGATTTTCCGGTGCACTCCCTATGACGGACTAGGAGAACGCGCCTTTCAAATCCGCCTCGGTGTCAGCAACAACGATAAGCAAGGCGGCGTCTCAGTCTTGTTCCGGGTCGTTCAGTGGGAAGCCGAGCGGGAGAAGATCGCGCAGGAGTTTAAGGCGTTACTGGCTGAAGGTTTCAGCGGCCTGAAAGTTCGCTCCTACCTGGGAAAAATCCGCTCGTAATTATCGGGGCGCTTCGCCCCTTTCTGGAGATCAAAAATGTTTATTAAATTGTGCGCCCTCGGGCGTGACGCCGAACTGAGATACACCCCAAGCGGACAGGCAGTGGTCACGCTCGCCCTCGCCTACAGCATCGGCCACGGCGACAACAGGCGAACCCAATGGATCGACGGCGCGCTATGGGGTGACCGGGCAATCTCGCTGGAGCCACACCTGACCAAAGGCACAAAGCTGGTCGTGACGGCGGACGATCTGGAGCTGGAGCAGTTCACCAAAGGCGACGGCACACCCAGCGCGAAGATCCGCTGCCGGATAGTTAAGGTCGACTTTGCGAGCCCGAAACAAACCCAGCCTGCGCCGCAACCGTACAGGCCAGCAACGCCGCCGCCAGTTCAGATGCCAACCACAGGCCAGGCATATGACGAATTCGACGACATTCCTTTTTGAATGACGTCTAACAACACATAAAAGGAAAGGGGTTCAGTGACCACTGAAATGGAAGAGCTACCCGAACTAATGAAGGTAAGTCAGGTAGCAAAAGCCCTCAACTGCAGCGCATCACAAGTTTACTCAATGTTAGGCAAAGAGCTGGAATACATACAGATAGGCAAACGAGGCCGGAGAATTGAGTTGGCCGAGTTGCGGAGATACATTGAGAATCAGCGCAGGCGCAACCCCATCGATAGAGGTTTAAACAGATGGGAATCACAGTTAGGTACAGGCAAAACCGCGACCGCTGGGTCGTTACGGAAACATATAACGGTGAGCGAGTTCAAACAACGTTTAGGACAGAGAAAGAAGCCCGCCAATATGCAGCAAAATCAACCACAGAATTAAACGAGGCAATACACAATGGAAAAATGGGGAGAAAGCCAAAGCGCACATTTCTTGAAGCCGCTATGCGCTGGGTAAACGAGTATAACGTCGAGAGCCAACATCACCATATTGAACGTGTGGCGGAATATATGGGTGACGAAATTGCACTCGGTATGGAGCTTGTCGATAAAACCAGAGCAATGGCGAGAGAGTTGCGCGAATCGGGCCTCTCCCAATCAACAATTAATAACCGAGTTCAAATAGTAAAAAGAGTTCTCAACTTAGCATATAGAGAGTGGGACTGGATTGAAGAACCATTAGGCCAAAAGCTTAAAAAGCCTGACCCAAAGAATGCCAGACATGTTTACCTTACTCCGTCACAGGTACTTATGTTGGCCACTTCAGTTCCTGAAGACTGCCTGTGGGTCGGAAGAGTAATAATTCTTTCTGCATTTACAGGGCTTCGCCAAGGCGAGCTATTAAAGCTCGGAGCTGAAAACTATATAGATGGTCGTATTATGCTGCGGCCAGACCAAACAAAAAACGGGAAGCCAAGAATCGTTCCTGTATTACAGGAAATGAGAGAGTGGTTAGAGGGGACGCTACCCTTCCCAATTAAGTATCAAGACATAAGGCGCGGCTTTGAATGCGCGCGGACGCAGTGCAAGATGGAGCATGTTCGCTTTCACGACCTGCGGCACACTTACGCTTCATTTCTTGCAGCGTCGAATGCGCCAATTACAGCAGTGAGAGATTTGTTAGGACATAGCTCATTGATCGTGACCAGCAGATACGCGCACTTATTTACGTCGACGCTGGACGACACAGTCTCGAACCTGCCGCGCATCAATCTGTCTCTGATGGACAAGCGCGACCAAACTGCGACCAAACACTGAAGGAGGTATCAACAGAGGATGGTAGTATAGATATAATATATTGATTTATAAGGAAAAATTTGGTGCCCGGGGCCGGGGTCGAACCGGCACGGTATCAAATACCGAGGGATTTTAAGTCCCTTGCGTCTACCAATTTCGCCACCCGGGCGAGGGAGGCATTTGCCGGAGAAAACATGGAGGCGCGGGTCGGAATCGAACCGGCGTACACGGAGTTGCAGTCCGCTGCATGACCACTCTGCCACCGCGCCTATAATCAAGACTTCTAGAGCTAAAAACCCCGAGCTTGTCGGGGTTTCGGAAATCTTGGAGCGGGAAACGAGACTCGAACTCGCGACCCCAACCTTGGCAAGGTTGTGCTCTACCAACTGAGCTATTCCCGCATATCACTCTTGAGCAGAAGTTTTTCGCGTCTCTCTGCTGGAGTGGCGCTTAGTTTACGTTTTTAGCCGAACCTGTCAAGCCGAACCTGCAATGTATTTAAAGAAAAATAAGAAAAAGTGAATTTATGGATATTTCCTGTCCAGATAGTCCATTTTTTGCGCCAGTTCACAGTATCTACGGGTAATTCATCGCTCCTCGCTAATCTAAAAACCAACCTGCGCCTCCCCATCGTTCAGACCGAAAAGTCATTCTATTTTCTGTTTCATGTCGCAACGCCTACATCAAAAGCAACAATCGTCCGATAGGACTAGTCCATAAAATTCTTGTTTTTCAATGCTTTACATTTAGACCCTATCTTTTCCGGCCATCTTACCCAAGAATTCGCGCTCAAAATTTATACATGTCCGAAAAGGTATCAAAGCATGATCGAGAATGGTGATTTGATACTCCACTATCTGGAACGATTGGGAGTGAAGTACGTATTCGGTGTGCCAGGAGGCAGTATTGAACCACTTTATAACGCCCTCGCCCGTAGCGAGCGTCGGGGCGGACCAAAGGCGGTGTTGGCGAGGCACGAATCCGGAGCGGCCTTCATGGCGGACGGATATGCGAGAGCGACAGGCAAACTGGGGGTGTGCATTTCCACTTCCGGTCCGGGGGCCACCAACCTGCTGACTGGCGTGGCCAACGCCTATGCCGACGGCATCCCCATGCTGGTGATAACCGCGCAGCCTTCTATTGAGCGTTTCGGCTTGGGCGCGTTTCAGGAAGGCTCTTGTACAGGCATCAACACCGTCAGCATCTTCGACAGTTGCACCCGCTTCAACACACTGGTGTCGCACTCCGCCCAGTTGGAGCACAAGCTGCTGATGGCGATCGGCTACGCGCTCAGCAATCAGCCAGGCCCGGTGCATTTGAGCGTTCCCCTAGACATCATGCGCGCCAAATCTCCCGATCCGGCGGGTATTTTCAATATGCGCGCCTTTATCAATCATGAAGTTGTGCCCAGCGCCGAGTCAGTTCATCGATTACTGAAAGAACTGGCCTATGTGCAGAAAGCCACGCTGGTGATTGGCGAAGGTTGCGCAGGGGCGATGGAGCCGCTGCTCGCTCTGGCGGAGTCACGCAACTGGTTGATCGTCACCACGCCTATGGGCAAAGGTTTAGTTTCGGAATATCACCCTTTATATAGAGGCGTATTCGGCCTCGGCGGACATGAAAGCGCCCGCGACGCCTTACATCCCGACAATGCAGAGCGCGTCATCGTCATTGGCTCCGCGCTGGATGAAGTCACGACCGGTGGCTGGGACCCCAACGCGATTTTCTCCAACCGCCTGATACATCTGTCCGGCAACCCAGATCATCTGAGCCGGTCGGTGATGTCGAGACTGTCGATACTAGGTTCGCCACGCTTACTGTTAGAGCCCTTCGCCAAATACCTGAAACATGCGGCGCCCCGTAAACAGAAGTATTCTCCGGGGGCTGACGGATTTCCTCAACACGTCATCTATGCAGATAAAGAAGCCTGTCTTGACGTGGAAGCGCCGGTCAAACCGCAAGCGCTGTACTGGGCGCTGAGTCAGGCCTGCCCGCGCAACACGCCGGTATTGATGGACACGGGCAATAGTTTCCTGTGGGGCGTGCACTATTGGCGCACCAATCCGCCCTTGTCAGATTCAACTAAACTGTTCCACATAGGCATGGGATTCGCGACCATGGGCTGGGCTATCGGAGCCGCAGTCGGCATGGCGCTCGCCAAACCGGATACGCCTGTCATTTGTTTCACCGGCGATGGCAGCATGCTGATGAGCGGTCAGGAGATCACCGTCGCGCGGGAGCTGGATTTGAACATTTTGTTCATCGTTCTGAACGACAGTCACCTGGGTATGATTAAACACGGCCAACGCCTGGGTCGCGCGGAGGATATCGCCAATCGTCTGCCGCAAGTGGATTTCGCCGCCATGGCCAAAGCGGCGGGCCTGCCGTCGCAACGCATTACCCGGCTTAAAGAGCTGGATGACATCGGCGTCGACAGCCTTTTCTCCAAACCCGGCCCATTCGTTCTGGATGTGGTCGTCGACAGCGAACAAGTTCCCCCCATGCGCCAACGCACCAAAGTTCTGACAGGAGGCAATCATGAGCAGCAAATACGGATACCGGACGAAAGTCTGGTCTGAAGAACCTGAAGCCGACAATCCCTTCGCCGCGCACTCCGCCCTTTGCTACGGCTACGATGTCTACGGCGACATCCTGACCAAGGCGAGCTGGTTCGAATACCTGTATCTGCTGTTCAGGGGGGAGAAGCCCAACGCGGATCAGGCGCAGCTGTTGGAAAAACTGGCTATCGCCCTCGCCAACCCAGGTCCCCGCGAGGCCAGCGTGCGCGCGGCGATGAACGGCGGCGTTGGCGGCTGTCCGCACGCCGCTTCGCTGATGGCGTCCCTGGCCGTCGGCGCAGGCCAGTATGGCGGCGGGCATGAAGTCTACATTTTGATGCAGCTTTGGCGGGAATGCGGAACCGACGTAGAACAATGGCGAGCCCGCCTCCCCTCCCCGGTCAGCGATACGCGGGAAGATATCTGGCGACCCATGGAGCACGCTCCCGGTTTCGACCCCAACGGCGAGAGCTGTCCAAAGCCGGTGCGTCAGGTGCTGGAAGCGCTGGCGGAAATTCCTTGCGCTATTACCGTGCGCTGGCTGGCGCAACATCGCCAGGAACTGGAGGCCATCGCGGACGCGCCACTGGCACTGTCCGGCGTGGCCGCCGCAGCGCTGCATGACTTGGCGATGAACGAGCACGCCGCCGTCATGTTGTACCTAATGCTGCGTTTACCCGGAGCCGCCGCACACGCCATTGAACAGAGAGATCTGGGCTGGAAAATGTTTCCGTTCTACGGTGACCACATCAAGCTGACGGATGACCCCGGTCCCTTCGAATTACCCAATGCAGAGGAGCTTGGGCTATGAGCAACGAACATCTGCGCCAACAGGAAACCGCCCACGAAACCGCGATGGGCAAAGCGTTTTTGTGCGAACGCGTGGTGTTTCGCGGTAAAGACCTGCATCAGGAGTTAAGTGAGCGCGACTGGTTTTCACTTTACCTCTACTCCATCACCGGCAAGTTCTACACCCCGGAACAGATGCGCATGCTGAATTACATCTGGGTATGCACCAGCTACCCGGACCCGAGCATCTGGCCAAACCATGTCGCGGAACTGGCTGGCAACGTACGCAGCACGCCGTCGCTATCTTTGATGAGCGGACTGTCCATTTCCGAGGCTTCTATTTACGGAAGAAGACCGGACCGCCGCGCCATCGACTTTCTGCAGCGCACTCGCAAAGCATTGGACGCCGGGGAGGAACTATCGGATCTGATCAACGCGGCGTTGAAAAAATACCGCGTCATCTACGGCTATGGCCGCCCCTTGGCGCGCCTGGATGAACGCGTGTTGCATCTGGTCAAAAAAGCACGCGACCTGGGCTTCGCCGATGGCGCTCACTTCACTCTGGCGCTGGAGATCTACCACTATCTCAAAAAGAACAAACGCCTGACGATCAACGTCGCCGCCCTGGCTGCGGCCATCGGCGCGGATTTCGGCATGTCGCCGGAAGAGTATCAGCTTTACCTGACGCCCTGCTTTATCGCCGGCATGGTCCCCTGCTATCTCGATGGCGCGGCCAAACCCGAGGGCAGCGTTTTCCCCATGCGCTGCGAATCGATTCAGTATTCCGGGCCGGAGAGGCGTAGTTGGTGAGGCCAATCACCATTGGACGCACACAGACTCATTTATACATTTAGGAGGTTTATCTCATGAAGCTGGATGGAAAAGTGGTGATGGTCACGGGCGCTAGTTCCGGCATTGGTAGAAGCACAGCGATCAAGCTGGCGGAATACGGCGCCAAAGTAGCGGTTATCGCACGCAGATCGAAAGAGTCCGAAGATACGGTGCGCCATATTACTGAAGCCGGTGGACAGGCCATCAGCATCCCTGCAGACGTTTCTTCGGAAAGCGATATCAAAAACGCGCTTGCTCAAATTATTGAGACGTTCGGTAAGTTAGACGGCGCGTTTAACAATGCGGGAGCGGCGGAGCCGGTCGGACCGTTGACGGAGTTATCCGAACAGGAATGGGACCGAGTCTTCAACATCAATACCAAGGGCGCTTGGTTGTGCATGAAGCATCAGATCCCAGCCCTGTTAAGCAATAAGTCCGGGGCGATTGTAAATATGTCGTCCATTTATGGCCTGGTAGGCACGGGCATGGGATTGGCGGCGTATGTCGCTTCCAAGCACGCCATTATCGGCCTCACCAAAGCGGCGTCCCTGGAATACGCTGCGCGCAATATTCGCATCAATGCGATATGTCCCGGTTGGATTCCCACTCCCGGCAACGAGCAGGCTTTAAGCAATCCCGAAGTCATGGCTTTCGCTCAATCTCTGCACCCGCAGGGACGTCTGGGTACGCAACAGGAAGTCGCGGAAGCGGTATGTTGGATGCTGTCGGATTCCGCGTCTTATTTAAATGGACAGACAATTTCTATAGATGGCGGCTATACCGCCCAATAAGCCCTTCGTTCCTAAAACCGATAGGAGACCTCTCCGTACAGGCTGCGCCCCGCCAGGGGCAGGTCTCCTGGAATCGCCACCATTGGCCGGGATGTACTGGGCGCGTAGGCTTCGCGATCAAACACATTGCGGACGGAAAGCGCAACCTCCAGCCGATCCTCCAGTGTTTTGCGTCTCACAGTGAAGTCCACCGTGGCGTAATCAGAGACAGGATCTCTATCATCTCCATCCGCCCTCTTTTGCTCACCAATCCAGTTAATCTGAGTGGATACGCTGGTGTTGGGGACGATCTTGTAGTCAATACGCCCATAGGCCTGGTAGTTAGGCGCGTCACCCACGTCTTTGCCTGACTCTTCATCCGTCGCACGCTGGTAGGCGTAGTTCGCCGTCATTTTCAGCTCGTCGGAAACGGCGTAACTCACCTCAAACTCCCAACCTCGTCCCTTGCGGTTGCCCGCGTTAGCCGCTTTGCTGTCCTCAAAGACGATGAAATCATCGATTTTGTAGTAGAACAGATTTCCGCTGTATTGCAGCTTGGCGGTGGGCTGGTAGCTGACGGCGAACTCATAACTGTCGATGGTTTCCGGGTCCAGATCGGGATTGCCCAGCGAGACAGGATTGGCGATGGCGTAGAGTTCAACAAAAGATGGCGCACGGAAAGCGCGCCCATACAGCAATTTGGTGGTCAGCGTGTCCGTGGTCGCCCAGACCAAAGCAACCCTGGGGTTGATCGTTTCGCCAAAGTCCGAGTAATGGTCATACCTCACGCCGGAGGTCAGCTGCCAGTTTTGAGTGAATTGCCACTCGTCCTGCAGGAACAGGAAATAGCTGGTTCTGTCTTTCTCAGGCAGCCAGACTTCATCGCTATCGGAAAAGTCTTCAAATCCTCCCGGGTTGGGAACCAGACCGCTGAGGAAGTTTTTCTTTTCCGTCGTTTCGTAGAGATCGCCCCAGAAATAACCTACGCCTGTGCGGATGCGATGGTCTTTCCAGCCTCTGAAAATGGAGGACAACTGAATTCTTGCGTGCTGTTCTTTATAACCTGGCTCCGCCAATACCCTATCTGGAAAGGCGCCGCCGAAAGTGGAAGGGAAAATCACAGAGGTTTCGGTGGGCTTCTGTCTGCCGAAAAAATAGGTCAGTTGAGTGGATATCTCCCAATCTTCAAACCAGTCCTGATTGCTGTGCAAAAACTCCAAGGTCAGACGATCGCTGGCGTACTCCCCTTCAGGGTCCAGCGCCTGCGCGACCCCGGCCCCCGTCTCAACGCCGTAACGTCCCTGGTAACCCGCTCTAACCGTTACGTCCTTGTAGGACATGTCCATATGCACTTCCGCCTGCCGACGTCCCAGGTTCACCTCCCCGGGCGCCAGAGAGTCGTCTGGCGCAAGCAGCGCCATGAAATCCTCTTTGATTTCTTCTTTCTGCCCTCGTGTATCCATGTACTCCAGAGTAACGCCCAACTGAAGATCGCCAATGCGCCCGCCATGCAACAGCCATGCGGAATAGGTATCGAAACTGCCTGCGCGGGTTCCCGCCAGCGTTCCTTCCATTTCACTGGCGGTTTTTGTAATGACGTTAATGACCCCCGCAAAGGCGTCCGCGCCATACAAAGCGGAGCCTGGGCCTCGGATCACCTCGATGCGGCTGATGGATTTGACCGGCATGCCGCCCCATATGGTGTAGCGATTGCCGAAAGCCAGCGTGGTGAGCGGGGAGCCATTGATCAGCAATAGCGCCTGCGGGTTGTAATCTGAGCCCGATATTCCCCGAAATGTATAAAGCGGAAAATAGGCCTGAAAAGACCTACCGACATGCAAACCCGGCACGGTCTCCAGCACTTCGTCAATATCAGTCGCCCCCATGGCCGCGATGTCTTCCGCGGTGATGACCGTGGTGACGGCGGCGGCTTTGTCCAGTGGGGTGATGGTGCCCGAGGCGATGCTGGTGACGCGGATTTGTCCCAGCTCTTCGGGGGATAGCGCCCAGAGGCTGTCTTCAAAGAGATTATCGTCAGCGGCGTACCCTGCCGAAGCGGCAAGAGCCAGACTTAACGCGCAAACCTTTCTAATTGTAATCATATGAGTCGTATCGCGTTTGATTGCTGCGGACAGGATGACGCGTCGAACATAAGATACAGCCAGCCGCGCACGTCTTAGCTAAGCATAGCAGCAGGATTTGATCTGTGCGAAAAGAGGGCGCAAGAAATTTTATTAATTACAACGGCTTGGGCTTACTGATAGCGAAGCCCTGCGCATAATCCACGCCTATTTCGATCAGTTTTTCCTTAATCTGCTCGTTTTCCACAAACTCGGCGATGGTCGTTAGTCCCGCCGCATGCCCAATACGGTTGCAGGCTTCGACGATCCCCACGTCAATCGGATCGGACAGCATGTTGCGCACAAAGCTGCCGTCAATCTTCAGATAATCCACTGGGATGGTTTTTAAGTAAGAGAAGGAACTCATGCCGCAACCGAAGTCGTCCAGCGCGAACTTGAACCCCTCTTCCCTGATCTCACGAATAAACTCCACGGTTTCCGCCAAATGGGCGATGGCGGCGGTTTCCGTTATCTCAAAACAGATGCGCTCAGGGCGGATTTTGTATTTTCTGAGATTCTTGCGAATATCCTCGAACACCTTGTCGTCGCTTAACGAAGTGCCTGACAGGTTGATGAAATAGGCGCCGTCATCCGCCATCCCTTTGCCGCTCTCGGCGAGATATTGGAATACCAGCTCGATAACTCTGCGATCGATCAGCGGCATCAGACTGTAGCGTTCGGCGGCGGGAATAAATGCGCCAGGGGGAATCACTTCGTCGCCTTCTCGTAGACGCAGCAGGAACTCAGTATGCAATCCTGCGCCGTGGTCCGGGCCGATACGCTCCATAGGTTGCTGGTGCAGGAAAAACCGGTTTTCCTCCAATGCGATGCGGATGCGGCTGATCCACTGCATCTCCGTACGACGACGCTTCATTTCCACATCATCGCTTTGATAGACCTGAATCGTATTGCGGCCTTTATCTTTGGCGGCGTAGCAAGCGATATCAGCGTGACTGAGAATCTCCGCGCCGGAGCCGTACTCACTGGTGACGGCGACGACGCCGATACTCAAACTGATGGTGAACGGCTTCTGCTGCCAGACAAAGCGGAAATTTCTCACCTCACTGTTCAGCTCCTGCGCCAGTTGAATGGCGCGACGTTCCGCACAGCTCTCCAAAAGTATTCCGAATTCATCGCCGCCCAAGCGGGCCAGCGTATCGCTTTCGCGGATATGTTTGGACAGCAGTATGGCCAGTTGCTTGAGCAGTTCATCCCCGGCGACATGTCCACAGGTATCGTTGATGATCTTGAACTGATCCAGATCCAGATACAGCAGCATGTGGGTCAGACCACGCTCCTTGCTGCTGTTGAGGGCGCTTTTCAGGCGACGTTCGAATTCACGACGGTTCACCAGATCGGTCAGGCTGTCGTGGTACGCCATATGATGCAGCGTGCGCTCGGCGCGTTTGCGGGCATCGCGAACCGTAGCCTCTTTCAACTCACGCTGAATAGCTGGCAGCAGGCGCGCCAGATTATCCTTCATGATGTAATCATGAGCCCCGGCTTTCATCGCCCGCACGGCGACGTCTTCGCCAATGGTGCCAGAAACGATGATCACAGGCACATCCAACTCCGCCTCACGCACGACCGCCAGGGCTTCTTCGGAGGAAAACCCAGGCATGTTGTGATCGGTGATGATGATGTCCCACTGTTGAGCGCCGAGCATCTTGCGCATGTCGTGCTCATTGTCCACGCGGGTATAGTTGGGCAGCATGCCGCCTTTGCGCAATTCCCTGATCAACAGGATGGCGTCGTCTTCCGAGTCATCCACCACCAGAAGGCGCAAACCCTGTCGCATAGTCGCTCCGGTCACTGAAGCTTGCATAACGGAGGCCGATTGATGTCCAACCAGTATTCTCCCATCAGGTTCATCTGACGGGAAAACTCAGTAAAATTAACAGGCTTGTTGATATAGCTGTTCGCGCCCAGACGATAGGCTTCCTTGATGTCGCTGGATTCATCTGACGAGGTCAGAATCACGACTGGCAACAAACAGGTCCTTTGGTCGTTCCGAATATTTCTCAGCACATCCAATCCATTCAGCTTGGGTAACTTCATGTCGAGAAAAATCACTACAGGCTGCTCAGCGACGTTGCGTCCCTGATAGTCGCCTTCACCAAACACAAAATCCAAGGCCTGCTGGCCATCCCGCGCCACCACCACCTGTGTTTTCGGGTTAGCTTTCTTTAATGCTCTTAACGCCAACGCCTCATCATCAGGGTTATCCTCAACCAGTAATATCATGCACTGTTGCATCAGCGATTCTCTCAGTCCACTAACCAAGTCTAGGCCTATTATTTTACTTTATACAAATTTACGCGCCGACTATTCAGCGCGTCCCAGTCTCGTGTGCGTCCACCGCCGCATCGTTTAATGTAAAGTAGAAGGCGCTGCCCTCTCCAGGCTCCGATTCCGCCCATATCCGACCGCGATGACGGCTGATCACCCGGGACACTGTCGCCAGCCCGATGCCGCTGCCCTCAAACTCTGCGGGAGAGTGCAAACGGTTGAAGGCGACGAACAGCTTGTCCGCATACTTCATATCAAATCCTGCGCCGTTGTCTTTCACATAAAATATCCGCTCGCCATCTTTGTCAATGGCGCCGAATTCAATTCTCGCAAGGGAGAGTTTCGAGGAGTATTTCCAGGCGTTGCCAATAAGATTGGAAAGCGCCACGCCAAGCAGATTCTCATCCCCCTGGGTCATTAAGTCCGGCTGAATGACCACCTCTACATGCCGCTCCGGCTGATCCGCCTGCAAAGCTTCAACGATGGTCGCCGCCAGGTTGCTGAGATTCACGTCTTTGCTCTCCACCTTATAGCGGGTCACCCTCGACAAAGTGAGCATACTGTCGATCAGACGCCCCATGCGCTGACTGGCGGCGCGCACACGGTTGAGGTAATCCATGGCGACTTCATCAAGCTGATCCGAACAGTCTTCCAATAGCGCGTCGCTGAAACCATCAATGGCGCGCAGAGGCTGGCGCAGGTCATGGGAAACCGAGTAGCTGAACGCCTCCAGCTCCTTGTTGGCGGAACGCAACTCCACGGTTCTCTGCGCCACGATTTTCTCCAGATTCTCGTAATTATGCAGAATCTGCGCATTCTGCTCTTCAATGGTGTCCAGCATGGAATTAAAAGCCACCACCAATTGCCCGATCTCGTCCTCGCTCTCCTGTTCCGCCCGCAGACTGTAATCCTTCACCCTGGCGATACGGGTGGCGGTTTCCGTCAAATGCACCAGCGGCGTGGAAATGATGCGCTGCAACATGCTGGACACCAGCAACAACGCCATCACCACCAGGGCGGACACAATCGCGGTGGTGGCGATATAGTTTTGCAAGTGCCCTATTAATTCCTGCAAGGAAGAGCGGATATACAGTTTGCCGATGCTTTCGCCATCCAGCTCGATGGCCTGAGTCAGATGAAAATAACTGTTGGTGAACTCCCCTTCATTGGCGGCGGGCGCCAGGGGGCATTGCAGGTCCTGCCGGCGGGAGAAGCTACTCAATGGCTGCCCCATGGCGTCGTAGATACAGGACAGTTCGATAGACTGACGCAACTTCAGGCTGTTGACGTTATCCTGCAGTTGCGCCGTATCGCTGAACACCAGGGCGGCGTTGCTGCGGTCCGCCAGGATTTTTCCAATGACGTTCATTTCCTGTTTCAGCTGGTCTTTGTAAGTAAGGTTCTCGTACCAGATGAAACTCAGGCTGACCACCACAATGCCGATCACGCTGGTGAACAACGTCATCATGATCAGCTTGTGTTTTATCGGCATCTGAGACCATTTCATGTTCTGCTGTACCTACCTACTTCTTGATCACGTCCAGGGCCAGTTCGAGCAGCTTGGAGCTGATATCGAGACCGGCCTCGCGGGCGCTGGATAAATTTATTTCAAACCGGATTACATTGCCGACAGTCACAAATCCGATCATGCCGCCGGAGTTGGCGAAATCTTTCATATCGCTCACGGTCAAAACATTCCGTCCCACCTGGGAGAGAATCGCCGGTAACTGACGCTTCTCCTCCCGACTGATGAACAGCACCTCGCAGACGGCAGCGTCCGCAGGCTTGGCGGGGTACAACAAGTTGATGGGTTTTCCGTGTGCGGTAAGAGTCTTAAGCGGATGGAGAATTTCCTTGAAAGGGTCCTCTCCATAGACACAAATATCGATGGCGGAAGCCGTCGTCTCGGTATCAGTCCAAGTGACGAACTTGATGAAGTTATAAAGGTACGCGGCTTTGATTTCGTATTCGGAACGGGCGTACGCCTGCTCCCACGTCCCCAGGACAGCGGTCAGGATCAGAAACAGTCTGCAGAAGCGTTTCCCTAAACCCGAAAGCATAAACGATTGCTATATTTTTCTTTGTTATTCGCTGTCTGTGCGGTGAATCAAATCCAGCGGCCGAGTCGCCATTCCTGATTTTCAGAGTCGGCCGCAGCGTTTCGGAAATACGTAGTAAAACTCAACCTTAGTGGCTGAGTTTAGCTCAAATTATTGAAATAAAAATAAAAACTGTAAAAAGAATGCAGAATCGCCGCCACTCGGCGACGATTCCAAACACCTTAGCGGATGAAGAAGAAAACCATCGACAAAGCTACATTCTGTCCATGACAAAGGTTTGTATGCAGGCGCGCTGGTTCTGTAGTTCAGGGTATCCGGGAATGGCGATGTCATAGGTCTGCACGCCGCCATCCACCATCGCCAGTTTGATCCAGCGCCGGTCCCGCGCGATTAACCCTTCGAATCGCAACGGCCCGCCGCTGGCGCTAAAGCCAGGAACGCTCTCCTGGCAGTTGGGAAACTCCACTGAAAGCCGGTGGTTGTCCAGTAATTGATAATGACCTCCCGGGCAGCTTCCAGCGATGCGTGCGGTGACAGGGGCGTCGCCGATCGCGGTTTTATCCAGTCCGATCAGGGAGCCGGTGACATTCAAGTCCACTGCTCCTGCTGGAGAAAACGTCATCACGCCATACCCCGCCACAGAAACCGCTTCCCCCTCCACCAGCAGGCTGTGAGGCGGTTCTGGATCGAACCCTGTCGCAGGCGGCGGCTGCAATGGCGTCTGCACACACGAGAACTGGCCGACAAAGCCATATTCACCCCGCAACGCCTTGCCGCTCGGGGTGGCCAAAGCGAGCGCTGAATCGTTAGTTCCCTCCTGCGCCATAGACGCACTGGATAAACACAACGCCACCGCGCCCAGCAGACGCGCTCCCGATTTTAGATAACACTGATTCATAGACATAAACTCCCTATTGTTTCCTTGTCGTCACATCGTCCGCCTACCGCCCACTTCAGGAGAACGCTTTCACCTAACCGTCTTCGTCGATTATTTAATGTTCGAATGACAATTTCCATCAGCGGCCAGCCTACATGGGCCCTAACCGGCTTTTTTTACGGAATTTTTACGGTCTGGTAATCCGCGCCTTGATAAACTTTAATACTTGGTTTCCAAGCTATTTCAGACAGTTTCGCCGCAGCGTGATCAACAGACGAGCCACTCTCTACCTACTAACCTTCCCGGTCGCATTGATGGGAGGCGTGCAATTGATTTTCGGCGCGCTGTCCGTGGCGTTGTTTCGCGACAACGTGCAGCAGGCCTTTATGGCTCCCGCCGTAGCGATGCTGGCGGCGTCCTACTTATTCTGGTCCCGCTATCGCAGATCCGATCTCACCAAAATTGGCTACCGCGATTCATTGTTGTTCGCCAGTCTCACCTGGATGTGCAGCGGCGTCTTGGGAGCAATCCCCATTATTCTGGTTACAGGCGTCAGCTTCACCGATGGCGTGTTTGAATCCATCAGCGCCCTGACAACAACCGGCGCCACCGTTCTGAGCGGACTGGACGAATTACCCAAAACCTTCCTGCTGTATCGACAGTTCCTGCAATGGCTGGGAGGCTTAGGGGTAGTAATATTCGTGGTGGCGGTATTGCCCATGTTGAACGTGGGCGGTATGAAACTGTTGAAGGCGGAAACGCCCGGACCGGTCAAAGACGATAAGCTATCACCGCGTGTCGCCAATACGGCGCACTATCTCTGGATTGTTTATATCGCCATCACCGTGCTGTGCGCCCTCGCCTATTTCGTCGCCGGCATGAGCTTTTACGACGCGGTCGCGCACAGCTTCACTACCGTTTCCACAGGCGGATTCTCCACTCATGACGCCAGTATGGGTTACTTCCAAAGCCATCTGATCCTGGCAGTTTCCGATGTGTTCATGCTGCTTGGAGCCATCAGCTTCGCCTTGCACTTCAAGGTGTTCCGCGCCCGCAATCCCTTTGTGTACCTCAAAGACGAAGAAACCCGCACGTTCCTGCTGATTGTGGCGGGTTTGTCATTGCTTTTGTGCATCATGCTGTTGAAAGCGCAGAAGTATCACGACCCTTTCACTGCGCTCAGCGACTCCGCTTTCCATCTGGTTTCCTTCATCACCAGCACCGGTTTTGGCGCGGCCAGCTTCACAGACTGGCCGGAAGCCACCGCCATGCTGCTGGTCTTCGCCGGCTATCTGGGAGGCTGCGCAGGCTCCACCGCCGGCGGCAACAAGATCATTCGCAACATCATTTCCATCAAATCCATCAGTCTTGAGTTCAAGCGGATCGTGCATCCTCGCGGCGTATTCGTCATGAAATATCAGGGACGCTCCGTCGGCTCTGACGTCACCAGCGCGACGGCCGCCTTCATGAGCTTCGCCGCCGGCAGCACACTGATACTGACTTTGGCGCTGATGGCGACAGGACTGGAGTTCTGGTCTTCTTTCACCGCCGTAGCGGCCTGCCTCAACGTGCTGGGTCCGGCGTTTGCGGAATTGGGCAGCAACTTCGCCCCGGTCAGCGACACAGGCACCTGGGTGCTGTCCTTCGGCATGATCCTGGGGCGTCTGGAATACTTCACGCTTCTAGCCATCTTCCTGCCCCACTTCTGGCGCAGATAGCGGATAGCGGATAGCGGATAGCGGATAGCGGATAGCGGATAGCGGATAGCGGATAGCGGATAGCGGATAGCGTATAGCGTATAGCGTAAAAAAGCCTACTCCGCTTCACCCTCCTCCGAATCGCCATCAAGATCCGAGTCCGGGAGTGGGTCTACCGGCAAGACGATGCGAATATCCGCGCCACGCCCATCTTTACCATCCAACGCCTCCACCGAGCCGCCATGGGCGCCGATCATGCCGTGACAGATGGCCAGCCCCAGTCCGGTACTGGGCTTGCGGTCGCCTTTGGTGACGGAATAGAACATATTGAACACCTGCTCCCGCTCTTCCGCCGGAATCCCCGGCCCCTGATCGACCACATCAATGATCAGGCTCGTATTCTCCACCCTGGCCAGAATGTCGATGCGGCCGCTTTCCGGCGAGAACTTGGCGGCGTTCTCCAGAATATTGATCAGCGCCTGCTCCAACAGGGCGGCATGCACGTACAGCAGCGGAATGTCTGGAGCCAGCTCAATATTGACCTTTAAAGGCTTAAGTTCATTCACCAGCCTTTTCACCGCGGCGCCGACTATATCGTGCAGAGAAGTCCAGTCCCGGTGCAGCTTCAAAGCGCCGTATCCCAGACGGGTCATATCCAGCAGATTCTGGATATAGCGGTCCAAACGCTCCGCTTCCTGCAAGGTGGTTTCCATCAGCTCTCTGCGGTCCTCGTCGGACAGGCGGTCGTGATATTGCAACAGACTGCCCGCCGCGCCGATCATCGCCGCCAAGGGCGTTTTCAAGTCATGGGAAACAGATGAAAGCAACGCCGCCCGCAGACGCTCAGTCTCAGCCTGAAAGCGCACTTCCTCCAGTTCTTCGTTGAGTTTGGTCCTGAGCAGAGACAGCTTCAGCTGCTGCGTCAGATTGCTGATGCGGCTGTGGGTTTCCCAGTCCAAAGCTTTGTATGCCCCATCTGGGACGCCCAGCAGGCAAAGCACTCCCATTTCCGAACGCACCGGCAGCCACTTGTATTGGGATGGCTGCTCAGGAGAAGTCAGCGCGCCCGTGGAATCCGGACCTGACTGCTCCCATATGCGTCTGGCGAGTTCCAACTCAGGCGGGGGCAAAGAAAATGGTTCTCCACGCGCATCCACCGCGCCGCCAGGCTCACCTTGTCCCTTTTCAAACGCCAGCACTGGCGCGCCGACAAGCTTGGCCATTTCTTTGAGCGCCACCTGCATGATGGAGGCCCGATCCGGGGCCAGACTCAGCTTGCTGCTCAGGGACAGCAAATCCTCTACCTCACGCTTGCTCTCGCGAATCGCAGAAACCTGCTCTTTCAGACGCACGGCAAGATTGCCGCTGATGGTGGATAAGAGCAGGAAGAAGATTATCGTTAACAGGTCCTCTAAATGCGTGACCTTCAGGGTGTAATGAGGATGGGTAAAGAAGTAGTTGTAAGCGAAAAAACCCAGCAGTGAGCTCCATAAGGCAGGCCAGACACTGGTTTTAAGGCCGGCGACGAGCACCCCAAGAAACAGCACCAGCAATACGTTGGGGTGCGCCAGCACTTGAGTGATCACCAGTGACGCCAGCATGGCGCCCAGCATAATCAGGGTCGCCAGCCAGAAGTCCTTCGGTTTAAAATGAGCGTTAATATCCTTCAGCACGCATTGATTCCTTAGCATTCATAAACGCCGACAGCGGCAGCCAGAACATAATCGGCTCACCATAATTGCAGGCTGTCGAAAATGGACTTTCTATCATTCCAATTACCAATAATCCAGCGGTCTCAACAGACGCAAACTATTTGATCAGCATGTGGTATTGCAGGAAAGTTTAGCCGCTGGCGCTTATTGCCGCTCGGAGAGGAAGGGATAGACCACGCCCAGACGGGCAAGTATGGCGTCCATTAAAGTCTGGGTGGCGAGCGTATCGCGCCAGGGAATCACATCGCTCTGCAGTTCGCCAGCGCGAATGCGCTCCATCGCGTGTATGACCTGATACTCGAACCCGTTCGCCAACAGCGGCCCCTCAAACGTCTCGGAGACGCCGTCATCTGTAGTCAGCGTCACGGTCGAGGCTTCCCAAAAATCAGCGGGGACTTCAATGCGTCCCTTGGAGCCGTAGATCAGAAAACGATTGTCCGTGTTGGACAGCAGATTGCAGGTGAACTGACTGGCCGGGCCGCCATAGTTGAGAATGGCGGAAACCCGTTCGTCCACGCCGGTTTCGCCCACCACGCCATCGCATATAAAGGAGACTGGATCACGCCCCATGACAAACTGGGACATGGAAAGGTTATAGATACCGATATCAAGCAGTGAACCTCCGGCAAGGTTCAATTCGAACAGACGATCTCCCTGCACCCTTTCCGCTTTGAAGCCGAAACGGGAGTCCATCAGGACCACATCGCCTATCGCGCCGGCGTCCAGCCATTGTTTGACCTGACGCCAGACAGGTATGAAACGCGTCCAGAGCGCCTCCATCAGGAAAACCTGACGGCGTGACGCGGCGTCCATCAATGCGCGCGCCTGCGCAGCGGAAACGGTCAACGGTTTTTCACATAGCACCGGTTTGCCGGCTTCGATGCACAGCAGCGCAGTTTCTAAATGATAACGATGGGGATTGGCGATATAGATGGCGTCAATGTCCGGGTCACGGGTGAGTTCAGTGTAATCCCCGTAAACCCGTTCGCAGCCAAAGCGTTGGGCGAAAGCATCGCCGCGCTCGCGATTGGAGCTGGCCACCGCCAGCACTCTGGCGTTTTCAATAGTCTCAAAGCAGGCGGCGAAACGTTGGGCGATGCGCCCTGGTGCAATGACACCCCAGTTGAATGTGCGCATGTCCCTTTCCGTCCGCCTGTCGAGTCAATCGATTAGCGAATAGGCCCGATGCCTACCGCTTGCTTGGCCTTGGCCAGCAATACCGCCGCCTTTTCTCTGGCCTTTTCCGCGCCTTGCTGCAGCGTAGCTTCAATGTAGGTGGGGTCCTGCATCAGTTCGTTGTAGCGTTCACGCTTGTCGGCCAGGATCTCGTTCAAGTATTCGAACAACTGCTTCTTGGTTTCGCCCCAACCGATGCCTTCCGCGTATTGCTTACGCATGTTCGCCACCTCTTCTGGTTTGGCGAATGCGGAATAAATCGCAAACAGGCTGCAGCCGTCGGTCTCTTTCGGTTCACCGGGCTCCAAAGAGTTGGTGACGATTTTGTTGATCAGCTTTCTGAATTTCTTTTCCGGCTCAAACAAAGGAATGGTGTTGTTGTAGCTCTTGCTCATTTTGCGCCCGTCCAGGCCAGGCAACACCATGGACTCCTCACTGACCACCACTTCCGGCAACACGAAGGTTTCGCCGAAGATATGGTTGAAGCGAGCCGCGATATCACGACACATTTCCAGATGCTGCACCTGATCCTTACCGACAGGCACCTTATGCGCATTGAACATCAGAATGTCCGCCGACATCAGCACCGGATAGCTGAACAGGCCCATGGTCACGCCTTTGTCTGGATCGGCGTCGCCTTTCTCAATGTTCTCCTGCACTGCGGCTTTATAAGCGTGAGCGCGGTTCATCAGACCTTTCGCCGTCACGCTTGTCAGCAACCAGTTCAGTTCAAGAATTTCCGGAATATCGGATTGACGGTAGAACGTCACTTTTTCCGGGTCCAGACCGCAAGCAAGCCAAGTCGCCGCGATGGCTTTGGTGGACTCCCTGACGCGCTCAGGCTCGTGGCACTTGATCAAGGCGTGATAATCCGCCAGGAAGAAATAAGACTGCACCCCGTCCTGCTTACTGGCTTCAATGGCGGGACGAATAGCGCCCGCATAGTTACCCAGGTGAGGAATGCCGGTAGTGGTGATACCCGTTAATACAATCTGCTTGCTCATGGACTCTGTACTTTCGCGGAATAAAACAAGGGCTGGAAAGATATCAGATTACAGACTTGAAGACAGTATGCGGGGCCGCAATAACTGTAAAAAGTAAATCAAAGGAGCAGACAGTATCCGCAAGCCTAAAAAGCACCCTAAAGAGAAAGTCTTTTTCGGTAGGCGCCAGCCATGGGTCAGCGCTTTTCGCAGCGATCTTAGGCGAGGCTTCCATTGGCGCTGGATTTACCGCAACAATCGTTATGACGGCTTTCTTATCCAACGCACTCAACTGAAAAACAGCCTCCCCAGGTTCGCCCGAGGTCTACGGCGGGCCAAAAATGACAGGCGCTGTACGTTTGGGCGGCAGTGCGGACTAAGAACTCTTAACCGCTCATTGGTTAAATATCACTTCAAGCTGTACGACCCGGGCGAGGATTGAAATCATCGCCCAGTGTATTCTTTAGCCACAACTAAACAGGCTGGGCCTTATTTATGCTTAAATATTAGTCACTGAAGAACTTTGTTAGGGCGCATTCTTCAAACCTGTTGACACCCAAAAAATTTTGAGTATTATGCACGGCTCGTGTCACACAGACACTCTTAACGGTGAGCTGGCTGAGTGGTTGAAAGCAGCGGTCTTGAAAACCGCCGTAGGTTAATAGCCTACCCGGGGTTCGAATCCCTGGCTCACCGCCACTTCTTTCTCCGACCTTGCGGAGAGGATCTAAAGCAAGTATTCACCGAGTCCTCACTCTTATCTCCTAGCTTCTTCGTTTTACTCAAAGTCTAACCTTTCACTTAATCCGTCGGACAAATTCTTTCGTATCAACACGTATACTGAACTTTTACCTGAAAACCCCGACACACAAGGCTTTCTGTAACGAATAATTTATCTTCTTTGGCTACGACAAAGATTGAAATTTCCCTTTCCGTCACTAATATAGAACCAAATAGCTTTTTAACTGGAGACGTTCATGGATAACAGACGCTTTAACAATGAATCAGCCGTCGCCGACTTTAGGCAAGGCTACGGAACGGCAGTAGATTCGTCCACCGCCGCCAACGTTCTGAAAAACACTTACTGGCTACTGGGCATGACCCTGGCCTTTTCCGCTTTCACTGCATTCTTGTCATCAAGCATGCCATTCAACGCAATCGTGCATTACGGCGCGTTCTTCGGCGCCCTGGCGATCAGCTTTGTGATTCAAAGAGTCGCTAACAGCGTATGGGGCTTGGTGCTGGCGTTCGCATTCACCGGCCTGCTGGGTCTGACAATTGGCCCGATCGTTGGCCAGTTGATCGCAGGCGGCGCCGCACAGGCGGTAACCAGCGCGCTGGGTCTGACCGCATTCGTATTCTTTGGTCTGTCCGCTTACGCCCTGATCAGCAAGAAAGACTTCAGCTTCCTGGCCGGTTTCCTGGTTGCAGGTTTCTGGGTCATCGTAGGCTGCATCATCATGAGCTTCTTCATCCAGAGCAGCGCGTTCTCTCTGGCGATCTCAGGCGCTATCGTACTGTTCGCGTCCGCAGGTATCCTGTATCAGACCAGCGAAATCGTTCATGGCGGTGAGACTAACTACATCCTGGCGGCGGTATCTCTGTACGCGTCCATCTACAACCTGTTTATCAGCCTGCTGAACCTGATCCTGGCGTTCGGCGGTGACGATTGATCCTAAATAGGTTTAACATAAGCCCGGTCTAACCGGGCTTTTTTATTTGTCATGAAATACACCATTGTCGTTTACGGCGCCCCCTTTTCGTCACAGGCGCCCTACTCCGCCTGCCAGTTCGCCAAAGCCGTTCTGGCCAGGGGTCATAGCATTTACCGCATCTTTTTTTACCATGACGGCGTACTGAACGCGTCCTCCCTCAGCATTGCGCCACAGGACGACGCCTATCTTCCCGCTGAGTGGGGGACGCTCAAACGAGAGCATAATCTCGATCTGGTCGCCTGTATTGGAGCCAGCGTCAAGCGCGGCGTCATCACCCCATCGGAAGCTGAACGTTATCAGCGCAGCGGCGACTCACTACAAAGCGAGTTTGAGCTGTCCGGGCTCGGACAGCTTGTGGACGCCGCCCTGTATTCCGACCGCGTCATCACATTTGGAGCAGGCTAACGTGAGCGAAACAGGCAAAAAGCGTTTGTTATACCTGATCACCCGCCCACCATTCGGCGACGCTTACGGGGCGGAAGGCCTGGATGCAGTGCTGGCGGCGGCGGTTTTCGATCAGGATGTGGAAGTCATCTTTCTGGAGGAAGGCGTTTTCCAATTGTCGAAAAATATCAATCCCAGCCCTATCGCCATGAAAAATCATGCTAAAGGATTCAAAGCTTTGCCGATTTACGGCGTAGAAAAGATCTTTGTCTCCATGGAGGCATTAGATAAGTTCGCCCTCAGCACGGACGATCTGAGCATGCCGGTTGAGGCTCTGGAGATCGACGCCATTAAGGAAAAAATGGCGACGGCGGATCATATTTTCAGCTTTTGAATCGACTTCTTTAACTCATTATTTCAGCAATACTCACACGCCATGGTGTTACATATATTCAATAAAGGCATTCGCCATCGCGAACTGCTTAAAACCTGCGCCGAATTGATTGGTCCCGACGACAGTCTGCTTTTAATTGAGGACGGCGTAATATGGGCCAAGGAACATAAGGAAAACGCACTGATACAAGGGCTACTCGATGCAGGCGTCCAGGTGCATGCACTACAGGAAGATCTGACAGCGCGAGGCATCACCGCCGCAGACGCCATTGCAACAGCGGACTACGCACAGTTCGTCGAGCTGACCGAGCGCCACCCTCGCAGTGTTTCCTGGTTCTAAAGCCATATCGCAGACAAAAAGCGGAAGCTATCCCATGACGTTACAGGACCTCCCCCTGGATAAAGACGGCTTTCTGGTCAACCTGAATGACTGGAGCCCCACTATCGCGGAAGAAATCGCCGCGCACGAGAATATCGCGCTGACTCCCGAGCATTGGGAAATCATAGATCTGGTGCGGGAGTTTTATGATGAGTTTGGCCTGTCCCCGGTTAACCGCGTTCTGGTGAAAACCACCGGAGCCAAACTGGGTCAGGATAAAGGCAACAGCATATATCTGATGCAGCTGTTTCCTGGCGGCCCAGCCAAAATTGCGTGCAAAATCGCCGGCCTCCCCAAGCCGAATAACTGCCTGTAAACAAGGAATTCCCATGTTGAACGAAAAGTTTCCCAAAGAAAGCAACGAACATGCTTTCGCTCCTTTTATCAGGGCGTTAGGTAAAGGCAAAAAGGGCTCTCGCTCACTGACCCGTGAAGAAGCGCGAGTCGCGATGGGCATGATTCTGGACGGCGATACACTGGATCTGCAGCTTGGCGCTTTTCTTATGCTGTTGCGGGTGAAAGAGGAAACGCCGGAAGAACTGGCTGGATTTGTGGAGGCGGCCCAGGCCAGATTCAACGCTCCCGAACTCAAGGTGGATATTGACTGGAGTTCCTACGCCGGCAAAAAGCGCCATCAACCCTGGTTTCTGTTTTCCGCCCTACTGCTCAGCCAGAACGGCTATCGCATTTTTATGCACGGCTCAGAGGGCCACACGCAGGGTCGCCTTTACACTCGTTCGGTGGTGGAGACTTTGGGCCTGCCTGTCGCCGCCAACTGGAGTGACGCCGCACGCGCCCTTGACGCCAGTAACTTCGCGTATATGCCACTGCAAAGCTTTTCTCCGCGTTTGCACGACATTATTCAGATGCGTTCAATTTTAGGCCTGCGCTCCCCCGTGCACTCCATGGCGCGCCTGCTGAACCCCCTTCATGCGCCTCTCGTTATGCAAGGCATTTTCCACCCTCCCTACAATCCCATCCACCAGCTCAGCGCCAACCTGTTGCAATACCCCACCGCCGTCGTTATCAAGGGCGAAGGCGGCGAGGTCGAACGCAACCCGGATGCTCAATGTGTAGCGCACATCAGCCATCAGGGCGAAACCTTCGAAGAAACCTGGCCGCCTTTATTTACGCAACGCCATCTCAAAGCGGAAGAGCTCTCCATTGAGCACATGCTTAATGTGTGGCGAGGAGTTGATGAAGATGAATACGCGGAAGCCGCGGCGATCAGCACGCTGGCATTAGCGCTGAAATATATTGGAAACGACCCGTCACAACAGGGAGCGCTGGAAACCGCCACAGAATGGTGGCGCAAGCGGGATAAACAACGATTCTGAGGAGACAGAAATAGAAAGGGCGAACCATGCTCGCCCTTATTTCATCTGCGCTCTATGACCAGTACAGACCTGCGCCCTTAGCGGAATGTTTAGGAGTAATAAGCGTTGTCCGTGACCGTATGGTCAGTGGAATCGCGAACGCCCTTCAACTCTGGAATTTTCGACAACAGCGTTTTCTCGACGCCTTGCTTCAGAGTAAAGTCCACCGCCGAACATCCCTGACAACCACCGCCAAATTTAAGCACGGCGATGTCGTCAACCACTTCCACCAAAGACACTTCGCCGCCATGGGAGGCCAACCCCGGATTAATCTCGGTAAACAGGATGTAATTGATACGATCGGGCAATGGAGAGCTTTCGTCCACCTTGGGCATTTTGGCGTTGGGCGCTTTAATGGTGAGCTGACCGCCCATGCGTTCGGTGTTGAAGTCAACGAAAGCTTCTTCAAGGTATGGCAGGCTGTTTTTATCCAAGTACAGAGTAAAGGCGTCAAACTCGACTTTTTCATCATCCTTTATGATTTCTTCCGGCTTACAGTACGCCAGACAAGTTTCCGCATACTTGGTGCCCGGCTGCGTCACGAACATGCGCACGCCCATGCCCTCGGTTTTTTGCTTTTCCAGTAATTGCGCGAGGTAGTCGCGAGCCGATTCTGTGACTGTTACCATTCCTAAATAGCCCCAAAGGTGATTGATGCTGTGAATTGTAGAGCAAAAGCCTCGTTGGTTAAAGCCTTAGCAAATTAGTAGGATTTAGCTGAAACGCGCTTTTCCTATACTCCCACATCGGCCTCCGCAATACTGCAAAAGGCTTCTTAGCCCTAGGCAAACAGGGCATCTTATGGCTTAATCTGCTAATATTTTCCTCCTTTAGAATCATAATGACTACGGCTAGGTTTTTCACATGCTGACGCGGATCCAACGAGTAGAAGCCCTTAACGACTCCCTGAAAAAACGGATATTGATATTGGACGGCGCCATGGGAACCATGATTCAGCGCTACAAACTGGAGGAGGCCGATTACCGAGGCGAACGCTTCAAGGACTTCCACCGCGATATCAAAGGTAACAACGACCTTCTGTGTCTGACCCAGCCGCATATTATCAAAGCCATTCACAAGGCCTACCTGGACGCTGGCGCCGACATCATTGAAACCAACAGCTTCAACGCCACTTGGGTATCCCAGGCCGAGTACGGACTGGAAGACATTGTTTACGAGCTGAATGTCGCCAGCGCCAAGGTCGCCCGTGAAGCGGCGGCGGAGAAAACAGCGGAAACGCCCGACATTCCACGTTTTGTCGCCGGTGTGTTAGGCCCAACCTCCCGCACCGCCTCCATTTCGCCGGACGTTAACAACCCCGGTTACCGTAATGTCGATTTCCAGACTCTGGTCGACAACTACTACGAAGCCACCAAAGGCTTGGTCGATGGCGGCAGCGACATCATTCTGATCGAAACCATTTTCGATACGTTGAACGCCAAGGCCTGTATATACGCCGTACAGCAGTACTTTATCGACCATAATATCGAACTGCCGATAATGATTTCGGGCACGATTACTGACGCCTCCGGACGGACGTTGTCTGGACAAACGGCCGAGGCGTTCTGGAATTCCGTGGCGCATTCAAGGCCTATCAGCATTGGTTTGAACTGCGCGCTGGGGGCGGACGCCCTGCGTCCGTATGTGGAAGAGCTGTCCAACCGCGCCACCACCTATATCAGCGCTCACCCTAACGCCGGCTTGCCCAACGAATTTGGGGAATACGATCAAACGCCGGATGAAATGGCCGCCATTGTGGAAGGTTTCGCCCAAGATGGTTTCGTGAACATCATTGGCGGCTGCTGCGGCACCACGCCGGACCACATCGCCGCCATCAAAAAAGCAGTAGATAAGCACGCGCCACGAACCATTCCCAACATCAAGCCGCGTCTGCGCCTTTCGGGACTAGAGCCTTTCACGCTTACAGATGAAATCCGTTTCGTAAACGTAGGCGAACGCACCAACGTTACCGGCTCCCGTCGCTTCCTGCGCCTGATCAAAGAAGAGAGTTACGAAGAAGCGCTTGATGTCGCCCGCGACCAAGTAGAAAACGGCGCCCAGGTCATCGACATCAACATGGATGAAGGCATGTTGGAGTCGGCGGACGCCATGAAGGTCTTCCTGAACCTGATCGCGTCAGAGCCGGATATTTCCAAGGTCCCCATTATGGTGGACTCATCAAAATGGGAAGTGATCGAAGCGGGTCTGCGCTGCATTCAGGGCAAAGCCGTGGTGAACTCCATCAGCTTGAAAGAAGGCGAAGAGGACTTTATCGCCAAAGCGAAATCCTGCATGCGCTATGGCGCTGCGGTAGTCGTCATGGCCTTCGACGAAGCGGGGCAGGCTGACACCTACAAACGCAAAACGGAAATCTGCAAACGTAGCTACGACATTCTGGTTGGCCTGGGATTCCCTCCACAGGACATCATTTTCGACCCGAATATTTTCGCCATCGCCACCGGAATCGAAGAGCACAACAACTATGCGGTGGACTTCATTCAGGCCACCCGCTGGATTCGCGAGAACCTGCCCTACGCCAATATCTCCGGCGGCGTCAGCAACGTCTCTTTCTCCTTCCGCGGCAATGACACCGTGCGCGAGGCGATTCACTCGGTATTCCTGTTCCACGCCATCAACGCCGGCATGAACATGGGTATCGTCAACCCCGCACAGCTGGTTATTTACGATGAGATTCCCGCAGAACTTAAAGATCTGGTGGAAGACGTCGTTCTGAACAAACATTCCGACGCAACGGAGCGCCTGCTGGAAGCCGCCGAGCGTTATCGCAGCACAGGCGAGAAGAAGCAGGAAGAGAGTCAGGAGTGGCGCTCCTGGCCTGTCACCAAACGCCTTGAACACGCTCTGGTGAAAGGCGTGAACGCCTATATCCTCGAAGACACGGAAGAAGCGCGACTGGCGGCTGCGCGCCCTATCGAAGTTATCGAAGGGCCGCTGATGGACGGCATGAACGTCGTCGGCGACCTGTTCGGCTCCGGCAAAATGTTCCTGCCCCAGGTGGTGAAAAGCGCCCGCGTCATGAAGCAGGCGGTCGCACATTTGATTCCATACATTGAGCAGGAAAAAGACGCCAAAGAGAAAGCCAAAGGCCGCATCCTGATGGCCACAGTCAAGGGTGACGTACACGACATCGGCAAGAATATCGTGGGCGTTGTTCTGCAATGTAATAACTATGAGGTTATCGACCTGGGCGTCATGGTTCCCTGCGAGAAAATATTGCAGGTGGCCAAAGAGGAAAATGTCGACATCATTGGCCTCAGTGGCCTGATCACGCCATCCCTGGATGAAATGGTGCACGTTGCGCGCGAAATGCAGCGCCTCAACTTCCAGATTCCTCTGCTGATCGGCGGCGCCACCACCTCCAAGGCTCACACCGCCGTTAAAATTGAGCCGGAATACAAAAACGACGTGACCGTGTACGTCACTGACGCATCTCGTAGCGTCAGCGTCGCCACTCGTCTGATGAGCGACACACAAAAGACGGATTATGTGCAGGATATTCGCACGGAATATGAAGAAGTAAGAGAAAGAAGGAAGAATCGAGAGCCATCCGCCAAACCCATTCCTTTGGCTGCGGCGCGGGACAATCGATTCCGGGGCGACTGGAGCGATTACACGCCACCCACTCCAACTTTCACCGGCGTTAAAGTCTTTGACGACTATCCGCTGCAGGAACTGGTCGATTACATCGACTGGACCCCTTTCTTTATTTCCTGGGATCTGGCTGGCAAATACCCACGCATTCTGCAAGACGAAAAAGTGGGCGAGGCCGCTCGCCAACTGTTCCAGGACGCCCAGAAAATGCTGTCTCACATTATCGACAACAACCTGTTGAAAGCGCGCGCGGTCGTAGGCATCTGGCCATCCCATCGCACCAGCGATGAAGACACGGTCCTGTATACGGACGAGAGCAAGTCAGCGCCCCTGGCGACGCTTAGCCACTTAAGACAGCAAACTCAAAGAGAACAAAACCGCCCCAACTATTCACTGGCGGATTTCGTGGCTCCCGCCGAATCAGGTAAAAACGACTACGTGGGCGCTTTTGTGGTGACCGCCGGCATCGGCGCGGAAGAGCTGGCGAAGCAGTACGAAAGCGAGCATGACGACTACTCCAGCATCATGGTCAAAGCCCTTGCGGACCGATTGGCGGAAGCCTTCGCTGAACGTATGCATGAACGCGTGCGCAAAGAGTTCTGGGGATACGCCTCAAGTGAGCAACTGGACAACGAAGCGCTCATCAAAGAGAAGTACGCGGGTATTCGTCCGGCCCCAGGCTACCCTGCCTGCCCGGATCATACAGAAAAAGCCAAGCTGTTCAGCGTTCTTGAAGCGGAGCTGCATACCGGCGTCAAACTCACCGAGCATTACGCCATGTATCCCGCCGCATCCGTCAGCGGCTGGTACTTCTCTCACCCGGAAGCCCGCTATTTCGCCGTAGGCAAGATTCAACGGGATCAGGTGGAAGATTACGCCGCCAGAAAAGGCATGACCTTACAGGAAGCCGAGCGCTGGCTGTCGCCCAATCTGGGTTACGATCCCTCCAGCGCAACCTGATCGACACGCATTAAGACGCCCCTTTTATGGGGCGTCAGTGCATGTAGAGTCTGGCTTTTTGTACTCTGGGTTTTGTTATTATTAACCTGGCATCGATATAGGCATGATACAATGCCCATATGATTATAGAAGACGCTCGC